>JAEWVQ010000299.1 GCA_023459095.1 Pseudomonadota bacterium | reverse complement strand
TCGCCGTCGCCGGCGACAGCGCGGGCGCCACGCTCGCCACCGCCGCCGCCCGCGCGCTGCGCGCACGCGCCCTCGTCCATCAGCTGCTGATCTACCCGGTCGCCGACAGCGCCTGCGACACCCGCTCACACCGCGAGCACGCCGATGCGCCGGTCCTCGGCAGCGCGCTGATGGCCTGGTTCTGGCGCCAGTACCTGGCGCGCCCGGAAGACGGGCTCGACCCCCGCGCCTCGCCGCTGCGCGCCACCGACCTCGCCGGCGTGGCGCCGGCCACGGTGATCACCGCCGGCTTCGATCCGCTGCGCGACGAAGGCGAAGCCTATGCCCACACGCTGGCCGCGGCCGGGGTGGCAACCACGCTGCGGCGCTGGCCGGGCCAGTTCCACGGCTTCGCCAGCCTGCTCGGCACGCTCGACGCCGCCGACGAGGCGCTCGATTTCGCCGCCGCGCAGCTGCGCGCCGCATTCGCCGCCTGACGCGGCACGCTGCCCCGCCTTCCCCTTTCCGCGCGCCCTTTTCCTCCTCGACCCTGCCCCCGGAGACCCGCATGACCACGACCCCGCCCGACCGCACGCCGTCCCGCGCACAACCGCCTGCCGCGCGCCGCCTGCGCATCGCCATCATCGGCGCCGGCATGGCCGGCATCCTCGCCGCCATCCGCCTCAAGCAGGACGCCGTCCATGAGGTCGTGGTGTTCGAAAAGGCCGACCGCATCGGCGGCACCTGGCGCGAGAACACCTACCCCGGCCTCGCCTGCGACGTGCCCGCGCACGCCTACACCTATTCGTTCGCGCCAAACCCGGAGTGGAGCAGCTTTCTCGCCCCCGGCGCGGAGATCCAGCGCTATTTCGAGGACGTCGTGCGCGAGCACGGCATCGCGCCGCTGATCCGCTTCGGCGCCACCATCGCCGCCTGCCGCTTCGACGACGACAGCCGCCGCTGGACACTGACCGACAGCCACGGCACGCACGAGACCTTCGACGTGGTGATCGCCGCCACCGGCGTGCTGCACCACCCCAACCTGCCGGCACTGCCCGGGCTGGAGCGCTTTGCCGGCGCGTGCTTCCACTCCGCGCGCTGGGATCATTCGGTACCGCTCGACGGCCGCCGCGTCGCCGTGGTCGGCAGCGGCTCGACCGGGGTGCAGATCGTCTCCGCGCTCGCCGGGCGCGCCGCGCGCCTGTTCCACATCCAGCGCACCCCGCAGTGGATCATGCCGATGCCCAACGCGCCCTACACCGAGGCCCAGCGCGCCGCCTTCCGCGCCGACCCCGCGCTCATCGACCAGATCCGCTACGGCGAGCATTACACCGGCCTGGTGCGCCGCTTCACCCGCGCCATCATCGACCAGGACTCCCCGGAAATCCGCGAAATCGAGGCCATCGTCCGCGACCACCTCGAACGCAGCGTGCGCGACCCGGCGCTGCGCGAAGCCCTGCGCCCGAACTACCGCGCAGCGTGCAAGCGCCTGATCTATTCGTCCGACTACTACGACAAGATCCAGCACCCCGACGTCGAGGCCGTGATCGGCGCCATCGAGTGCATCGAACCCGAGGGCGTGCGCATGCGCGACGGCAGCCTGAAGACCGCCGACGTGCTGGTGCTCGCCACCGGCTTCCAGGCCGACCGCTTCGTGCGCCCGACCCGCGTGCACGGCCGCGACGGCGCCGACCTTGACGCCCTCTGGTCGCCCAGCCCGTCGGCCTATCTCGGCATCGCCCTGCCCAGCTTCCCCAACTTCTTCATGCTCAACGGCCCCACCGGGCCGGTGGGCAACTTCTCGCTGATCGACATCGCCGAACGCCAGTGGGCCTACATCGAGCAGCTGCTGGCGCCGCTCGCCGGCGGCCAGTGCGGGCTGGTCGAGCTGCGCGCCGAGACCCTGCGCCACTACGACACCGAGCGCATCGCCGCTGCCCGCCGCACCATCTTCGCCTCCGGCTGCAGCAGCTGGTACCTCGACGCCAACGGCGTGCCGGCGAGCTGGCCGTGGAGCTACGACGACTTCGCCGAACGCACCGCGCGCCCCGACCCCGCCGACTACCTGTTCATCGATTGAAGCAGACAGCGCGACGCGCCCCGCCACGGCGGGGCGCGCATTCAGCGCTGCGAGGAGATGTTGCCGCCATCGACCACGATCTCCGCCGCGGTGATGTAGCTCGCCTCGTCCGACAGCAGAAAGCGCACCACCCGCCCGACCTCCTCGGCAGCGCCGATGCGCTGCAGCAGGATGCGGCGCTCGAAATGGCCGGGCGCGAGCGCCTCGATCGCCGGTCGCGTCATCGGTGTCTCGATCTGCCCCGGCGACACGCTGTTGATGCGGATGCCGTCGCCGGCGAGACGGTCGGCGAGCGAGCGCACCAGCGCCAGCACCCCGCCCTTGGCCGCCGAGTAGACCGGATTGATGCCGTTGCCCAGCGTGGCGTTGATCGACGCCATCGCCACCACCGCGGAACCCGGCTGGCGCTTCAGATCGGGCAGCAAGGCCTGCAACAGCAGCACGATGGGCCGCAGATGGATGTCGAGGCCGTTGGCCCAGGCCTCGAGGGTCACGCCCTCGAGCGATCCGGTATCGACGATGCCCGCGCTATGGACGATGCCGCCGATAGCCGGCAGACGCTGCCGCGTCGCCTCGGCCGCCGCCACGATCGCCTCCGGACGACGCACATCCACGCCCAGCCCGATCGCCAGCGCCGGCACGCCGTCCCGCGCGCACTCGGCGCCGATCTCCGCCGCGGCCGCCTGCGCCCGCGCCGCATCCACATCCCACACCGCCACCGGCCGCCCCACCGCGGCCAGCGCCCGCGCCGAAGCCAGCCCGATCCCCGACGCCCCACCGGTCACCACCACGCCGGACGACGGCGAGGACAACCGCGGTTGCACGTTCTGCATGACGCTCTCCCTGAAAATGGAACCGATGCCACGCTCGCGCGACCGCACATGCGGCCGGCGGCGACATCCCGCCCCCACGGTACGGCCAAGCCCACCCGCCGCCATCATCAGGATGGATGAATGGGCTGGCGGTTGAAGGAAGAGACTTTTGCGGTCAAACCCGCTGGTTGACTCGGGGTTGAGCCATGCCGGCGACGTCCGGGTTATCTGCACAGGGCGTGAGCGGTGTCAAACGACCCGTTGCTGGCGTTCGACGTTTGGGCTCAGGCCGCGGCCCGTCAGGGCCGTCGCGTCCGCAGCAACTGGTTGTGTCTCAGCGGCCCGCCCGACAACCTCTAATCGCACTGATGATCCCGGCGACGGTGGCCAGAAGAAGGAGCGGATAGATAAGCAGGAGGTCTACCCGAATGTTGCACTCCCCTGTGCACAGGATACGGGCCTTCATGAGAAGCTCATACACGCCGTAGACGAACCAGAGCGTGGCAGCAACACCAGTGACTGGCTTCCTTCGGTAGAAAGTCGCAATGGCAAAGGCCGCCCCGATCAGGAATGCGCCGACTGGATAGATCGTTAACAGGAACAATGCTTCCATGATTTCCAACGTGGAGGTAAGGGGCGCTGGGCCGGCTCCCCGGGCAGGGCTTCTCAAGTCATTCGTGGTCCCAAAAAGCGGGGCAGGTCAGGCGCACTACAGATTCGACACCGTCGCCAGCGCGGGGGCCGGCGTGGCGCTGCGGCGCAACTCCCACTGCTTGACCAGCGCATACAGCGCCGGAATCACCGCCAGCGTCAGCACGGTCGACGACACCATGCCGCCCACCATCGGCGCGGCGATGCGGCTCATCACCTCGGCGCCGGTGCCGGTGCTCCACATGATCGGCAGCAGGCCGGCCATGATGGCGACCACGGTCATCATCTTCGGGCGCACGCGCTCGACCGCGCCTTCCATGATCGCCGCGTACAGATCGGCGACCCCGGCCTCGCGGCCCTCGGCCTGCCTGCGCTCGCGAACCTCCTTCCATGCATGGTCGAGGTAGATCAGCATGATCACGCCCGTCTCCGCCGCCACCCCTGCCAAGGCGATGAAGCCCACCGCAACGGCGACGCTCATCGGATAGCCCAGCCACCACATCAGCCACACCCCGCCCACCAGCGCGAAGGGTACCGACAGCATCACGATCAGCGTTTCCGTCAGCCGCCGGAAGTTGAGGTAGAGCAGCACGAAGATCAGCGCCAGCGTGACCGGCACGACGATCTTCATCTTCTCCTTGGCGCGCTCCATGTTCTCGAACTGGCCGCTCCAAGTGGCGTAGTAGCCCTGCGGGAATGCGACCTGCTCGGCCACCGCCTGCTGCGCGCGCTTGACGAAGGCGCCGAGGTCGGCCTCGCGGGTGTCGACATACACGTAGGCCGCGAGCAGCGCGTTCTCGGTGCGGATGCCCGGGGCGCCGCGCGTCAGCTTCACCTCGGCGAGGTGGCCGAGCGGAATCGGCCCGTTCATGGTTGGCACGAAGACGTCGGACGCGAGCCGCGCCGGGTCGTCGCGCAGGCCGCGTGCGTAGCGCACCGACACACCGTAGCGCTCCAGCCCTTCCACTGTGGTCGTCACCATCTCGCCGCCGAGCGCGGTCGCGATCACGTCCTGCACCATGTCGATGGTCAGCCCGTAGCGCGCGAGCTGGTCGCGGCGCGGCACGATATCCACGTAGTAGCCGCCGGCGACGCGCTCGGCGTAGGCGCTGCTCGCGCCCGGCACCTTGCGCACGGCGGCCTCCACCGCCTGCGCCACCTTCTCCAGCGTCTCCAGATCCTTGCCGAACACCTTCACCCCCACCGGGGTGCGGATGCCGGTGCTCAACATGTCGATGCGCGCCTTGATCGGCATCGTCCACGAGTTGGCCAGACCGGGGAACTTGAGCGCGGCGTCCATCTCGGCGATCAGCGTGTCGGTCGTCATCCCGGGCCGCCACTGGTCCTGCGGCTTGAGGTTGATCACCGTTTCGAACATCTCCAGCGGTGCCGGGTCGGTGGCGGTGTTGGCGCGGCCGGCCTTGCCATAGACCGACTCCACCTCGGGGAAGGTCTTGATGATGCGGTTGGTGGTGGCAAGCAGGCGCCCGGCCTCGGTCACCGACATCCCCGGCAGCGCCGCCGGCATGTAGAACAGCGTGCCTTCGTTGAGCGTCGGCATGAACTCGGAACCGATCTGGCGCGCGGGGATGAGGGTAGCCGCCATCGCCAGCACGGCGAGCACGAGCGTGAGGACCTTGAAGCGCAGCACGCCCTTGATGATCGGCCGGTACAGCCAGATCAGCAGCCGGTTCACCGGGTTCTTCGCCTCGGGCAGGATGCGCCCGC
>JAEWVQ010000298.1 GCA_023459095.1 Pseudomonadota bacterium | reverse complement strand
AGCTCGATCGCCTCCATGCGCGGGAACAGGTTCGCCGTGTAGCTCGGCGAGGTCCACACGATGTCGGCAACCCCGTCGCGCACGTGGCCGAGCAGCTGCGGAGGCGCGCCACCGATCTGCATCGCCGGATAGAGCTCGCACTGCAGGCGGTCGGCCGACTCCTTGCGCAGGGTGTCGCACCAAGGTTCGAGCACATCCTTCTGCAGGTTGGACACCGAGGGCAGGAAGTGGGCGAGCTTGAGCTTGATCGGGGCGGTCTGGGCGTGGGCGCCGCCGGCCAGGGTCGCGGCGAGCGCGGCGCAGGCCAGGAGGGTCTTCTTGGTCGCCTTCATCGTTTGTCTCCTTTTGTTGTGGGGTTCTGCGGGGAAATTCGTCGGCGGAGAGCGGCCTCAGGCCGTGAGCTTGAGCAGGCGTGCGGCATTGTCCTTGAGGATGCGCGCATGCAGTTCGGGCTTGAATCCGGCCTCCTGGAAGTCGGCCAGCCAGCGTTCGGGGGTGATCAGCGGGAAATCGGTGCCGAACAGCACGCGGTCCTTGAGCAGGGTGTTGGCGTACTGGATGAGCTGCTTGGGGAAGTACTTGGGCGACCAGCCGGAAAGGTCGATCCACACGTTGGGCTTGTGCAGGCACAGCGACAGCGCCTCGTCCTGCCACGGCCACGACGGGTGGGCGATGACGAACTGCATGTCGGGGAAGTCGATCGCGGCCTCTTCCAGGTGCATGGGGTTGGAGTATTCGAGCTTGAGGCCGCCGCCGCCGCGCATGCCGGTGCCCATGCCGGAGTGGCCGCTGTGGAAGATCGCCGGCAGCCCGTATTCGGCGATCACCTCGTAGAGCGGCCACGCCATGCGGTCGTAGGGGTGAAAGCCCATCATCGTCGGGTGGAACTTGAAGCCGCGCACGCCGTAATCCTCGATCAGGCGGCGGGCTTCGCGCGCGCCCATCTTGCCTTTGTGCGGATCGATGCTGGCAAACGCGATCATCATGTCGCTGTTGACCAGCGCGGCCTCGGCGATCTCCTCGTTGGGAATGCGCCGGCGGCCGACGTGGGCTTCGCAATCGACCGTGAACATCACCAGCCCGAGTTTGCGTTCGCGGTAGTAGGCGATGGTCTCGGCGATGGTCGGGCGGCGGTCGGAGCCGAAGTAGCGGTCCGCGGCGCGGTCGTACTCCTCGCCGTAAGGGTCGGGCGGCTGGCAGCACGACACTTCGGCGTGGGTGTGGATGTCGATGGCAACGAGTTCGTCGAGTTTCATGGCGGGAAGTCCTTGCTGCGGGGTCAGGCCGAAGCCGGCTGCGCGTTGAGTTGGCGCGCGAGTTCGAGGAAGAAGGCGATGCTCTCGGGGTTGGCCATGGTGTCGGGGTTGGCGACCTTGGCCGGGTCGGCGCCGAGCAGCAACTTGCGCACCGGCACTTCCATCTTCTTGCCGGTCAGGGTGTGCGGAATCGCCGCCACCGCGTAGATCTCGTTGGGCACGTGGCGCGGCGAGGCCTTGCCGCGGATCTGCGCGCAGATCCGCGCCTTGAGCGCGTCGTCGAGCACGAAGCCCGGGCGCAGCACCACGAACAGCGGCATGAAGGATTCGCGGCCGAGGTATTCGAGATCGACCACCATGCAGTCGCGGACCTCGGGCAGCTCCTCGACCACGCGATAGATCTCCGCGGTGCCCATGCGGATGCCGTGGCGGTTGATGGTGGAGTCGGAACGGCCGTAGATCACCGACGAGCCGTAGGGCGTGAACCGGATCCAGTCGCCGTGGCGCCACTTGCCCGGATAGACGTCGAAATAGCTGTCGAGGTAACGCTGGTTGCCGGGGTCGTTCCAGAAGAACAGCGGCATCGACGGCATCGGCCGGGTGATGACCAGTTCGCCGACCTCGTCGACCACCGGCTCGCCGGCATCGCTGTAGGCGTAGGCGGCGACGCCGAGCTCGCGGCACTGGATCTCGCCTGCATGGACCGGAAGGATGGGCGCGCAGGCAACGAAGCCCGAAGCGATGTCGGTGCCGCCGCTCACCGAAGCCAGCCACAGCTCGCGCTTGACCTTGCCATGCACCCACTCGTAGGCCTCGAGCGGCAGCGGCGAGCCGGTGGCGTTGATCGAGCGCAAGGCCTCGAAACGCGCGAAGGTCTGCGGCTCGAAGCCATCCTTCATGCAGTTGATCAGGTAGGCCGCGCCGCAGCCGAAATGGCTCAGCCGCGCCTCGTCGATGAAGCGCCACAGCGCATTGCCATCGGGCGCGGCCGGATTGCCGTCGTAGAGCACCATGGTGGCGCCGGTGAGCAGCCCGCCCACCATGAGGTTCCACACTACCCAACCGGTGCCGGCGAGGAACAGCATGCGGTCGCCCTCGCGCAGATCGTGCTGCAGCACCATGGTCTTGAGATGGGTGAGCACGATGCCGCCGTGGCCATGGACCATCGCCTTCGGCAACCCGGTGGTGCCGGACGAATACACGATCCACAGCGGATGGTCGAAGGCCACGCGCTCGAAGGCGAGCGGCGCCGGCTGCGCCACCGCTTCGTCCCAGTCGATGCGGTTGCGCCAGGCCGGCGGCGTATCACCCGCACCCGGGCCGCGCACATGGATCACGTGCTCCACGGTGGGCAACGCGTCGAGCAGTTCGGCAACCAGCCCGCTGCGGTCGAACAACTTGCCGTTGTAGCGGTAGCTGTCGATGGCGAAGATGACCTTGGGCTCGATCTGGCGGAAGCGGTCGAGCACGACGCTCGCCCCCATGTCCTGCGCGCAACTCGACCAGATCGCGCCGATGCTGGCGGTAGCGAGAAAAGCCGCCACCGTGTGCGGCAGGTTGGGCATGTAGGACACCACGCGGTCGCCCGGCCCCACGCCGAGTGCGCGCAGGCGGGCGGCGATCGCGCCGGTCATCGCCGCGAGCTCCGCCCAGCTCACTTCGCTGCCCTCGCCGGCCTCGTTGCGCACGATCAGCGCCGGACGCGTGGCGGAGGCCTTGCGGAAGATGTGCTCGGCGTAGTTGAGGCGCACGTTGGGGAACCACTTCGCCCCCGGCATCGCCTCGTTGGCGAGCACCGGCTCGGGGCTGCCGTCGGCCTGGACGTCGAAGAAATCCCACACCTCGCCCCAGAACGTGGCGAGCTCATCCACCGACCATTGCCACAACGCCGCATAGCTCGAGGTCTCGACGCCGTGGCGCTGCGCAACCCGGTGCGCGAAGGCGGTAATCGGCGCTGCGGCCACGGTGGCGGCGTCCGGCGTCCACAGAACGGTCCCCTGCTCGATGCTCATGTCTTCCTCTCCCGGTGTCGAGCGCACCGCCCGCGGCGATGCGCCCATCGCGCATCGTGTCCGCCGGTAGCGGCGGCGTGCGCGTGATCAGTAGTCGGACGGAGTCTATTTTTGGGCGTCGGCCAGGGGCAAACCACCGACTTAAAGTCCCATATGATTGTTATATTCTTCGCCTTGGCACTGCGAATATGACAAGCCATGCGACGAGTGATAGCGCCTTTGCGGAATCCACGCCAACGGCAGCCGCCGCGCATCCAGTCCCGTATGATCATGAACATCAACGCCTCTTCTTCCGGCACCGGCCCCGCCATGCACGATAAACGCCACCGCAACGCCCGCACCACCCCCGAGACCCGCGCCTACATCCGCGACTCGCCGCTGCCGGCCAGCCAGCTCGCGCGCGAACTCAGTCTGAGCGTCGCCACCGTGCACAAATGGCGCGAGCGCGGCTCGATCGAGGACCGTCCGCACACCCCGAAGCGGCTGCGCACCACGCTGACGCCGGAACAGGAAACGCTTGCCGTGCTGCTGCGCCAAACCCTGGCGCTGCCGCTCGACGACCTGCTCGCCTTGCTGCACGCCCTGGGCTGCAATGCCTCGCGCTCCGGCCTCGACCGCTGCCTGCGCCGCCACGGCGGCGAGCGCCTGCCTCGCCGCCTCGCGCGCGAGGAGACCGTGCCCGGCATGGTGCGGCTGCACTGGCTGCGGCACCGCGCGCTGCCAACCGGGTTGCTGGTGGGCGTCGATCAGGCCAGCGGCTGGCTGGGCGGCGCGCCGCTGCAGACGACGCGACCGGCGCACTGCGCGGCCGCCCTCGCCAGCCTGGCGCAGAGCGCGCCGTTCGCGGTCGCTGCGTGGCGGATGGGCGATGAAACACTCGCCGGCGACGCACGCTGGCTCGACGACCCCGACCGCTACTTCGGCTTTCGCGATGCCTTGCGCAAATCGGCGAAAGCCCTCGCCGCGCGTTTCGCGTCCGAGGCCGCCCGCCACGCCCTCGCCCGCCTCCTGCCGCAACCGGGGTCGGACGCCGCCGCGCCGCTGCTCGACCATTTCGCGCGCTACAACGCCGGCTTTCGTCCGCGTCAGCTCGGTCGGCGGACGCCGCTGGAGACCATTGCCGCCCGGTCCGCACGCCGGTCTCCGACCGAAGCCGGCGCCGCAGCCCCCGCCGATGCCCCCGCCGATGCCCGCCCCGCACGCTCGCCGCAGACCCGCGCGGTGTCGCTCGGACGCTTGCCCGACCTCGTCGGTTATGCGATACGCAGCACGCAGCTGGCACTGTTCAAGGATTTCGAATACGAACTGGGTGCGCTGAACCTGACACCGAGCGCATTCAGTGTGCTGGAGTTGCTGATCCGCAATCCCGGACTGAGCATTCCGGGACTTGCCCGCATCATGCGGGTGGAGCGCGCCTCGCTGGCGCCGGTGCTCGATCGCCTGGCGGCGCTCGGCCTGCTGCAGCGGGACGGAACGCCTGGACGGCGGCGCAATCCGCAGGCTCTGCCAACCGCCGCCGGCTTCGACCTGCACGCCGAGGCGCTCGCGCGCATCGCCCGCCACGAAGCGCGGGCGCTGCGCGGGTTCAGCGCAACGGAAGTGACTCAGCTGATGGACATGCTGGCGCGGATCAGCGCCAATCTGGCCGCGCCGTCGTCCTGAACACGGCGGCGGCCACTCGAGCCTTCAGGCCTTCAGCTCGCGCAGCGTGGCCTCGATGTCGGCGCGCACCTCTGCCAACAGCGCCTTCAGCTGGCGAACCTCGGCGGCGTCCTCCTGATCGTGGAGGACGGACTCGCCGAGACGGTTGCGCGCCCCCGAGATGGTGAAGCCTTCGTCATAGAGCAGCTGGCGGATACGGCGCACCAGCAAGACTTCGTGATGCTGATAGTAGCGGCGGTTGCCCCGCCGCTTGACCGGCTTCAGCTGGGTGAATTCCTGTTCCCAGTAGCGCAGCACATGCGTCTTCACGCCGCACAGCTCGCTGACCTCACCGATGGTGAAGTAGCGCTTGGCGGGAATCGGCGGCAGGTTCTCGGTCTTCGGCTCAGGGCTGAGCGTTTGCATCGCTGAGTTGCTCCACGGCGGCCTTCAGTTTCTGGCTGGCGTGGAAGGTGACCACCCTGCGGGCAGTGATGGGGATTTCTTCGCCAGTCTTGGGGTTGCGCCCGGGGCGTTGCGGCTTGTCCCGCAGCTGGAAGTTGCCGAAACCCGACAACTTGACGCTGTCGCCACGTTCGAGCGCGGTGCGGATTTCCTCGAAAAAACCCTCGACCATGTCCTTGGCTTCGCGCTTGTTCAAGCCGACCCGCTCGAACAGCAGGTCGGCGAGTTCGGCTTTGGTCAAAGTCGAATTCATTCTTCCGCCCCTCGCAGGCGCGCCCCGAGCACGGCCTCGGCATGACGGACGAGTGCTGCGACCGCCGCGTCCACCTCGGCATCTTCGAGAGTGCGCTGAGTATCTTGCATCAAAATTCTGAAGGCAAGGCTCTTGCGTTCCGGCTCCATGCCCTTGCCCTGGTATACGTCGAACAGCGTGATTTCCCTCACGATCGGCGCTGCGACCTCCTTGAATGCGGCGATCACGCGTTCGGCAACAACATCGAGCCCCACTACCAAGGCGAGGTCGCGGGTCACTGCGGGCTGGCGCGAGATCTCGGCGTAGGCCGGCAGCCGGGCTTCGAGCGCGGCGTCGAGCTCGACCTCGAACACCACGGGCGCCGGCCCCAGATCGTAGCGCTGCACCCACACCGGATGGAGTTCGCCGACGATGCCGACGTGGCGGCCGTCGAGCACCACCGCCGCCGCCCGCCCCGGATGCAGCGCGGGATGCGAGAGGCGCTCGAAGCGCAGTTGCGCGGGGGCGAACAAGGCCTCCAGGTCACCCTTGACGTCGTAGAAATCGACTGCGCGTTCGCGCTCGCCCCACTGCTCTGGGCGCACGCTGCCGGCAGCGAGCGCGGCGACGCGCAGCGGCTGATGGAAGCCGCCCACAGGCTCGCCGTCGGCCTTGCGCTCGAAGCAGCGGCCGATCTCGAACACGCGCACCCGCGCCTGCTGACGCTTGCGGTTGGTCACCAGCGTGCCCGCCAGGCCTGGTACCAGGCTCGACCGCATCACGCTCAACTGGCTGGCGATCGGATTGGCGAGACGGATGGGATCGGCATTGGCGCAGAAATCGCGCTCCCACGCTTCCTCGACGAAGGCGAAATTGACCACCTCCTGATAGCCGCGATCGGCGAGCAGATGGCGCACATCCCAGCTGCTGCGCGCCGACTCGGTGCGCTCGAGCATCATCAGCGCGCCTTGCGGAGCGACCGCGGGGATGTTGTCGTAGCCGTGCAGGCGGGCGAGCTCCTCGATCAAATCTTCTTCGATCTCGATATCGAAGCGGAACGACGGCGGAGTGACGCGAAATTCGTCGCCGGCGCGTTCGACACGGAGATGGACGCGTTCGAGCAGGGCCTGGATCGCCGCGTCATCGAGCGCGACGCCGAGCAGGCGGCGCGCACGCGCCGGACGCAGACGCACCGCCGGGCGCGCCGGCAGCTGGTCGGCCGCCACCGCCTCCTCGACCGGGCCGGCTTCGCCGCCGCAGATGTCGACAATCAGCCGCGTCGCACGCTCGATCGCACGCCGCGCGAGATCGAAGTCGACGCCACGCTCGTAGCGGTGCGAAGCGTCGGAACTGAAGCCGTAGCTGCGCGCACGGCCGGCAATCGCCTCCGGCGCGAAGAAGGCGCTTTCGAGAAAGACCTCGGTGGTGTCGAGCGTGATCCCGCTCTCGTCGCCGCCCATGATCCCGGCGAGCGCGAGTGCGCGGGCCTCGTCGGCGATCAGCAGGGTGTCCGCAGCCGGGGTCACGGTCTGCTCGTTGAGCAGGCGCAACTGCTCGCCGGCGCGCGGCAGGCGGACGTGGATCGCACCCTGCAGGCGGGTGTTGTCGAAGGCATGGAGCGGCTGGCCGAGTTCGAACATCACGTAGTTGGTGATGTCGACGAGAGCGCTGATCGAGCGCACGCCGCTGCGCGCCAGGCGCTGCTTCATCCACTCCGGCGTCGGCGCCTTGGCGTCGACGCCGCGCAACACACGGCCGCAATAGCGCGGGCAGGCCGTGGGTGCGTCGAGGACGATGGCGCGGCGCGCATCGATGCTGGGTGTCACCGCGTCGATCGCCGGCAGCGCAAGCGCCGCCCCGGTGAGCGCGGCGACCTCGCGGGCAACCCCGGTGAGGCTGAGGCAGTCGGCCCGGTTCGGGGTGAGCTTGATCGTGAACAGGGTGTCGTCAAGCGCGAGATACGCGCGGATGTCCTGCCCGACCGGGGCGTCGTCCGGCAACTGGAGCAGGCCGCCGTGATCGTCGGAGATCCCCAGTTCGCGCGCCGAGCACAGCATGCCGAAGGACTCGACGCCGCGCAGTTTGGCGGCCTTGATCGCGAAGTCGCCCGGCAGCACGGCGCCGACACGGGCACACGGCACCTTCATGCCGGCGGCGGCATTGGGGGCACCGCACACGATCTGCAGCAGCTCGCCGGTGCCGGCATCGACCTTGCACAGCTTGAGCTTGTCGGCGTTGGGGTGCTTTTCGGCCTCGACGATGCGGGCGACGACGATGCCGGTGAACGCCGGCGCCACCGCCTCGGCCTCTTCGACTTCGAGCCCGGCCATGGTGAGAAGGTGACCGAGCGCGTCACTGTCGAGCGACGGATCGACGAAGGTCCGCAGCCACTGTTCGGAGAATTGCATGGTTCGAGTACCTGATTACCTGAATTGGCCCAAGAAGCGCAGATCGCCCTCGAAGAAGAGGCGCAGGTCGTTTACGCCGTAGCGCAGCATGGTCAGCCGGTCCGGGCCCATGCCGAAGGCAAAGCCGGTGTAGCGTTCGGGGTCGATGCCGCCGAAGCGCAGCACGTTCGGATGCACCATGCCGCAGCCGGCGATCTCCAGCCAGCGCCCTTCCAGCGCGCCGCTCATGAAGGCGACGTCGATTTCGGCCGACGGCTCGGTGAACGGGAAGAAGGACGGACGGAAGCGCACCTGCAGGTCTTCGGTCTCGAAGAACTTGCGCAGGAAGTCGGCGATCACCCCCTTGAGGTCGGCAAAGCTGACGTTCTCGCCCACCCACAGGCCTTCGACCTGATGGAACATCGGCGAGTGGGTAGCGTCGGAATCGACGCGATAGACACGGCCGGGGGCGATGATGCGAATCTCGGGCATCGTCTCGCGATCGCGGTAGCGCGCCACGTGCTCGAGCATCGTGCGCACCTGCACCGGGCTGGTGTGAGTGCGCAGCAGCACGTCATCACGACCCTCGAGATAGAAGGTGTCGTGCATCGACCGCGCGGGATGGTTCTCCGGGGTGTTGAGCGCGGTGAAGTTGTGCCAGTCGGTTTCGATCTCGGGCCCTTCGGCGACGACGAAGCCGATCGAACGGAACAGGTGCTCGATGCGCTCGAGCGTGCGGCTCACCGGATGCAGGCCGCCGGCCGGCGCACCGCGTCCGGGCAGGGTCACGTCCAGCGCCTCGGCGGCGAGCTGAGCCTGCAGGGCGGCCTCGCGCAGAGCCTGACGGCGCGCCTCGAGTGCGGACTCGATCGCCTCCTTGGCGCGGTTGATCTCGGCACCGGCCTCGCGGCGTTCCTCGGGCGCGAGCTTGCCGAGCGACTTCAGCCGCTCGGTGAGCGATCCGCTCTTGCCCAGGTAACGCGCCTTGGCCTGCTCCAGCTGGGCTCCGTCCGCCGCCGCGACGAACTCGGCTTCGGCCTGTTGAACGAGTTGATCCAGGTTATCCATTTGCCTGCCATCCGGGAAATCAGAAAAAAAAAGGAGGCCAGGCCTCCTTTTTTCGGGCTGCGTTCGGTTACGCAGCGAGTTTGGCCCGGGCTTGATCGGCGAGCGCCGCAAACGCCGGCTTGTCGAACACGGCCAGATCGGCCAGGACCTTGCGGTCAACTTCGACGGCGGCCTTCTTCAGACCGTTCATGAAGGTGCTGTAGGTCAGACCCAGCTCACGGGCCGCCGCGTTGATACGGGCGATCCACAGGGCACGGAACTGACGCTTGCGCTGACGACGGTCGCGGTAGGCGTACTGGCCAGCCTTCATCACCGCCTGCTTGGCGATGCGGTATACGTTCTTGCGACGGCCGCGGTAACCCTTGGCCTGGACGAGGACTTTCTTGTGACGGGCGCGGGCGGTTACACCACGTTTAACTCGGGGCATGGCGGTCTCCTATCAAGCGTAAGGCAGCATGGCGCGGATCAGCTTCTCGTCGCTGGCATGGACTTCGGTCATGCCGCGCAGCTGGCGCTTGCTCTTGGTGGTCTTCTTGGTAAGGATGTGGCGCTTGAACGCCTGGGACCGCTTGATCCCGCCGCTGGAGCGCACCTTGAAACGCTTCTTGGCGCCGCTCTTCGTCTTCATCTTGGGCATGCTAAGACTCCGTGTTTATGAATGCCGTCAGGTAGCGCCGACCACGACGCGTTTGATACCCGACACCACTTGTTTTCCAGCACGTCACCGCGCCGGTCCTGCGCCTGTCCGGCGGACAGGAGCAGTGTCATGTGCTGCGCTCAGCGATTCTTCTTGGGCGCAATCACCATGATCATTTGACGCCCTTCCATCTTGGGCATCTGCTCGACCTGACCGATTTCGTCGAGGTCGGCCTTGATCCGTTCGAGCTGGCGCAAACCGAATTCCTGGTGGGCCATCTCGCGGCCGCGGAAGCGCAAGGTGACCTTGCACTTGTCGCCTTCGTCGAGGAAGCGTTTCAGGTTGCGCAGCTTGATCTGATAGTCGTTCTCGTCGGTGCCAGGACGGAGCTTGACCTCTTTGACCTGGACCTGCTTCTGCTTGAGTCGGGCTTCGTGGGCCTTTTTCTGTTCCTGATACTTGAACTTGCCGAAATCCATCACCTTGCAAACCGGTGGCTTGGCCATCGGCGCGATTTCGACAAGATCCAGCCCGGCCTCTTCAGCGGCGTTCAGGGCTGCGTTCAGGGAAACGATGCCCAGCGGTTCGCCATCTTCGCCAACCAGCCGGACTTCGGGCGCGTTGATCTCCCCATTGACGCGCTGCTTCTTTTCTTGAGCGATGGTTCAGTTCTCCACGAATACCAATATCAGACCGAGCCGGATTTCGCCTCAATTTCGCGATTCCAGCGCTCGATCAGCGACTCTAGGGACATTTGACCAAGATCTTGGCCTCCCCGGGCGCGCACGGCAACCACGCCAGCCGCCTTTTCTTTTTCGCCGACGACGATCTGATAAGGCAGTTTGTGCACGCTATGTTCGCGGATTTTATAGTTAACCTTCTCGTTACGCAAATCCGCCTCGACCCGGAAGCCGGCCCGCTTCAACTTCGCCGCAACCTCGGCCGCGTACTCGCCCTGCCCTTCCGAGATGTTCATCACCACGGCGTGCACCGGCGCCAGCCACAGCGGCATCGCCCCTGCGTAGTTCTCGATCAGGATGCCGATGAAGCGCTCCAGCGAGCCGACGATGGCGCGATGCAGCATCACCGGCACCTTCTTGCTGTTGTCCTCGGCGACGTATTCCGCACCAAGCCGCACCGGCAGATTGAAGTCGAGTTGCAGCGTACCGCACTGCCACACACGATCCAGGCAATCCTTCAGCGAGAATTCGATCTTCGGGCCGTAGAACGCACCCTCGCCCGGCTGCAGATCGTAGGCCAGCCCCTGCGCATCGAGCGCGGCAGCGAGCGCCGCCTCCGCCGCATCCCACTGCTCGTCGGTGCCGACGCGCTTTTCCGGACGGGTCGACAACTTCACCTGAACGTCATTAAAGCCAAAGTCCGCATAAACTTTCTGCAGCAGCCGGATGAACTCGGCCGACTCCTGCTGCACCTGATTCTCCCCGCAGAAAATGTGAGCATCGTCCTGCACGAAGTTACGCACGCGCATGATGCCGTGCAGCGAACCCGACGGCTCGTTGCGATGACAAGAACCGAACTCGGCCATGCGCAGCGGCAGGTCGCGGTAGCTCTTCAGACCCTGATTGAAGATCTGGATGTGGCACGGGCAGTTCATCGGCTTCACCGCGTAGTCGCGCTTCTCGGACTGCGTGGTGAACATCAGATCGGAGTACATCCCCCAGTGCCCCGACTTCTCCCACAGCGAGCGGTCGACGATTTGCGGCGTTTTCACTTCCTGGTAGCCGTGCTCGGCAATCGTGCGCCGCAGGTATTGCTCGACCTGCTGCCACAGCGTCCACCCCTTGGCATGCCAGAACACCATGCCGGGCGCTTCTTCCTGGATATGAAAGAGATCGAGCTGGCGGCCGAGCTTGCGGTGATCGCGCTTCTCGGCCTCTTCCAGCATGTGCAGATAGGACTCGAGCTCTTCCTTCTTCGCCCACGCCGTGCCATAGACGCGCTGCAGCATCTCGTTCTTCGAGTCGCCGCGCCAGTAGGCGCCGGCCAGCTTGGTGAGCTTGAACACCTTGAGCTTGCCGGTCGACGGCACGTGCGGGCCACGACACAGATCGATGAAGTCATCCTGACGGTAAAGCGAGACATCCTCATCGGACGGAATCGACGCGATGATCTCGGCCTTGTAGTGCTCGCCGATCGACTTGAAGAACTCGACCGCCTTGTCGCGCGCCCAAACCTCACGCGCAACAGGAATTTCGCGCTTGGCAAGCTCATTCATGCGCGCTTCGATCAACGCCAGATCCTCGGGCGTAAACGGGCGCTTGTACGAGAAGTCGTAATAGAAACCGTTGTCGATCACCGGACCGATGGTGACCTGAGCCTCGGGAAACAGCTGCTTGACCGCATGCGCAAGCAAGTGCGCGGTCGAGTGCCGGATCACCTCGAGACCTTCCGCCCCCTTGTCGGTGACGATCGCCAGCTCGGCATCGTTATCGATGCGATGCGACAGATCGACCATGCGCCCCCCGACCCGCCCAGCGAGCGCCGCCTTGGCCAGACCGGCACCGATCGACGCCGCCACTTCACCAACCGTGACCGGATGATCGAAACTGCGGACGGAACCATCGGGAAGGGTGATATTCGGCATGATCGGGAGCCTCGGGCAGAAGGACATATTGCAGCACCACCCGGTCCGGCAGCGCCGCGCAAATCGTGGACGAAAAAAAAGTGCGGTCGAACCGCACTTTTTTCTCTAGCAGACAAGCGGATCCGACTTCTTCAGTTTCCGGCCTTAGTGGTAGTTCGGAACATGATGAACCCGCTTCTAAAATTTGGTAGGCGCGATTGGACTCGAACCAACGACCCCCACCATGTCAAGGTGGTGCTCTAACCAACTGAGCTACGCGCCTGCTGAAGTCACGCATTATAGACAGGTCTTCCGACTTGTCAAAGCTTTTTTGAAAATTTCTCGCCGATTCCTCAACAACGCTCAGCGCGCCGGCCACGCGGCGAGAAAGTCTTTCCAGTGGGGCGCGTCGATCCGCCCCAGGGTCTCGCGCACGATCTCGACCTCCTGCGCCCAGGACTCCGCGTCAAGGTGCCCGCGCATGCGCTGGAAGCCGAGATAGACAAGATAGGTATTCACCACATCGGTCTCGCAGTAATCACGGATCTCGGCGATGCGCCCTTCCCGCCATGCCTGCCAGACCAGCGAACCGTCCATGCCGAACTTGCCGGGATAGCCCATCAGCTTGGCCAGTTCGTCGAGCGGCGCGTTGGCACGCGGCTGATACAGCGCAAGCAGATCCATGAGGTCGAGATGGCGGGTGTGGTAACGACTGAGGTAATTGTTCCACTTGAAATCGCGCGAGTCGTTGTAGTCGCCGTCACCCAGATCCCAGTAGCGCGGCGCCGACACGCCATGGATCAGCCCGCGATAGTGCAGCACCGGCAGATCGAAGCCGCCGCCGTTCCAGGACACGATCTGCGGCGTGTAGCGCTCGATGCCGTCGAAGAAACGCTGGATGATGCCGCCTTCGTCGACATCGGGCTCCGACAGCGAGAACACACGGAACTGATTCGCATCGCGCAGCGCGCACGAGATGGTGACGACGCGCTGCAGGTGGTGGGGCAGGAAATCGGTACCGTTGCTCGCCCGCCGCTGCTGGAAGGCGAATTCGCCGACCTCGTAGTCGTCGAGCGTATCCGGCAGGTCGTTGAGACTGCGGATGCCGGCGATGTCCGGAATGGTTTCGATGTCGAAGACGAGAACCGGCATCACTTCTTCACCCACACGCCGCCCTGCTGCACCCACCAACCCGCCTGCGCGCGTCCCGCCCACCGCTGGGCGAAGGTGCTGCGCACCTCGGCCTCCCATTCGGGAT
The DNA here is from genome assembly GCA_023459095.1 of Pseudomonadota bacterium. Lineage (GTDB taxonomy): Bacteria > Pseudomonadota > Gammaproteobacteria > Burkholderiales > Rhodocyclaceae > JAEWVQ01. The sequence continues at coordinate 26,326 of JAEWVQ010000298.1, read as the reverse complement.
GGCCGTTGGCGCGCGCGATCTCGCGATAGAGTGCGCCCCGATCGGCGTTCTCGGCCGCGATCAGCGCATTCACCTGGGCGCGCTGCGGCAGCGGGACCCCCGAGATGTCGCGCAAGGCCACGCCGCCGTCGCCGGCGAGCCCGACTGCGCCCGACGCATAAAGGGGCGCGAGCTGGGCATGACGCTGCTGCATGGTCCGCTTCAAGGCCGCGATCGCCGGCGTGTCGATGTCGAAATTGCCCTGCTGGGCCCAGACCGCGCCGCTCAGCATCAGGGCGCAGGCCAGCGCCGCGGCGCGGCGGCTGAAAATGCTCATGGCTTGACTCCTTGCGGCCCCGGCGCGGGCTCGGCGGCGGGCGACGCAGTCGCGCCGCCGGCGCCCTCGCGCAACTGCCAGACCTCGTCGATGATGCGGTCGGCCGCCTTCTCGGCGGCGGCCGCAGGAAAATAGATGTTGATCGTGACGCACGCGGCGGTCGCCAGCAGCAAGGCCAGCACCGACACGGCACGCAAGCAGGACGTCATGGCCTCTTCTCCGTGATGAGCGGGCCGCCGCCGGACCGGACTGCCCTGCTAGCGGGTAACCGGCGTGACGTTGTCGTCGATCACGCGCTGCAGGCGCCCGACCAGCTCAGCCCAGTCGACGCGCCGATTGTAGCCGATGACATCGAGCGCCGGGATGCCGCCCCCGCGCACGATGGCAAACCCGGCGCCCCCCGGCCCGGCCGCATCCGCGCCCGCCCCGCCGACACCCGCCAGCGTGCACACCCCGCGCTCGAGCACGCAACGCAGGCCCAGTTCGCGGTAGCCGAAGGTATCGAACACCGACAACAAGCTGCGCTGGACCGCGGCCATCGCCCCGGCACCGCCGAGCGCGCCGATGTTCTGCACCGCGCGCTGGCTGATCCGGCGCGGGTAGCGCCCCGCGCTGCTGGCGACGCGCGCGTCGAATTTCACCGGGCGCCAGCGCCGCAGTTCGAGGTCGCTGATGTCGGCATCGACAAAGCCGGTGATGCTGCCGAAGCTGAAGGTTTCGGTGAGTTGCGCCAGATCGAGATGACGCGCCTCGATGTCGGCGGACAGCACCGAGGCGACGCCGAAGGGTTCGACCACGCGCAGATGCGTGGCCTGCACGTAGCCGTCGAACACCGAGACTACGAGGGCGCCGTCGAGCACGATTTCGCCCGGACGGATGCGCAGCCCTGGGAGCGAGGCGGCGAGCACGCCGCCCATTGCCGGCAGATCGAGCGCGGCGGTGAGACGCCCCATCGACACCGGCTCGATCACCATCGAGCCCCGCCCCTCCCAACCATCGGCAGTGCGCACCAATTGCAGGCCATCGACCACCATCGCGCCATCGAGCAATGGAATCGTGCTGCGGTCGAGTACGATTTCGTCGCCCGCGAGCCGGGCGCCGAGCCGAAAGGCGCCGAGGGCGAGTTGCTCCCAGCGTCCGCCGCCGATGTCGAGTTCGGCGCGCGTCACCGCCTCGCGCCGCCACGGCACCGCCCCGCTCACCGGACCGAAGGCAATCCCACTGCCGCCCGCGGCGCCGGCGAGGCTGAAGCCGGCCTCATCGAACACCGCATCGAGCGCGACAAGCTCGCCATCGACGAGTTGCAGGCCCGCGCTGACCCGCCCGGCAAAAACCAGGCGCTCGCCAGCGGCAGGCGCGAGCAGCGGGGCCAGCCAGCGCGGCCCGATTAACGCGAGGTCGGCGTTGGCGAGCGCCACCCCGGCGTCGCGCACTTCACCGCGCGTGACATCGAGCACCAGCGTCGCGGCAAACTGCTCCACGCCGGCCATCGTCACGGTCGCCGCCTCGACCTCGAGGAGGTCGCCGGCGTAGCGACCCGCAGCGTGCACCTGCGCGCCGGCCTCGACATAGAACGGATGCCAGTAGGCCGCCCCCGCGTGCCAGTCGAGCATCGCCGACCACGCCCAGCCGCCCGCCCGGGCGCGCGCATCGAGCGCGATCCGTGCCCCCAGGTGCTCACCGGCGCGCAGGCCATCAGCGCTGGCAAAGCCCGCCTCGGCCAGCGTGCCGACGACGCGCACACGCCCGGCAGGCGCCGCCACCCAGTCGAGCTCGCCGTCGAAACGCCCCTGCAACTGCCACGGCGGCCCCTCGGGTAGCCACGGCGCGAGCGCGGCAAGATCGATCGCGGCGAATCTGGCCTGCACCCGCCGACCATCGAAGGTCGCGACCGCACGCGCGCCATCGCGCCCGAGCAGCGCAATGCGACCGGACGCGCGCTGCGGGTCGATATCGACATCGAGGGTGAACGGTAGCTCGGCACCACCAAGCGCAAGCCGGCCACGCGCGCAGCGCAGCACCTCGGCGCCGAGCTCGGCGTGCGCGCAACGCAAGCGCAGCGCGCGCCAGTGGTGGTCGCCGAGGCGCACGCGATCGACATCGAGCACCGCGCCATCGGCCCCGACCGTGAGGCGCAGGCCGCTCAGCGCGAAGGCCGGGTGCTCGATTGCGGAAACGGTGAGGGACAGAGCGCCCAGCGCGAAGGCCAGCGCCGGCAGCACGAACAGCGCCGCGCCCAGCCACAGGCTGGCACGGCGCAAGGGCCGGAGCTTAGGCCGGGAAGACACCCGTGGACAGGTAGCGGTCGCCGCGATCGCAGACGATGCTCACGATCACCGCGTTTTCCAGCTCCTCGGCGAGACGCAGCGCAACGTGCATGGCGCCGCCGGAGGAGATCCCGGCGAAGATGCCTTCCTCGCGCGCGAGCCGCCGCGTCATCTCCTCGGCGTCGGCCTGGCTGACGTACTCGAGGCGATCCACCCGCGGCTTCTCGTAGATCGCCGGCAGATAGGCCTCGGGCCACTTGCGGATACCGGGAATCTGCGCGCCCTCCTCGGGCTGGCAGCCGACGATCTGCACTGCGGGGTTCTGCTCCTTGAGGAAGCGCGAGGTGCCCATGATCGTACCGGTCGTGCCCATCGAGCTCACGAAATGAGTGATCGTGCCGGCGGTCTGCGCCCACAGTTCGGGGCCCGTGCCTTCGTAGTGCGACAGCGGATTGTCGGGATTGGCGAACTGGTCGAGGATGATGCCGCGGCCCTCGTCGCGCAGCTTGTCGGCGACGTCGCGCGCCATCTCCATGCCGCCCTCCTTGGGGGTGAGCACCAGTTCGGCACCGAACGCGCGCATCGTCTGGCGGCGCTCCACGCTCTGGTTCTCCGGCATCACCAGGACCATGCGATAGCCCTTGATCGCCGCCGCCATCGCCAGTGCGATGCCGGTGTTGCCGCTGGTCGCCTCGATCAGACAGTCGCCGGGCTGAATGTCGCCGCGCGCTTCGGCACGCGCGATCATCGACAGCGCCGGCCGGTCCTTTACCGAGCCGGCCGGGTTGTTGCCCTCGAGCTTGGCGAGGATGACGTTGTTGCGCCCCGCGCCGATGCGCTTGAGCCGCACCAGCGGCGTCTGACCGACATAATCCTCGAGCGTCTTGAATTCCATGTGTGACTCATCCAACGGCCCGGATTCTGGAAAATTGCCCCGCGGCACTCCGGAAAAGCCGCGACACCCGGGAGCTTGCACGCGCACACTCCCGCACCGCCAGCCGCCGCTCAGCGGCGGCCGATCCCGTGATACTCGATGCCGGCGCGACGTATCACCCCCGGATCGTACATGTTGCGCCCGTCGAAGATCACCGGCTGGCGCAGCACGCCGCCGATGGCCTCGAAATCGGGGCTGCGGAACTCCTTCCACTCGGTGACGATGACGAGCGCGTCGGCGCCGTCGAGCGCCGCCATCGGGCGCGTTGCGTAACGCAGCCGTGGCTCGTCGCCGAAGATTCGTTGCGCCTCCTCCATCGCCACCGGATCGTAGGCGGTCGCGGTGGCGCCGCGGCGGAACAGCTCGGCGAGCACCACCCGGCTGGGCGCCTCGCGCATGTCGTCGGTATTGGGTTTGAAGGCCAGCCCCCACAGCGCGAAGTGGCGACCATGCAGATCCTCGCCGAAGCGCGCGACGATCTTGTCGACCAGGCGCAGCTTCTGCGCATCGTTGGCGGCTTCGACTGCGTTGAGCAGCAGCAGGTCGTGACCGTGCTCGCGGCCGGTGCGAACCAGCGCCTTGACGTCCTTCGGGAAGCACGAACCGCCGTAGCCGCAACCGGCGTAGAGGAAATGCCAGCCGATGCGCGGATCCGAACCGATGCCCTGACGCACCAGCTCAATGTCGGCGCCTAGGGTTTCGGCCAGGTTGGCGAGTTCGTTCATGAAGCTGATGCGTGTCGCCAGCATTGCGTTGGCGGCGTACTTGGTGAGCTCCGCGCTCCTCACGTCCGTCACCAGCAGCTTCTCGTGGTTGCGCTGGAACGGACCGTAGAGCTGGCGCATGAGTTCGATCGCGCGCTCGTCGTCGGCGCCGACGATGATGCGGTCCGGCCGCATGAAATCGTCCACCGCCGCGCCTTCCTTCAGGAACTCGGGGTTCGACACCACCGAAAACGGCAGCGTCGACTCACGCCGCGCGAGTTCCTCGGCGATCGCCGCCCGTACCTTGTCGCCGGTGCCCACCGGCACCGTCGATTTGTCGACGACCACGCGGTAGCCGTCCATGTGGCGTCCGATGTTGCGTGCCGCGGCGAGCACGTACTGCAGGTCGGCCGAGCCGTCCTCGTCGGGCGGCGTACCCACGGCGATGAACTGGATCGTGCCGAAGCGTGCGGCGGCCTCGACGTCGGTGGTGAAGCGCAGGCGGCCCGCCTCGACGTTGCGGCGCACGACCTCAAGCAGGCCGGGCTCGTGGATCGGGATGCCGCCCTCCTCGAGGATACGGATCTTGGCGGGATCGACGTCCAGGCACAGTACGTCGTTGCCGACATCGGCCAGACAGGCGCCGCTCACCAGACCGACATAACCGGTCCCTACAACGGTAACTTTCATCGGACTTCCTTTCGTTCAGGGCCGGCGGTCGCTGGCGCGGCGCCGCATTCAGGGCGTGATGTCGAACTCTTCGGTGCGCCGCGGCGGATAGGTTTCCCAGCCGCCACAGGCCGGGCAATGCCAATGGAACTGGCGTGCCTTGAAACCGCAGGCATTGCAGCGATAGCGCGCGACCTTGCGGGTGTGGCCATGGATCAGCTGCTTGATCAGCTCGATATCGCCGCGCTGCTCGGCAGACGCGGTGAGCAAGGCGGCTTCGAGCAGCTTGTCGAGGCCGAGCAGGGTCGGGTTGCGGCGCAGCTCCTCGCGCACCAGCTCGTAGGCCGAACGCGGCCCCAGGCGCTCGAGCTCCCAGTGGAACAGCTCGTCGAGCAGATCGAGCGAGGGGTGGCGCTCCAGCCACGAGCGCAGCAGCTGATGGCCTTGCTCGGTGCGTCCGAGCCGCCCGTAGGCATCCATGATGCGCTCGGCGGCGAGCGCGAGATACACCGGGTCCTGGCTCTCGATGCGCTTCCACGCCTCCAGGGCGTCCTCGTCACGACCTTCGGCCGCCGCCAGATCGCCCAGGATCAGGCTGGCCCGCACGCAGCGGCGGTTGATCGCCAGCGCCTCACCGACGTGCACTCGGGCCTCGTCGAAACGGGAGTCGGCGAGCGCCGCAGTAGCGAGCTCGCAGTAGAAATTGGCGACGTCGCGCTGCCACAGCGAACTTTCGTGGTTGGGCAGGGCGCGCGCGATCTCGATCGCCTTCGCCCACTCCTTTTCCTGCTGATAGATCTCCAGCAGGTAGCGCAGCGCCACGTCGTCGGCGCCGCTGCCGCGCATGCGGGTAAACACCGCTTCGGCGCGATCGAGCAGGCCAGCCTTGAGAAAATCCTGGCCGAGCTCGCCGAGCGCCTGCAGGCGCTGCTCGGCACTGAGGTCGTCACGATCGACCAGCAGTTGATGCACGCGGATCGCGCGATCGGTCTCACCGCGCCGGCGGAACAGACTGCCGAGGGCAAAATGCAGCTCGACGGTCTGCGGATCGATGCGGACCGCCTCGACGAAAGCGTCGATCGCCTTGTCCTGCTGCTCATTGAGGAGGAAGTTGAGGCCGCTCAGATAGGAGCGCGGCAGCGCGCGCGACTCCTGCACCACCTGGCGGATGTCGATGCGCGCGGCCAGCCAGCCGAGTGCAAAGAACAGGGGCAGCGCCAGCAGCCACCAGAACTGTATTTCCATGGAGGTCAGAAGCTCTCGGGAGCTTGCGCGGCGGCACCCGGCGCGGGCTGCGGGCGATCACGCCCGGCGCGCTCGAGTTGGCGCCGCAGACGCGAGATTTCGCGCCGCTGCCGCAGCCACGAAGCGAAAGTGGCGGTCACCCCGAGCAAAGCGCCGGCGGCGACACTGAGCAGGATCACGAACACGAGCGGCAGCTGCCATTCGCCGCCAAAAAAGAAATGAACGCTGGCCAGGTGGTCGTTCTTGACCGCGAAGCCGAGCAGCAGAAAGAAGATCAGGAGGCGGAGAATCCACATCAGTGCGCGCATGGGTCGGCATTATCTCCGAGCGGAATGCAAAAAAGAAGGCGGCCGAAGCCGCCTTCCGTCATTACTGCACAACCGATCGCCGCGCGGTCATCCGCCGACATCCACCCGCTCGCGCAATTCCTTGCCGGCCTTGAAGTGCGGCACGTACTTCTCCGGCACGTGCACCTTCTCGCCCGATTTCGGGTTGCGTCCAACGCGAGGCGGACGGTAATTCAGCGCAAAGCTACCAAACCCGCGGATCTCGATGCGATCGCCACGCGCCAGGGCGTCGGTCATCGCATCGAGAATCATCTTGACCGCGTAATCGGCGTCCTTTGCCACCAGCTGGGGAAAACGCACCGCCAGCTGGGCAATCAGCTCCGATTTGGTCATGATCGGCCAGATTACTGCTTCTGTTCGTTCAGCTTGGCCTTCAGCAGCGCGCCCAGATTCGTCGTGCCGGAAGCGGCGGAGCTTTCGGAAGCCATCTTGTTCATGACTTCGGACTGCTCGACCTGATCCTTCTGACGGATCGACAGGTTGATGGAGCGGGTCTTGCGATCGACGTTGATGATCATCGCCTCGACTTCGTCACCTTCCTTGAACACGGTGGTGAGGTCGTCGATACGGTGAGCCGCCGCTTCGGAGGCACGCAGGTAGCCTTCGACGTCGTCACCCAGGGCGATCACCGCGCCGCGCGCATCGACCGACTTCACGGTGCCGCGGACGAGGGTGTTCTTCTCGTGGGTGGCGATGAAGTTGGTGTACGGGTCGCCTTCCATCTGCTTGATGCCCAGCGAGATGCGCTCACGCTCGACGTCGATCGCCAGCACGATGGCTTCGACTTCGTCGCCCTTCTTGAAGCGGCGCACGGCATCCTCGCCGGACTCGCTCCACGACAGGTCGGACAGATGCACCAGACCGTCGATGCCGCCATCCAGGCCGATGAACACGCCGAAGTCGGTGATCGACTTGATCTGGCCGCGGACCTTGTCGCCCTTCTTGTGGTTGATGGCGAAATCGTCCCACGGGTTGGACATGCACTGCTTCATGCCCAGCGAGATGCGGCGACGGTCTTCGTCGATCTCGAGAATCATCACTTCGACTTCGTCGCCGAGCTGGACGACCTTGGTCGGATGGATGTTCTTGTTGGTCCAGTCCATTTCGGACACGTGCACCAGACCCTCGATGCCCTGCTCGACTTCCACGAAGGCGCCGTAGTCGGTGATGTTGGTCACCTTGCCGAACAGACGGGTGCCCTGCGGGTAGCGGCGCGAGATGCCGACCCACGGATCTTCGCCGAGCTGCTTGAGGCCCAGGGAGACGCGGTTCTTCTCCTGGTCGAACTTGAGCACCTTGGCTTCGATTTCGTCGCCCACGTTGAGCACTTCGCTCGGGTGACGGACACGGCGCCAGGCCAGGTCGGTGATGTGCAGCAGGCCATCGATGCCACCCAGGTCGACGAACGCACCGTAGTCGGTGATGTTCTTGACGATACCCTTGATGACCGTGCCTTCCTTCAGGTTTTCGAGCAGCTTCTGGCGCTCTTCACCCATGGACTCCTCGAGCACGGCGCGGCGCGACACGACGACGTTGTTGCGCTTGCGGTCGAGCTTGATGACCTTGAATTCGAATTCCTTGCCTTCGTACGGCGAGGTGTCCTTGACCGGACGCATGTCGACCAGCGAACCCGGCAGGAAGGCGCGGATGCTGTTGGTCATGACGGTCAGGCCACCCTTGACGCGGCCGGAGATCACGCCCTTCACCAGGGTGCCGTCGTTGAGCGCCTTCTCGAGGTCGTTCCAGGCGGCGATGCGCTTGGCCTTGTCGCGCGACAGGCGGGTTTCGCCGAAGCCGTCTTCGAGGGCATCGATGGCGACGTGCACGAAATCGCCGAGATTCACTTCGAGTTCGCCGCGGTCGTTGCGGAACTCTTCGATCGGCACATAGCTCTCGGACTTCAGGCCGGCGTTGACGACGACGAAGTTCTGGTCGATGCGCACGACTTCGGCGGTGATGACTTCACCGGCGCGCATTTCCTGAAGGGCGAGGCTTTCCTCGAAAAGAGCGGCAAAACTTTCTTCGAAGGAAACAGGGGTGGCAGTGGACATAAAGGGAAAAATCCGGAACCGCCGTGCGACGGCAAACAAGGTTGATTGACGACTGACGCGCCGGGACTGCCCCGACCGCGCTCGGTTTCAGCCGGCGCCCCGTGCTCGATCTCGCACGCGATCGAGCACGAAGGCAACGGCGGTGTCGACATCCATTTCGGTGGTATCGAGCAGCGCCGCGTCCGGCAACTGCTGCAGGGGCGCCACGGCACGGGCGGCATCGCGCGCGTCCCGCTCCCGTAGATCCTGCAGAAGGTCTTGCATACTAGCAGGCAAACCCTTTTCCATCAACTGCTTATACCGGCGCTCGGCACGCGCCTCGGCGCTTGCGGTGAGGAAGATCTTGACCTGCGCATCCGGGAAGATCACCGAGCCCATGTCGCGCCCCTCCCCCACCAGTCCGGGAGCCTTGCGGTAGTCGCGCTGGCGGTCGAAAAGCGCCTGGCGCACCGCCGGCAGCACCGCCACCTTGGACGCGCCCACCGAACAGCGCTCGGCACGGATCGCATCGGTCACGTCGACCTCGCCGAGCACGATGCGGTCGCCCTCGAAGCGCGCCGGCAACGCCGCGGCAAGGGCAGCGAGCGCGGCCTCGTCGTCGAGCGCGACACCGGCATCGAAAGCGGCAAGCGCGACCAGACGGTACAGCGCGCCGCTGTCGAGATGGTGCCACCCCAGCGCCTGCGCCACGCGCGCGGCGACCGTGCCCTTGCCCGAGGCCGAAGGACCATCGATCGCCACCACCGGCACCGGTCGCGCGACGCGCGCATAGGCCTCGAAGTAACCGGGAAAGGTCTTGTTCACGCACTTCGGGTCGTTGATGCGCACCCGGCAGCCGCCGAGCGCGACCAGCGAGAAGCACATCGCCATGCGGTGATCGTCGTAGGTGTCGATCGCCGCCGGACGCAGCGCTGCGGGCGCGGTCACACGCAGGTAGTCGGCGCCCTCCTCGACCTCGGCGCCGACCTTGCGCAGCTCGGTCGCCATCGCCGCGATGCGGTCGGTCTCCTTGACCCGCCAGCTCGCGATGTTGCGCAGCGTGCACGGTCCGTCGGCGAACAACGCGGCCACCGCCAGCGTCATCGCCGCGTCGGGGATGTGGTTGAGATCGAGATCGAAGGCCTTGAGCCGTCCGCTCGCAGGCGCTGCGGCCTCGATCCAGTTGTCGCCGAGGGTAATGCACGCGCCCAGTTGCGCGAGCGCCTCGGCGAAGCGCACGTCGCCCTGAATGCTGTCGCGGCCCACGCCCTCGACCCGGACCGGACCGCCACCGATCGCGCCGGCAGCGAGAAAGTACGACGCCGACGACGCATCACCCTCGACATACACGGTGCCGGGGCTGCGGTAGCGGGCGCTGCCGGGCACGACGAAGCGTGCCCAGCCTTCGCGCCGCACGTCGACGCCGAAGCGCGCCATCAACTCGAGGGTGATCGCGATATAGGGCTTGGAGATCAGTTCGCCGACGACCTCGATCGTGGTCTCCACGCCGGTCAGCGGCAGCGCCATCAGCAGCGCGGTGAGGAACTGGCTGGAGACGTCGCCGCGCACCCGCAGCACGCCGCCAGGCCGGATCGTCGCCGGCCGGATGTGCAGCGGCGGGTAGCCATCGTTGCCGGTGTACGAAATGTCGGCGCCGGCCTGGCGCAAGGCATCGACCAGATCGCCGATCGGGCGCTCGTGCATGCGCGCCACCCCCGCCAGCCGGTACTCGCCGCCGGCGAGCGCGAGCGCGGCGGTGAGCGGACGGAAGGCGGTGCCGGCGTTGCCGAGAAAGAGCTCGGCGGCCTTCACCGGAAACGCACCGCCGACTCCGCACACGCGGTAGTCATCGGAGGCGCCGGCGCGCTCCCAGCGCACGCCCAGTGCGCGCAGCGCGTCGAGCATGCGCTCGACGTCGTCGGAGGCGAGCAGGTCGCGGATGTCGGTGTCGCCCTCGGCGAGCGCGGCGAGCAACAGCACGCGGTTGGAAATGCTCTTCGAGCCGGGCAGGCGCACCTGTCCCGCGGCCCCGAGCATGGGCGGCAGATCGAGAAATTCCATGTTCACTCAGCGGTGGTGGGCGTGAATTGGGCGGCCCAGGCGTTGCGCGCGCGGCGCGCCTCGTCGAACAGCTGTTCGAGACGCGGGCCATCGCCGGCGAGCAGCAGCGCGCGCAGGTAGGCGAGCTCGGCGAGGTACTGATCAAGCTCGCCCAGGAGCGCCTGGCGATTGGCAATGCAGATGTCGCGCCACATTTCCGGATGGCTGCCGGCGATGCGGGTGAAATCGCGGAAGCCGCTCGCCGCGTGCGAGAACAGCAGCTCGGCGTTGGCGCGTCCGGCGAGGTCGTGCACCAGGCCGAAGGCGAGCAGGTGCGGCAGATGGCTGACCGCGGCGAACACGCGGTCGTGGTCCTGCGGTGCCATGTCGACCACGGCGGCGCCGCACGCCGCCCACGCCGCGCGCACGCGCGCGACCGCGGCGGGGTCGTTTTCCGGCAGCGGCGTGAGCACCACCTTGCGCCCGGCGAACAGCTCGGCAAAGGCGGCGTCCACCCCGCTCTTTTCCGCACCGGCGATCGGGTGCGCCGGCACCACATGGGCGAGGCGCGGATCGAGGTGGCGGTACACCGCCTCGATCACGTCGCCCTTGGTGCTGCCCGCATCGGTCACCACCGTGCCCGGCGCCAGGTGCGGCGCCATCGCGGCGAGGATGGCGTCGATCTGCCCGACCGGGGTCGCGAGCAGCACGAAATCGGCACCGTCGAGCGCCTGCGCCCAGCCTTCGGCGACCTCGTCGATGACGCCGAGCGCGCGTGCGCGTTCGAGCGCCGCCGCGCTGCGCCCGATGCCGACGGTGCGGCCGACCAGGCCGGCGCGGCGCAGGGCGAGCGCGAACGAGCCGCCGATGAGGCCGACACCGCAGACGACGAGTTTATCGATCAGGGGCATGGACGGCACTCCAGGGGTTCAGGCCAGGGCCTGGCGCAGCGCGTCGATGAAGCGCGCGTTCTCTTCGGGCAGGCCGATCGACACGCGCAGCCACTCGGGCAGGCCGTAGCCGGCGATCGGGCGCACGATCACGCCCTGGCGCAGCAGCGCCTGATTGACCGCCGCGGCGTCGCCGACCTTGACGGTGACGAAGTTGCCCGAAGACGGAATCCACTCGAGGCCGAGTTCGGCGAACGCCGCGGTGAGCTGCTCCATGCCACGGCGATTGACCTCGGCGCTGCGCGCGAGGAACTCCTCGTCGCCGAGCGCGGCCTCGGCCGCGGCAAGGGCGATGCTCGACACGTTGAACGGCTGGCGCACGCGGTTCATCAGGTCGGCGACCTCAGGGTGGGCGATCGCGTAGCCCACGCGCAGCCCGGCCAGGCCGTAGGCCTTGCACAACGTGCGCGACACCAGCAGATTGGGGAAGCGCGCCACCCAGGCGATCGAGTCGTAGCGCTGCTCGGGGCGCAGGAACTCGGTATAGGCTTCGTCGAGCACCACGAGCACGTCCTCCGGCACGCGCGCGAGGAAGGCCTCGAGCTCGGCGCCGGGCACGAAAGTGCCGGTGGGATTGTTGGGGTTGGCGATGAACACGATGCGGGTGTCGGCCTCGATCGCCGCCGCCATCGCGTCCAGATCGTGGCCGTAGTGCTTCGCCGGCACCTGGATGCAGCGCGCACCGCGCGCATTGGTGGCAAGCGGATAGACCGCGAACGAGTACTGCGCGAACACCGCCGAGGTGCCGGGGGCGAGGAAGGTCTGCGCGGCGATCTCGAGCACGTCGTTGGAACCGTTGCCGATCACCAGTTGCTCGGGAGCAACACCGAACTTGCGCGCCAGCGCCGCCTTCAGCGCAAACGCGCCGCCGTCCGGGTAGCGCGCACCGTCGGCGAGCGCGGCGGCGGCGGCATCGCGCGCACGCGCGCCCATGCCCAGCGGATTCTCGTTGGAGGCGAGCTTGACGATGCCGGCCTCGGGCAGCCCCATCTCGCGCGCCAGCTCCGAAATCGGCTTGCCCGGCTGATAAGGCATGATGGAACGGATGTAGGCGGGTGCCCGGCTGGCAACGCTCATGGCTTTCTCCTCAATGCAGGAATGCTTCGAAACTCAATTCGCTCAGATCGGGGCGACCGGGTAGGAACCGAGCACCTTGACGAAAGCCGCGCGCGCGTTCAGTTCGGCGAGCGCGGCGGCCACCGGGGGATCGCTCTGATGCCCGCGGATATCGACGTAGAACACGTACTCCCACAAACCGCCGCCCGACGGCCGCGACTCGAGCTTGGTCATGTCGACGCCGTGGCGGGCGAGCGGTTCGAGCAGCGTGTGCATGACCCCGGGACGGTTCGGCGTGGAGCAGACGAAGGAGGTCTTGTCCTTGCCCGACGGGCCGGCATCGTGATCGGCGATGACCAGGAAGCGCGTGGTGTTGTCCGGATTGTCCTCGATGTTGGTGGCCAGCCGGTTGAGCCCGTACAGTTCGGCCGCGGCCTCGCCGGCGATCGCGCAGGACTCCGGATCTTCCGCAGCCAGGCGCGCGGCCTCGGCATTGCTCGCCACCGGAATGCGCGGCACGTGGCCGAGGTTGCGGTTGAGCCATTCGTGGCACTGCGCGAGCGACTGCGCGTGCGAATACAGGCGCTTGGCCGCGCCCATGCCCTCGGCGCGCGACAGCAGGTGCTGGTGGATGCGCAGCTTGACCTCGCCGCACACCTTCAGCGGATTGGCGAGCAGCAGATCGAGCGTGCCGCCGACCGCACCTTCGGTGGAGTTCTCCACCGGCACCACGCCGTAATCGGCATTGCCGGCCTCGACCGCGCGGAACACGTCGTCGATGGTCGGCATCGGCAGGAAGTTCGGCGCCGCACCGAAATGCTTGCGGCTGGCGCTCTCCGAAAAGGTGCCCGCGGGGCCGAGATAGGCGACGCGCAACGGGTGCTCGAGCGCCATGCACGCCGACATGATCTCGCGGAAGATCTTCTGCACCGCCGGCGCCGGCAGCGGCCCCGGGTTGATCTCGGCGAGCCGGCGCAGCACCTGGGCTTCGCGCTCGGGGCGGTAGATGTTGCCGTGCTTGATCTCGCCCACGCGCTGCGCACAGCGCGCGCGCTCGGACAGACGGGCGAGGATTTCGCCGTCGAGGCGGTCGATTTCGTTGCGCAGCTTCAGCAGTTCGTCACTCATGCTCTTGCTTCCAGATCGCCGCAACCGCGGCTCACGCCTTGCGCGCGGCAAAATCGCGCAGATAATCGACCAGGACGTGCACGCCCTCGATCGGCATCGCGTTGTAGATCGACGCGCGCATGCCGCCCACCGATTTGTGCCCTTTCAACTGCAACAGCCCGGCCTCCCTGGCGCCGGCGAGGAACGCCTCGTTGCGGGTCTCGTCCTTGAGGAAGAAGGGCACGTTCATGCGCGAACGGCAGGCCGGATCGACCCGGTTCTCGTAGAAATCGCTGCTGTCGAGGAAGTCGTACAGCAGCTTCGCCTTGGCGACGTTGCGCGCCTCCATCACGGCCACCCCGCCCTGCCGCTTGAGCCACTGGAACACCAGCCCGGCGATGTAGATCGCATAGGTGGGCGGGGTGTTGTACATCGACTTGTTGGCGGCCACGGTCTTGTAGTCGAACGCGGTCGGGCAGTGCGGCAGCGCGCGGCCGAGGAGGTCGTCGCGGACGATGACGAGGGTGAGGCCGGCGGGACCGATGTTCTTCTGTGCGCCACCGAAGATCAGCCCGTATTTCGACACATCCACCGCGCGCGACAGGATGTGCGAGGACATGTCGGCGACCACCGGCACCTCGCCGCGGCCAACGCGCGCCAGATCGACCTCGAACGGGTACTCGACGCCGCCGATGGTCTCGTTGGTGCAGGTAAACACATAGGCCGGATCGGCCGACAGCTGCCACGTCTCCATCGCCGGCACCGTGGTCCAGGCACTCGCTTCGGAGGTCGCGGCGATATTCACCGTGGCGTACTTGCGCGCTTCCTGCTGCGATTTCACCGACCACGAGCCGGTGACCACATAATCGGCGACCGTGCGCTCGCCCATCAGGTTGAGCGGGATGATCGCGTTCTCGGCCAGCGCCCCGCCCTGCATGAACAGGATGCGGTAATTCGCCGGCACCGCGAGCAGTTCGCGCAGGTCGGCCTCCGCCTGTTCGGCGATGGCCACGAACTCCTTGCCGCGATGGCTCATCTCCATCACGCCCATGCCCGAACCATGCCAGTCGAGCATTTCCTCGGCAGCCTGGCGCAGCACTTCATCGGGCAGCGCTGCCGGGCCGGCGCTGAAATTCCACACGCGGCTCATGCCTCGTCTCCTTGCGCTGCGGCCGGACCTGCGCTGTCGCCGGACGGGCCGCCGTTGTCTTCGTTGCCGTTGCCCTGCTCGGGATTGTCGTCGCCGCCGCCGGCGACCGGCTCGTCGTCCTCGGACTCGGCAACCTTCTCGATGCCGGCAAGGAAGGTGCCTTCATCGAGGTTGATCAGGGTCACGCCCTGGGTGGCGCGACCTAGTTCGCGGATGTCCTGCACCTTGGTGCGGATCAGCACCGCGCCGGTGGAGATCAGCATCACCTCGTCGGTCGGATCGACCAGCACGGCGCCCACCAGCTTGCCGTTGCGGTCGGAGGTCTGGATCGCGATCATGCCCTTGGTGCCGCGGCCGTGGCGGGTGTACTCGCCGACCGGAGTGCGCTTGCCGTAGCCGTTCTCGGTCGCGGTCAGCACCGACTGCTCCTCGCCCTTGGCGACCAGCATCGCGATCACGCGCTGGCCGTCTTCCAGGGTCATGCCGCGCACACCGCGGGCGCCGCGCCCCATCGGCCGCACGTCGCTCTCGGCGAAGCGCACCGCCTTGCCTGCGTCGGAGAACAGCATCACGTCGCAGGCGCCGTCGGTGATCGCGACCCCGATCAGGTGGTCGCCATCGTCCAAATCCACCGCAATGATGCCGGCCTTGCGCGGATTGGAGAAGGCGGTGAGCGCGGTCTTCTTGACCGTGCCTTCGGAGGTCGCCATGAACACGAAGTGCTCCTCGTCGAACTCCTTGACCGGCAGCACCGCGGTGATCTTCTCGCCCTCGACGAGCGGGAACAGATTGACGATGGGCTTGCCGCGCGAGTTGCGCGTGCCTTCGGGGACCTCGTACACCTTCAGCCAGTAGCAGCGCCCGCGGCTGGAGAAGCACAGCACGGTGTCGTGGGTGTTGGCGACGAAGAGGTGGTCGATGAAGTCCTCGTCCTTCATCGAGGTCGCCTGCTTGCCACGGCCACCACGGCGCTGGGCCCGGTAGTCGGCAAGCGGCTGGCGCTTGAAGTAGCCGGTGTGCGACAGGGTCACCACCATGTCTTCGGGGGTGATCAGGTCCTCGATGTTGATCTCGGCCGTGCTCATGACGATTTCCGAGCGCCGCGGGTCGCCGAACTGGGTGCGGATCGCCGACAGCTCGTCGACGATGATCGCGGTGATGCGCTCGGGCCGCGCCAGGATGTCGAGCAGGTCGGTGATGACGTCCATCACCTCCCGGTATTCGCCGACGATCTTGTCCTGCTCCAGCCCGGTGAGGCGCTGCAGGCGCAGTTCGAGGATGGCCTGGGCCTGGGCGTCGGACAGGCGATAGCCCTGGGCGGAGAAGCCGAACTGCGGATCGAGCCCGTCCGGCCGGTAGCTGTCGGCGAGCGCGCGGCTGAGCATCTCCTCGACCAGCGGCGAGCGCCAGGTGCGCTCCATGAGGCCGCGCTTGGCATCCGCCGGAGTCGGCGCGGCCTTGATCAGGGCGATGATTTCGTCCACGTTGGACAACGCCACCGCCAGGCCTTCGAGAATGTGGCCACGCTCGCGCGCCTTTCTCAGTTCGAAAATGGTGCGGCGGGTGATGACCTCGCGGCGGTGCTCGAGGAAGCACACCAGCATCTGCTTGAGATTGAGCAGGCGCGGCCGGCCATCGACCAGCGCGACCATGTTCATGCCGAAGGTGTCCTGCAGCTGGGTATGCTTGTACAGGTTGTTGAGCACGACCTCGGGCATCTCGTTGCGCTTCAACTCGATCACCATGCGCATGCCGGACTTGTCCGACTCGTCGCGCAGATCGCTGATGCCCTCGATCTTCTTCTCGTTGACCAATTCGGCGATGCGCTCGATCAGCGAGCGCTTGTTCACCTGGTAGGGCAGCTCGTCGACGATGATCGCCTCGCGGTCGCCGTTCTTGCCGATCGGCTCGATGTGGGTGCGCGCGCGCATCACCACCCGGCCGCGGCCGGTGCGGTAGCCCTCATGCACACCGTGCAGGCCGTAGATCAGGCCGGCGGTCGGGAAGTCGGGCGCCTTGACAATGTCGATCAGCGCCTCGATGTCGGTGTCCGGGTCTTCGAGCAGCTTCAGGCAGGCATCGACCACTTCGCCGAGGTTGTGCGGCGGAATGTTGGTCGCCATGCCGACCGCGATGCCGGAGGAGCCGTTGATCAGCAGGTTGGGGATCTTCGCCGGGAGGATCAGCGGTTCCTTTTCGGAGCCATCGTAGTTCGGCCCGAAATCCACCGTTTCCTTGTCGATATCGGCGAGCAACTCGTGGCCGATGCGCGCCATGCGGATTTCGGTGTACCGCATCGCCGCCGCGCTGTCGCCGTCGACCGAGCCGAAATTGCCCTGGCCATCGACCAGCATGTAGCGCA
Source organism: Pseudomonadota bacterium (assembly GCA_023459095.1). Lineage (GTDB taxonomy): Bacteria > Pseudomonadota > Gammaproteobacteria > Burkholderiales > Rhodocyclaceae > JAEWVQ01. Next base: position 9,149 of record JAEWVQ010000298.1, on the reverse strand, counting down.
GCGAGAAATCCTGCGCCATGCGCACAATGGTGTCGTACACCGCGGAGTCGCCGTGCGGATGGTATTTACCGATGACGTCGCCGACGATACGCGCGGATTTCTTGTAGGCACGGTTCCAGTCGTTGGACAGCTCGTGCATCGCGTACAGCACCCGCCGGTGCACCGGCTTGAGGCCGTCGCGCGCGTCGGGCAGCGCCCGCCCCACGATCACGCTCATCGCGTAATCCAGGTAGGAGTGGCGCATTTCCTCCTCGAGGCTGATCGGCAGTGTTTCCTTGGCGAACTGTGTCATGCTCGAAGGCGGTGAAATCCGCGTGAATCAAAAGGGTGGAATCTTAACACGCGCACCCTGCCGCCGCCTTCATTCCCCCCGGCCGGCCGCCATCCGGCAAGCATGGCGCCCTGCTCCGCCGCCGCTCAGCGCAGCAAGGCCGCGGCATCGTCCCGCCAGTAGCGCAATGCGGCGTAGTAGCCCGCCCACACGCAGCCATTGCACCCCCGCCCGCAACAGGTGGTCGGCAACGGCGGGGGCGCGCGCATGATCACGCCCGCCCGTGCCAGACGCGCCTCGACCGCCGCCACCATGGCGACAGCCTCCGCGGCGTTGCGCAACGGACACGAAAAGGGATCGGCAACATCGTCGGACGCCATCGCCACAGGCCTCGCAGAACAAACCCGCGATTATCCCTCAGCGCCGCCCTGCACGCCCAAGTGCCGGCCCGCGCTACACGACGATACACAGCCCCCACAACGCCGACATATTCCCAGGCGCCGCGCACGCTAGGCTGCGCCCCCTGTCCCGCCGGGACTCACCTGGAGAATCCAATGAAAGCCGCCACCCTCCTCGCCCTTGTGCTCGCCGCCACCTGCACCTCGACCCTTGCCCAACCCGCCGGCGAACGCCCGCCCGGCGACGGCCCGCGCGGCATCGCCCGCTTCGACAAGAACGGCGACGGTGCGCTAACCAAGGACGAACTGAGCGACAACCCGCGCCTGCTCGAACGCTTCGGCACCCTCGACGCAAACAAGGACGGCAAGCTGAGCGAAGACGAGATGCGCGCCGGCATGCGCCCGCGCGGCGAAGGCGAACGTCCGCCGCGCTGAATCCGGCCACCGGGCGCGAAGACAGCCTCAGCGCCCGCGGCTCACCACCGGCCCGGCACCGCGTGCGCTTCGCAGCACCACCCGCCGCAAGCGCTCCAGCCCCAGATAGATCGCCGGCGTGGTGTACAGCGTGAGCAACTGGCTTACCGCAAGACCGCCGACGATGGCGACGCCGAGCGGGCGGCGCAGTTCGGCGCCCTCGCCGCCGCCCAGCACCAGCGGCAGCGCGCCCAGCATGGCGGCGAGGTTGGTCATCAGGATGGGGCGCAGGCGCAGCAGCGCGGCACGCTGAATCGCCGCCTGCGGGCTCAGGCCGAGCCGACGCTCGCCGTCGAGGGCCACGTCGATCATCAGGATCGCGTTCTTCATGACGATGCCGATCAGCAGGAACAGGCCGAGCAGCGCCATCAGGCTGAAATCGAGGCCGGTCAGGCGCAGCGCGAGCAAGGCGCCGATGCCCGCCGCGGGCAGTGTGGACAGGATGGTGAGCGGATGCAGCGCGCTTTCGTAGAGGATGCCGAGCACGAAGTACACCGCCACCAGCACGCCGAGGATCAGCCACAACTGCGCCCCCTGCACGGCGCCGCTGTCGCCGCTCTCGGCCAGATGACGCACGTGCAGCGCCGAGGGCATCATCAGCCGCGCGAGCGCGCCATCGATCGCGGTGCGCGCCTGCTGTTCGTTGATCCCGGGGGCCAGCGCATACTCGACGCCCGCCGCGGCGAACTGCTCCATGTGGTGCACGCGGTCGCCTGCCAGGCTGTTGCGGTAGCGCGCAAACGCCGACAGCGGCACCCGCCGGCCGTCGGCGGCGATCACCTGGAGCTGGTCGAGGACGTCGGCATGGGCGGTGTAACGCGGGTCCAGCTCCATGATCACGCGGTACTGGTTGAGGGCGTCGAACTGCGTCGCCACCTGGCGCTGGGAGAAGGCGTTGTTGAGCAGGCTGGCCACGGTCTGCAGGTCCACGCCGAGGCGCGCCGCGGCCTCGCGGTCGATGTCCAGGGTCAGTTGCTGGGTTTCGCCGTCGCCATAGGCCTCGACATCGACCAGCTCCGGCAGCGCGCGCATCGCCTCCGCCAGGCGCGGCACCCACCGACGCAACAGGCCGAGTTCGGGGGCCAGCACCAGCACCTCGCGCCCGCCCGACTCCAGCGTGCTGCCCAGGCTCACGTCCTGGTCCGGGCGCAGGAACAACATGCCGCCGGCCACCGGCGGCGCCGTCGCCCGCAGCCGGTCGATGACCTCGCGCGCGCTGGCGTCGCGCTCGGCGAGCGGCTTGAGCCGCACCATCAGCCACGAATTGCTGATTCCCCCCCCGCCACCGCTGGTGCCGACGACGTCGGCCACCGCCGGGTCGGCGAGGATGTGGCGGCGGTAGAGCTCGATCTTGGGCTGCATCACCTGGAAGGAGAAGCCGTCGTCGCCGCGCACCAGGCCGCTCAGCTGGCCGGTGTCCTGCTCGGGCAACACGCCTTTGGGCACGCTCTGGTACAGGTGGACGTTGAGCCCGAGCATGGCCGCGAACGCGAGCAGCACCAGACTGCGGTGGCCCAGCGCCCAGCCCAGGCTGCGTGCATAGTCGCGATGCAGGCGGTCGAGCAGGCGATGGCTGCGCGCGCCGGCCACCGGCGTGCGCAGCAGCCGCGCGCACAGCGTCGGGGTCAGGCTCAACGACAGCAGCAGCGAGATCACGATCGCCGCCACCAGGGTCAGCGTGAACTCGCGGAACAGGCGCTCGACCACGCCGCCCATGAACAAAATGGCGACAAACACCACCACCAGCGCGCCATTCATCGCCAGCAGCGTGAATCCGACCTCGTGCGCGCCCACAAGCGCCGCACGCAGCGGCCGCATGCCGTTGGCGATGTGGCGCTCGATGTTCTCGAGCACCACGATGGCGTCGTCCACCACCAGCCCGGCGGCCACGATCAGCGCCATCAGCGACAGGTTGTTGAGGGTGAAGCCGAGCAGATACATCGCGGCGAAGGCGCCGATCAGCGACACCGGCACCGCCAGGCTGGGAATCGCCGCAGCGCGCAGGTTGCCGAGGAAGAACCAGACCACCGCCACCACCAGCGCCACCGACAGCAGCAGGGTCAGCCCGGCCTCGGCCAGGGTGGCGCGGATCCCCGGGGTGCGGTCCACCACCACGGTCAGGCCGGTGTCAGCGGGCAGCAGCGCGCGCAGCATCGGCAGTTGCTGCTGGATCGCATCCACGGTGGCGACGACGTTCGCCCCCGGACGCCGGTAGACCTGCAGCAGCACGGCCGGATCTTCGTTGTGGAAACCGCCGCTGTAGCGGTTTTCGACGCTGTCGGCGACCTCGGCGACGTCGCCCAGGCGCACCGCCGCGCCGTCGCGGTAGCGCACCACGAGCGCGCGGTAGTCGGCCGCGGCGCGCAACTCGCCACCCAGTTCGATGTGCCAGCGCCGCGCGCCGTCCTCGAGCGCGCCCAGCGGCTGCAGCGTCGCGGCGTCGGCGAGCGCGCGCCGCACCTCGTCGAGGGCGATGCCGTAGTGCGCCAGCATGCCGGGCTTGAGCTGCACCCGTACCGCCGGCAGCGCGCTGCCGCCGAGGCCGACCTGGCCCACCCCCTCGATCTGCGCAATCTTCTGCGCCAGCACTGTGGCCGCGAGGTCGTAGAGCCGGCCCGGGGCCACGTTTGGCGAAGACAGCGCCAGCACCATGATCGGCGAACGCGCCGCGCTCAGCTTGCGCAGCGTCGGATTGCCCGGCATGCCCGCAGGCAGCTGCGGACGCACCGCGTTGATCGCCGCCTGCACATCGCGCGCCGCATCGTCGATGTCGCGGTCGAGCACGAACTGCAAGCGCACCCGGGCCTCGCCCTGCGAACTCGACGCGCTCAGGCGGTTGAGGCCGGCGATGCTGCCAAGCGCGCGCTCCAGCGGCGTCGCCACCGTCGCCGCCATGCTCTCGGGGCTCGCCCCCGGCAGACTGGCGCTCACCTCGATCTCGGGAAAGGCGACCTCGGGCAGCGGCGCGAGCGCCAGCAGGCGGTAGGCGAGCAGGCCGCACAGCACCAGCGCGAACGCGAGCAGGCAGGTGCCGACCGGCCGCCGGATGAAGGGCCGCGCCGGGTTCATGCGCGCCCGGCCGCCGCCGCGGCAGCGCGCCGCCCGCCGAGCCGGTCGAAAAACAAATACACCACCGGCGCGGTGAACACGGTCAGCACCTGACTCACCAGCAGCCCGCCCACCATCACCACACCGAGCGGCTGACGCAGCTCAGCGCCGGAGCCGCCGGCGAACATCAGCGGCAGCGCGCCCACCAGCGCCGCCAGCGTGGTCATCAGGATGGGCCGGAAGCGCAGCAGCGCGGCGCGCCGGATCGCCTCGTGCGGCGCCATGCCCTGCGTGCGCTGGGCGTCGAGCGCGAAATCCACCATCATGATGCCGTTTTTCTTGACGAGGCCGATCAGCAGCACGATGCCGATCACCGCGATCAGGTCGAGCGGGCGCCCGCCCAGATGCAGCGCCGCCAGCGCGCCGAGGGTCGCCGAGGGCAGCGTGGACAGGATGGTGATCGGGTGGATGACGCTCTCGTAGAGCACGCCGAGCACCACGTACATCGTCACCACCGCCGCCAGAATGAGCCACACGGTATCGCCGAGCGAACTGCGGTAGGCCTCCGCCGCGCCCTGGAAGCGCATCTCCACCGCAGGCGGCAGACCGACATGGTCGCGCGCCGCCTCCACCGCGGCCACCGCCTCGCCGAGCGCCACCCCGGGCGCCAGGTTGAAGGACACGGTGGCGGCCGGGAACTGCCCCTGGTGCGACAGCGACAGCTCGGCCGGCTGCAGACTGACCCGCGCCACCGCCGACAGCGGTACCGGCCCGCCCGCGGCGGTGGGCACGAAGGTGGTCTCGAACGCCGCCGGGCCGCGCGCCTGCGCCGGATCGACCTCGATCACCACGCGGTACTGGTTGGCGTGGGTAAACAGGGTGGCGATCTGACGCTGGCCGTAGGCGGTGCGCAGCGCATCGACCACCTCGGCGGTGCTCACCCCGAGGCGGGCCGCGGCCACGCGGTCGATCTCGATCTGCGCCTGCACGCCGTCGCGGCGCAGGTCGGCGGCGACATCGGCAAGTTCGGGGCGCGCGCGCAGCGCCTCGACCAGGGTCGCGGTCCACGCGGCGAGCTGCGCCCGGTCCCGGGTCGACAGCGTGAGCAGATACTGGGTGCGGCTCACCCTGTCCTCGATCGACCATTCCTGCACCGGCTGCAACCAGGCGGCGATGCCTGGCACCTGCGCCAACGCGCTCGTCAGGCGGCGCACGATCTCGCCGGCCTCGGCACGCTCGCCGTGCGGCTTCAGATTGACCAGCATGCGCCCGCTGTTGAGCGTGCTGTTGCTGCCATCGACGCCGATGAAGGACGACAGGCTGGCGACCGCCGGGTCGGCGAGCACCACGTCGGCGAGCGCCTGCTGGCGCGCCGCCATCGCCGCGAACGAGATCGACTGCGGCGCCTCGGAGACGACCTGGATCACGCCGCTGTCCTGCACCGGCAGGAAGCCCTTGGGCACGGCGAGGTACAGCACCACGGTGAGCCCCAGGGTGGCGACGGTGACCAGCAGGGTGGCGGTCTGGCGCGCCAGCACCCAGTCGAGGGCGCGCGCGTAGCGCGCGATCACGCGCTCGAGCAGACCGCCCCCGCGTTCCCCGTCAGCCCCGCCTTCTGTGTGCGCGGGCGGGGCGCCGAGCATGCGCGCGGCCATCATCGGCGTCAGCGTCAGCGACACCAGCAGCGAAAGGACGATCGCCACCGCCAGCGTGATGGCGAACTCGTGGAACAGGCGGCCGACCACATCGGCCATGAACAGCAGCGGAATCAGCACCGCGATCAGCGACACCGTGAGCGACACCAGGGTGAAGCCGATCTCGGCCGCGCCCTTGAGCGCCGCCTGGCGCGCCGGCAGACCGCGCTCGCGGTGACGGGCGATGTTCTCCAGCATCACGATGGCGTCGTCCACGACGAAGCCGGTGGCGATGGTCAGCGCCATCAGGGTCAGGTTGTTCACCGAGAAGCCGGCCAGATGCATCACGCCGAAGCTGCCCACCAGCGACAGCGGCACCGCCACGCTCGGAATCAGCGTCGCGGCGAGGCGGCGCAGGAACAGGAAGGTGACCAGCACCACCAGCGCCACCGCGAACACCAGCTCGTGCTGCACGTCGCGCACCGAGGCGCGGATACTGAGGGTGCGGTCGGTGAGCACCGCGACATCGACCGCCGCCGGCAGGGTCGCGGTGAGCTGGGGCAGCAGCTCGCGCACGCGGTCGGCGACCTCGATGACGTTGGCGCCGGGCTGACGCTGAATGTTCACCAGCACCGCCGGCACCTGCGCCGCGCACGCCGCTCCCTCGCCCGCGCCGCTGCAAGCGCCCGCCCAGGCGGCGAGGAAGCGGTCCTCGGCGGCCTCCTCGATGCGGGCGACGTCGCCCAGGTAGAGCGGCGCGCCGTTGTTCCAGGCCAGCACCAGACGGCGATACTCGTCGGCCGACCTCAGCTGATCGTTCGCCTCCACCATCACGAAACGCTGCGGCCCGTCGAGGCTGCCCTTGGGCTGGCTGGCGTTGGCGGCGGCGATCGCCGCGCGCACCTGCGCCAGCGTCAGACCGTGCGCCGCGACCGCCTGCGGATTGAGCTGCACGCGGATCGCCGGGCGCTGGCCGCCCGCCAGGCTCACCATGCCCACGCCCGGCAGCTGCGCGAGCTTCTGCGCCATGCGCGTATCGACGAGGTCGTACACCGCGGGCAGCGGCAAGGCGGCCGACGACACTGCCAGGGTCAGGATGGGGGCATCGGCCGGGTTCACCTTGCGATACACCGGCGGCATCGGCAGATCGGCGGGCAACAGGCTGGCGGCGGTGTTGATCGCGGCCTGCACCTCCTGCTCGGCGACGCCGCCATCCACGCTGAGCGCGAACTGCAGGGTGATCACCGAAGCGCCGCCCGAACTGGTGGACGACATCTGGCGCAGGCCGGGAATCTGCCCCAGCCGCCGCTCCAGCGGCGCGGTGAGGGTGCGTGCGGTGAGCGCCGGACTGGCGCCGGGCTGGAAGGTGAACACCTGGATCACCGGCACGTCGACCTGCGGCAGCGCCGCCACTGGCAGCAGACGCCAGGCGAGCAGACCGGAGACCACCAGCGCCAGCATCAGCAGCGTGGTCGCCACCGGCCTTTCGATGAAGGGGCGGGACAGACTCATCGGCGTCAGCCGCCCGCTGCGGAGTCGCTGGCGCCTGCGGCGGCCCCGGCCTCGCCCTCGTCCTCGACCGCGACCACCTCGCGGCCCTCGCGCAGACGATCCAGGCCTTCGAGCACCACACGCTCACCGCCCTGCAGGCCGGCCTCGACCACCACCCGCCCGCCCTCCGACGCGCCCAGCGTCAGCATGCGCACCCGCGCCCGGCCGTCTTCGACGACATAGACATAGCTGCCCTTGGCGCCGAACTGCACCGCATCGGCCGGGATCACCACCGCGCCATCCACATCGCCGAGCGCCAGCCGCACGTTGACGAACTGGTTGGGAAAGAGCGCCTCGTCGGCGTTGGCGAACTCGGCTTTCAGCCTGACCGTGCCGGTGGCCACCTCGACCTGGTTGTCGAAAGTCTTCAGCGTGCCATGGGCGATCGCGCGGCGATCGTCGCGATCCCACGCCTCGACCGCGACCGGGCGGCCACTCGCCATGCGCGCACGGATCTCGCCCAGGGTCTGCTCGGGCACCGCGAACACCACCGCGATCGGCTGCATCTGGGCGATGGTGAGGAGGCCGTCACCGTCGTTGGCGCCCACCAGATTGCCGGCATCGACCCGGCGCAGGCCGGCGCGTCCGGCGATCGGCGCGACGATGCGGGTCCACGCCAGTTGCAGGCGGGCGTCGTCGACTTCGCCCTGCAACGACACCTGGTTGCCGCGCAGTTGCTCGACCAGCGCTTCCTGGGCCTCGACCTGCTGGCGGGCGATCGAATCCTCGGCGAGCAGGCGCGTGAAGCGCGCCAGATCGTTCTCGGCGTTGCGCAGCTGGGCGGCGTTCTGGCGCAACTGCCCCTCGGCCCGGGCAAGCTGGGCGCGATAGCGCGCGGGATCGATTTCGGCCAGCACCTGACCCTTGCGCACGTGCTGGCCCTCCTCGAAGACGACCTTGTGCAGTTCGCCCTCGACCCGGCTGCGCACCGTCACCGCAGCGAGCGGCGTCACCGTGCCGATGGCGCGCTGGCGCACGGCCAGACTGCCGCGCTCGGCGCTCACCAGGCGCACCGGCACCGGCGGCTGACGCGGCGCAGCCGTTGCGCCGGCGCCCTCTGCGGCGGCACCAGGACGTCCCCCGCCCCACACCAGCCATGCCGCGACGATCAGGACTGCGGCGGCGATCACACCGGCGAACGGCCGGCTCCGGAAAAAAGACGGGGAGAGCTTGCGAATCATGAATATCCAGAAGAGAAGATCGGCGCTGGCCGTCAGCCGCGCGCCGGCGGCACGTGCTCGTCCAGGGAGCGCTCGCAAGTCACCGCGCACGCCCCGCAAGCCGGGCAGCGGCCGTACAAAGTCACGGAGAAGCGTGACAAGGGCATCAGCCAATCTTTCGCCAGTTGCGCGAAGAAAGCGTCGATGCGCGCGTCGTCGGCACTCAGCCGGCGCTCGCACACCCTGCACCGCACCGGCGCGCGCACCGGTTCGCGAACGAAGACGCGCCGCCCTTCGTCGAAGCGGCCCGCAACCAGGCCGGCGGCGGCGAAGCGCTTGACAATGGTGTACACGGTGGACAAGGACATGGTGTCGCCGGCGAGCAGCAGCGTGCGCAGCACGCGCTCGGCTGCCATCGGCTCGCCGGCGCGCTCGAGGAACAGGCGCATCACGCGCAGCCGCGGCACCGTAGCGCGCAAGCCGGCCGCGCGCCCGGGGTCGCGCGCGCCGGCAATAGGATCAGCCATGACCGTCCCCCGTGGATGAATGGCGGTTGCAGGTTGCCGCACGCGCCGCGCTAGCTGCTCAGCCACAGGCCGAGCAGGAGCGCGGG
>JAEWVQ010000297.1 GCA_023459095.1 Pseudomonadota bacterium | reverse complement strand
CGCGCGGGCCGGGCGCGCTCGCCCTGCTGCCCCTGGCGCTGCTGTTCGGTGTGCTCGCCGGCGCGCGCCGGCTGGCCTGGCGCTGCGGGCTGCGGCGTGGGCAGCGTCTGCCGGTGCCGGTGATCGTGGTCGGCAATATCGCGGTCGGCGGCAGCGGCAAGACGCCCACCGTCGATTGGCTGGTCGCGCACCTGAAGGCCGCGGGGCGCCGCCCCGGCATCGTGTCGCGCGGCTACGGCGGTAGCGCCGGAGCCGGTGCCGCGGGGCCGCAACTGGTGCCGGCCGACGGCGATCCCGCCGTGTATGGCGACGAACCCATCCTTCTTGCCCGCCTCACCGGTTGTCCGGTGGCGGTCGGGCGCGACCGGCCGGCGGCTGCGCGCAGCCTGCTGCAGGCGCATCCGGAGTGCGACGTGATCGTCGCCGACGACGGCATGCAGCACTACCGGCTGGCGCGCGACATCGAGATCGCGGTGGTCGACGAAGCCACCTTGGGCAATCGTCTGCTGCTGCCCGCCGGCCCCTTGCGCGAACCGCTGCGGCGCCTGCGCGGCGTCGATCTGGTGGTTGCCCACGGCGCGCTGTCGCCGGCACTGATGCAGCAGCTGGGCACGGTGGCGACGTGCCGGATGACGCTGGTCGGCGCCGAGTTCCGCGCCCTGCGCGATCCGCAGCGGCGGTGCTCGGCAGCGGATTTCCACGGTCGGCGCGTGCATGCGATCGCCGGCATCGGCCGCCCCGAACGCTTTTTCGCCCAGCTCGAGGCCATGGGTCTGGAGGTGGTCCGCCATCCGTTTCCCGACCATCACCGCTTCACCGCCGCCGATCTCGATTTCGCGCCTGGCGAAGCCAAGCTGATGACGAGCAAGGATGCGGTAAAATGCGCGCCTTTCGCGCCTGACGAGTGCTGGGAGTTCCCGGTGCAGGCCCAAATCGATTCGGATGCCGTCGAGCGCATCCTGGAGAAGCTGAACGATGGACCCCAGACTGCTTGAGATTCTCGTCTGCCCACTGTGCAAGGGGCCGCTGGACTTCATCCGCGACAAGGGCGAGCTGGTGTGCAAGGCCGATCGTATCGCCTTTCCGATTCGTGACGGCATCCCGGTGATGCTCGAGGACGAGGCGCGCGCGATGAGCGCCGACGAAGTCGACGCGTTGCGCTGAGCCGCCCATGAGCCTGCGTTTTCGCGTCGTGGTGCCCGCACGCCACGCTTCCACCCGGCTACCGGCGAAGCCGCTCGCCGACATCGCCGGCCGTCCCATGGTGGTGCGCGTGCTCGAGCGCGCGCTGGCCGCCGGTGCCGCCGAGGTGTGGGTCGCGACCGACCACGAGGCGGTGCGCGACGCGGTGCAGGCCGCCGGCGGCCAGGCGTTGATGACGCGCGCCGATCATCCGAGCGGCACCGACCGCCTCGCCGAGGTGGCGCAGGTGCTGGGCTGGGCCGACGACGACATCGTGGTGAACGTGCAGGGTGACGAGCCGCTGATCGATCCGGCGCTGATTTCCGCGGTCGCCGCCGCGCTTGCCGACGATGCGGAAGCCGCGATCGCCACCGCCGCGCATGCGCTTGGCGACGTCGCCGAGGTGTTCAACCCCAATGTGGTCAAGGTGGTGTGCGATGCCCGGCAGCGCGCGCTGTATTTTTCGCGGGCGCCGATCCCGTGGGCGCGCGATGCCTGGGCCGAGCGCCGCGATGCGATCCCCGCCGGTCTGCCGCTGTTGCGCCATGTCGGGCTGTACGCCTATCGCGTCGGCTTCCTGCGCCGCTATGCCGCGCTTGCGCCCTCGCCGCTGGAGCAGTGGGAAGCGCTCGAACAGTTGCGCGCGCTGTGGCATGGCTACCGCATCCGCGTGCTCGAACTCGACGCGGCGCCGCCCGCCGGGGTCGATACCGCAGAGGATCTGGCGCGCGTGCGCGCGGTGTTCGCAGCGCAGGCCGCTGGCGGCGTTTGACCGTCGGCAGGGGCTCGGTTAAGTTTTACGGTTCATCGATTTCATAACAAAGGGCCGCTTGCCGGCCACAGCGGGAGGGTGTATGCGACTGATTCTGTTGGGACCGCCGGGGGCGGGCAAGGGTACGCAGGCCAACTTCATCAAGGAGAAGTTCGGCATTCCGCAGATTTCCACCGGCGACATGCTGCGTGCTGCGGTCAAGGCCGGTACGCCGCTCGGCGTCGAGGCCAAGAAGGTGATGGACGCCGGCGGTCTCGTCTCCGACGACATCATCATCGGCTTGGTGAAGGATCGTCTGCAGCAGGACGACTGCAAGGCCGGTTACATGTTCGACGGCTTTCCGCGCACCATTCCGCAGGCCGATGCGATGAAGGACGCCGGCGTGCCGATCGATTTCGTGCTCGAGATCGACGTGCCCGACAGCGAGATCATCGAGCGCATGAGCGGTCGTCGCGCCCACCTGCCGTCGGGGCGCACCTATCACGTCAAGTACAACCCGCCCAAGGTCGAGGGTAAGGATGACGTCACCGGCGAAGATCTGGTGCAGCGCGACGACGACAAGGAAGAAACGGTGAAGAAGCGTCTGGACGTGTATCACGCCCAGACCAAGCCGCTGGTCGAGTACTACGCCAGCTGGGCGGCCTCCGGTCAGCCTGGGGCGCCCAAGGTGCGCAAGATCGCCGGCCTCGGTGCGGTGGACGAGATCACCGCGCGCGCCTTCGACGCGCTCAAGTAAGCAGCATCGCCGCCGCGGCCCGCAGGCCGCCGGCGTGCCAGACCGACGCGGTCGGTGCCGGGGTGCGGCGCCGGCCGCGTTTGCCATTGCGCGGGCGCGCCGCCTCGCGCCCCGTTCCGTCTTCCTATTGTCCGTGGCCGATCTTCTGCGATGAGCGCCTTCAACCTCCTCTACGCCCAGTCCGGCGGCGTCACTGCCGTGATCAACGCCACCGCCGCCGCGGTCATTGATGCTGCGCGCACCTGCCCGGGGCGCATCGGCACGGTGTTCGCGGCGCGCAATGGCATCCTCGGCGTGCTCGGCGAGAACCTGGTCGATACCGCGGCGCTGTCCGCCGAAGAGGTGGCGCGGCTCGCGCACACGCCGGGCGGGGCTTTCGGTTCGTGCCGCTTCGATCTCGATGCGCTGGCCGACAATCCGGCGCAGTACGACCGTCTGTTCGCGGTGTTCGCCGCGCACCGCATCGGCGCCTTTCTGTACAACGGCGGCAACGGCTCCATGGATACGGTGGCGAAGCTGTCGGCGGCGGCGCGTGCCCGCGGCTATCCGCTGGTGTGCATCGGCGTGCCGAAGACCGTGGACAACGACATCGAGGGCAGCGACTGCTGCCCCGGCTTCGGCTCCGCGGCCAAGTACCTGGCGACGTCGATGCGCGAGGCCGGGCTCGATCTGGCGGCGATGACTGCGAACCGTGGCCGCGTGTTCGTGATGGAGGTGATGGGGCGCAACGTCGGCTGGCTGGCGGCGGCCACCGCACTGGCCGCGCGCACGGAGGACGAGGCGCCGCACATCGTGCTGCTGCCCGAGGTCGCGTTCGACGAGGCGGCCTTCATCGAGCGCGTGCGCGCCACGGTGGCGCGCATCGGCTATTGTGCGGTGACCGTCTCCGAGGGCATACGCCGCGGCGATGGCACGCTGATCATGGAGCAGGGGCAGGACGCCAAGGGCCACGTCCAGCTCGGCGGCGCCGGGCAGAGCATTGCGCGCCTGGTGACCGAGCGTCTGGGCTACAAGCACCACTGGTCGATCCCCGACTATCTGCAGCGCGCGGCCGGGCATTGGCGCTCGGCCACCGACCACGCCCACGCCGAGGCGGTCGGGCGCGCCGCGGTGGACTATGCGCTCGCCGGGCGCGACGGCTGCATGCCGGCGATCCGCCGCCTGAGCGACGCGCCCTATGCCTGGGAGGTGGTGCCGGTCGAGGTTGCGACGATCGCCAATCTCGAACGCGCGCTGCCGCGCGAATTCATCAGCGCCGACGGGCTGCACGTCAGCGCCGCGGGGCGGCGCCATCTGCAGCCGCTGATCGAGGGTGAGCTGGCGGTGTGCTGTGTCGATGGGCTGCCGGACTATCCGCGCTTCGATCTGCCGCTGCTCGCACGCAAGCTGCCGCCCTACACCAGCGGTTGAACGGCGGCTTGCGGTCGGCGCCGAGGTTTACTTGAGCAGGGCCGGATTCAGCGTGTAGCGCCCGCTGATGCTGGCCTGTGCCAGCACATGGCCGTCGATCGCGCGGCGCAGCTCGGCGCCGCCGAAACGCTCGCCGAGCGCGCAGCGCTCGATGTCGAGCGCGTACAGCGTGAATACGTAGCGATGCTCCAACTCGTCGTTCCACGGCGGGCAGGGGCCGTCGTAGCCGTGGTAGTCGCCGCGCATGGCGTCGTCGCCGGCGAACCAGGCGGTGTAGTCGTTGATTCCTTGGCGGGTGCCGAGCGGGCCGGCGGGACCGGGTTTGCCGCGCGCCGTCACCCCGGACGAGAAGCTGCCGGCAGCGATTTCGCGTACCTCGGCGGGGAGGTCGGCGAGCACCCAGTGGAAGAAGTCGACGCGCGGCAGGCTTGCCGGCACCGTTTTCCCTTCCTGATTGACGTCGTCGCCGCGGCTGGGAACGTCGGGGTCGTGGCAGATCAGGGCGAAGGAGCGCGTGCCGGTCGGCACCTCGCTCCACGCCAGCTGCGGATTGCGGTTGTTGCTTAGTGCGACGTGACCTTCAACGGCGGGGATGCAAAAAGCGAACTCGCCGTCGATGCGCGCGCCGTCGACGATGCTCTGGCTGCTCAGTTTCATGCGGTCTCCTTGGTCGGGCAGGGCTGCGGGTTGGTGGACGCGGGATCGGACCGATTCTAGCGTCTGCGGTTCAGCCGGCGGCGCGGCGGCGGAAGTCGCGCACGCGAAAGCCCAGCGCGAAGAGGGTCGCGAAGTAGCTGAGGGCGCCGGCTGCGACGGTGGCGGCGAGCCAGGTGACGCGCTCCACGCCGTTGCGCGAGAGCCAGCTCTGCTCGGCGCCGGCGGCAAACCACAGCACCGCCCCCATCACCGCTAACGCGCACAGCAGCTTGAGCCAGAACGCCGTCCATCCCGCCTGCGGCGCATAGATGCCACGCCGGCGCAGGCCGCGGTAGAGCAGCGCGGCGTTGAGGCAGGAGGCGAGGCCGATCGCCAGCGCCAGCCCGGCGTGGCGCAGCGGCAGCACGAACACGAAGAGCACGTTCATCGCCTGGGTCGCGGCGAGGGTGATCAGCGCGATTTTCACCGGCGTGCGGATGTCCTGGCGGGCGTAGAAGCCGGGGGCGAGCACCTTCACCAGGATCAGGCCGGTGAGGCCGACGCTGTAGGCGACCAGGGCGTTGCGTGTCTGCAGCACGTCGCTGGCGGCAAAGGCGCCGTGGTGGAACAGGGTGGCGATCAGCGGCACGGCGAGGAGCGCGAGCGCGAGCGCCGCGGGCAGGGTCAGCATCAGGGTCAGGCGCAGGCCCCAGTCGAGCAGCGCAGAGAACTCGTCGCGACGCTCGTCGGCGTGCAGCTTCGACAGGCTGGGCAGCAGGATGGTGCCGAGCGCCGCGCCGAGCAGGCCGGCCGGGAACTCCATCAGGCGGTCGGCGTAGTACAGCCATGACACGCTGCCGCTTTCCAGAAAGGAGGCGAAGACGGTGTTGATCAGCAGCGAGATCTGGCCGACCGAGACGCCGAGCAGCGCCGGCGCCATCAGTTTGAGGATGCGGCGTACGCCGGGATCGGAGAGGTCGATGCGAAAGCGTGGCAGCATGCCGATCTTCGCCAGCGGACGGATCTGCAGCGCGAGCTGCAGCACGCCGCCGATGAACACCGCCCACGCCAGCGCGAGCACGGGCGGGTCGAACCAGGGCGCGGCGAACAGCGCCATGCCGATGAAGGCGAGGTTGAGCAGCACCGGCGTGAACGCCGGAATGGCGAACCGGCTCCAGGTGTTGAGGATGCCGCCGGCGAGCGCCACCAAGGCCATGAACAGGATGTAAGGGAAGGTGATGCGGGTGAGTTCGACGGTGAGTGCGAACTTGTCGGCATCGGCGGTGAAGCCGGGCGCCGAGAGGTGGATGATCCACGGCGCGGCGAGGATGCCGAGCGCGGCGACGGCGGCAACAACGAGGCCGAGCAGGGTGGCGACGCGATCGACGAGGTTGCGGGTTTCGTCCTCGCCGCGGCGGTTCCGGTACTCGGCGAGGATGGGGACGAAGGCTTGCGAGAACGCGCCTTCGGCGAACATGCGGCGCAGCAGGTTGGGCAGGCGGAAGGCGACGAAGAAGGCGTCGGTGGCCATGCCGGCACCGAAGGCGCGCGCGATCACGAAGTCGCGGACGAAGCCGAGGATGCGCGACAGCAGGGTCATGCCGCTGACGGTGGCGAGGGCGCGCAACAGGTTCATGGGGCTGGGGGCAGGTCGGTCGGCGAAAGCGCGCATCATAGCCGCGGGGCGGCGCCGGCGGCAGGGTCGCAGCGTCCGGCGGTCGCTCGAAGAGGTGACCGCCGGTGGATGGGGGATTGCGCGCCATGCCGAAAACGTGCTTGCGTCCCTTTTCCATCCTCACTACAATCGCGTGTTTTCAAGAACCACCAACCTTACGGGAATCACACATATGGCCAACTCGGCACAAGCTCGCAAGCGCGCACGTCAGGCGACCAAGGCCCGCGCTCACAACGCCAGCCTGCGTTCGCGTCTGCGTACTGCGATCAAGGCCGTGCGCAAGGCTATCGTGGGTGGCGACAAGACGGCTGCTCAGTCCGTTTTCCGCACCTCGATGAGCACCATCGACAGCATCGCCGACAAGAAGATCATCCACAAGAACAAGGCCGCTCGTCACAAGAGCCGCCTGTCGGCCGCCGTCAAGGCGATGGCTGCCTGATCGCGCAAGGCATGCTCGCCGCTGCGGCGGCGTAAAAAAACGGCGACTCGAGGTCGCCGTTTTTTTTGCCTGTCGGAGTTGCCGGTTTGCAGCCTGAAGGCTGCGGGGGCGGACGCCCCGGTTCAGACTTGGCTGGAATCGATCGGCTCCATCTGCAAGTCGTTGTCGGTGGCGAAGTTCACCAGAAACTTGTAGGCCAGCGGCTCGATGTCGTGCAGCCGGGCGTTGACTACGACGGTCTTGTCACCCCTGAGGGTGCAGCCGGGGCGGACATAAGGGGAATATTTCATGCGGTGGTCCGCACCGAAGGCGGACATTACCCCGCACAGGCGATCCGCCCAGTCGCTGGGACGGAATTTCTTGCCTTCGTTGGTCACTCCGATGATGACGAAGCTTTCGATCTTGTGGTTCATGTGTCACGCCATAACGGATCACGCGATAACGGCAGCGGAAGGGGCGTCACACCACGGGATTGCCGCAATGCGCGCAAAACGGGCCGCATTCTAGCAGAAAAGCCTTTGCCGCATGCGCGGGCACGGCGGCGCAATATGTACAGCGGGCTTCTTTTTGGCTTAAGATCGCAGCTTCCTTCCGTACGGCGGCGCGTGCCGCCGTGCGCGTTTTTGGTCCATCCTGATCGGGGTAATCCATGTCCCATGTCATGAACACCTACGCCAGACTGCCGGTGGCGTTCACCCACGGCGACGGTGTGTGGCTCCACGACGAGACGGGCAAGCGTTATCTGGATGCGCTCTCCGGCATTGCCGTGTCCACGCTCGGCCACAATCATCCGCGTCTGGTGCGGGCGATTGCCCAGCAGGCCTCGAGGGTGTTGCACACCTCCAATCTGTACCGCATTCCGCTGCAGGACATGCTCGCCGACCGCCTCGCCGACGTCTCCGGCATGGACGAAGTCTTCCTGTGCAATTCCGGCTGCGAGGCCAACGAGGCTGCGATCAAGCTCGCGCGCTTCCACGGCCATCGCAAGGGCATCGAGCAGCCGACCATCATCGTGATGGAGAACGCCTTTCACGGCCGCACCCTGGCGACGCTGTCGGCGACCGGCAACCGCAAGGCCCAGGCCGGCTTCGAACCGCTGGTCTCGGGTTTCGTGCGCGTACCCTACCGCGACATCGCCGCCATCCGCCAGATCGCCGAACACAACCACAGCGTGGTCGCGGTGATGCTGGAGATGATCCAGGGCGAAGGCGGCATCAACATCGCCGACGAGGCCTTTCAGAAGGACGTGCGCGCGGTGTGTGACGAGCGCGGCTGGCTGCTGATCTGCGACGAGGTGCAGTGTGGCGTCGGTCGCACCGGGCGCTGGTTCGGCTGGCAGCATGCCGGCGTGCGCCCGGACGTGATGACCCTGGCCAAGGGGCTGGGCTCGGGGGTGCCGATCGGCGCCTGCCTGACCGCCGGTGCGGCCGCAGGGCTGTTCGGCCCGGGCAACCACGGATCGACCTTCGGCGGCAATCCGCTCGCCTGCGCTGCGGCGCTGGCGACCTTGGACGCGATTGTCGACGACCGCCTGATGGAGAACGCGGTGCAGGTCGGCGATGCGATCCGCAGCGCTCTGCGCGAGGCCCTGAAAGGCGTCGCCGGTGTGGTCGACATCCGCGGCAAGGGGCTGATGATCGGCATCGAACTCGACCGCCCGTGCGGCGAACTGGTTGCGCGCGGGCTCGAGGCCGGCCTGCTGATCAATGTCACCGCCGAGCGTGTGGTGCGCCTGCTGCCGCCGCTGATTTTCACCAACGTCGATGCGCAGGCGCTGGTCGATGCGCTCGCGCCGTTGATTCGCGACTTCCTGTCGCAAGGATGAGGAGGGTGCCTGACCGATGACGAAGCCGAGACACTATCTTCAGTTCCGCGATTTCTCCCGCGACGAGTACGATCACCTCTTTGGCCGCGTGCGCTGGATCAAGGACAAGTTCAAGCGCTACGAGCCCTATCACCCGCTGTTCGACCGCACGCTGGTGATGATCTTCGAGAAAGCCAGCACCCGAACCCGGTTGTCGTTCGAGGCTGGCATGCAGCAACTGGGTGGCTCGGCGATCTACCTCAACACCCGCGACTCGCAGCTCGGCCGTGGCGAACCGGTGGAGGATGCGGCGCAGGTGATCTCGCGCATGAGCGACATCGTGATGATCCGCACCTTCGAGCAGGACATCATCGATCGTTTCGCCGCGAATTCGCGGGTGCCGGTGATCAACGGCCTGACCAACGAATACCACCCGTGCCAGATCCTGGCCGACATCTACACCTACATCGAGCACCGCGGCAGCATTCAGGGCAAGACCGTGGCCTGGGTCGGCGACTCGAACAACATGTGCTACACCTGGCTGCAGGCCGCCGAGCTGCTCGACTTCCGGGTGCATGTGTCGACGCCGCCGGGGTATGAGCTGGACACTGCGCTCGCTGCCGGCATGAACGGCAACGACCACTTCCGTCTCTTCGCCGATCCGCTCGAGGCCTGCAAGGGCGCCGATCTCGTCACCACCGACGTGTGGACGTCGATGGGCTTCGAGGCCGAGAACGAGGCGCGCATGAAGGCCTTCGCCGACTGGTGCGTCGATGCCGAGATGATGGCGGTGGCCGCGCCCGATGCGCTGTTCATGCACTGCCTGCCCGCGCACCGTGGCGAGGAGGTCACCGCCGAGGTCATCGACGGGCCGCAGTCCGTGGTGTGGGACGAGGCGGAGAACCGCCTGCACGTGCAGAAGGCGTTGATGGAATACCTGGTGCTTGGTCGGGTGGAGGCGCCCTGAGAGTTGGCGCCGTCGCAGCTGGCGGTGGCGCACCTTGGGCATGGATGGGATAGCCCGTTCCCGACCGCGTCGGCAACGGGAGGTAGAACGAACGCGGAACTGCTGCTAACCGCCGGCCGGCCCCGCAAGGCACACCGGCACAGACTGGACAAGACGATGAGCGACGTGAAGAAAGTGGTGCTCGCCTACTCGGGCGGGCTCGATACCTCGGTGATCCTGAAGTGGCTGCAGGACACCTATCAATGCGAGGTGGTGACCTTCACCGCCGACCTCGGTCAGGGCGAGGAGCTGGAGCCGGCGCGCACCAAGGCGCTGAAGTTCGGCATCAAGCCGGAAAACATCTTCATCGACGATCTGCGCGAAGAGTTCGTGCGCGATTTCGTGTTCCCGATGTTCCGCGCCAACACCGTGTACGAAGGCGAGTACCTGCTGGGTACCTCGATCGCCCGTCCGCTGATCGCCAAGCGTCAGATCGAGATCGCGCGCGCCACCGGCGCCGACGCGGTGTCGCACGGTGCCACCGGCAAGGGCAACGACCAGGTGCGTTTCGAACTCGGTTACTACGCGCTGATGCCCGGGGTGAAGGTGATCGCGCCGTGGCGTGAGTGGGATCTGCTGTCGCGCGAGAAGCTGCTCGCCTACGCGGAGAAGAACGGCATCCCCATCGAGATGAAGCACAAGCAGGGTGGTTCGCCCTATTCGATGGATGCGAACCTGCTGCACATCTCGTTCGAAGGCCGTCACCTCGAGAATCCCGCGGCCGAAGCCGAGGAGTCGATGTGGCGGTGGACGGTGTCGCCCGAGGCTGCGCCTGACGCCGCCGAGTACATCGATCTCGAGTTCGAGAACGGCGACGTGGTGGCGATCGACGGCACCCGCATGAAGGCGCACGAAGTGCTCGCCAAGCTCAATCAGCTGGGCGGCAAGCACGGCATCGGTCGCCTCGACCTGGTCGAAAACCGCTATGTCGGCATGAAGAGCCGGGGCTGCTACGAAACCCCGGGCGGCACCATCCTGCTGAAGGCGCACCGCGCCATCGAATCGATCACCCTTGACCGCGAAGTCGCCCACCTCAAGGACGACCTCATGCCGCGCTACGCCAGCATGATCTACAACGGCTACTGGTGGAGTCCGGAGCGCCGTGCGCTGCAGGCGCTCATCGATCACACCCAGCAGACCGTCAATGGCTGGGTGCGCCTCAAGCTCTACAAGGGCAACGTCATTGTCACCGGCCGCGATTCGAAGACCGATTCGCTGTTCGATCCGACGATTGCCACCTTCGAGGACGATCAGGGCGCTTACAACCAGAAGGATGCCCATGGCTTCATCCGCCTCAACGCGCTGCGTATGCGCATTGCGGCGAACGCGAAGGCCAAGCGCGGCTGAGCGCGTTGAGCACGGCGGCGCCATGCGGTTCGGCGCCGCCCGGCAGGCGGGAGAGCTTTCCCGCAGGAATTTTCGGATTACCGGTAATGGACAACGATGTACTGATTTTCGGGCTCACGATCGCCGAGTTCGAGGACATTTCGCTCAAGGTCTGCTTCACTGGCCTGATCCTCTACATGCTGTTCATCATCGGTAACCTGGCGAAGGAATCGAAGGCCGGCAAGTACGGCACGATCTGGATGTTCATTGCGCTCGGGCTCGGCTTCGTCGGTTTCGTGGCCAAGGGTTTCATCCAGAAAATAATGGGTATCGAATAAGGAAGCGGCAACTCATGAGCGTTACCGAAAAGATCGACGGCGTCGCCGTCACCACCAAGGCCAACGTCTATTTCGACGGCAAGTGCGTCAGCCACGGCATCCAGTTCGCCGACGGCACGAAGAAGTCGGTCGGCGTGATTCTGCCCGCCAGCCTGACTTTCAATACCGGTGCTCCCGAGATCATGGAAGGCGTGGCCGGCAACTGCCGCGTGCGCCTCAAGGGCGAGACGGAGTGGAAGGTCTATGGCGCCGGCCAGTCGTTCAACGTGCCCGGCAATTCGAGCTTCGACATCGAGGTCGAAGGAGAGCCCTACCACTACATCTGCCACTTCGGCTGAACCGGGGCGGGAGCGCTCATGCCTTCTTTCGACATCACCTCCGAAGTCGATCAGCCGTCGCTGCGCAACGCCGTCGAGATGGCCAACCGGAAGATCGTCGGGCGACACGCCTTCAAGGCCACCAGCGCGAATCTGGAGCTCGGTGAGAAGTTGATCACCGTGTTCGGCGACAGCGATTTTCAGCTCGATCAGATCAAGACCATCCTGCTGCCCGAGATGACGAAGAAAGACGTCGATGTGCGTTGCCTCGAGTATGGCGATGTGCAGAAAATTTCGGGCAACAAGGTCAAGCAGGAACTCAAGGTTCGTGTCGGCGTCGATCAAGATTTGGCCAAGAAGGTCGTTAAGCTGTTGAAGGACAGCAAGCTGAAGGTGCAGGCGGCGATCCAGGGCGATGCGGTGCGCGTTTCCGGCGCCAAGCGCGATGTGCTGCAGGAGGCGATTGCGCTGGTGAAGAAGCAGATCACCGACTTCCCGCTGCAGTTCGGCAACTTCCGCGACTGAGGTCTGGGCGCGAGTCACCGGCCAGCGTCCGGAATTTTTGCAGCCATCCAGACAAGGAGTCGATCATGGACGTTTCTTCGATTGCCGCGGCAGCCAGTGCCAATTCCATGGCTCAGGTGCAGCAGCAGGCTTCGGTATCGGTGCTGAAGAAGGCGCTCGATATTCAGGAGCAAAGCGCGATGCAGTTGCTGCAGGCGCTGCCAGCGCCGCAGCAGGCGGCACCGGTTGGTACGGCCGGTGGGGTCATCGATACTTGGGCCTGATCGGTGATCAGGGACAACGCGGGGGCTGACGCTTAAAACGCAGCCCCCGCGTTGTTTTTAGGTCACCAGTTGGCTGGCCGGCGCGGTTTCCGGCTGCGCCTGGCCGAAATAACCCTCGGTGTGGATCATGTCGTCGCGCGCGCCCAGTGCCTTCGCCGCGGCCACGCAGGCGCTGACGAATTCGGGGCTGCCGGCGGCAAACACGCTGTGCTGGGAGAGGTCCTTATGTACCTTGGCGAGGACCTCCGGAATCCGTCCATGCAGGAAGCCGTCGCGCGTTTCCCGCGTCAGCGTGGGCTTGAAGCTGAAATTGCGGTGCCGGGTTTCCCAGTAGCGCATCAGGCCGGAATCGTAGAGTTCGTCGGTGGTGCGCGCGGAGAACATCAAGGTCACCGGCTTGCGATAGCCGCGCCGTAGCGCCGCTTCGGTGAGCGCGAGGATGGGGGCGAGGCCGGAGCCGGCGGCCAGGCACAGCACCGGGGAGTCAACCGCGAGGTCACCGATGAAGGTGCCGTAAGGGCCGGAAATCTTCACCACGTCGCCGAGCTTGAGCGTGTCATGGACCCAGCGGCTGGTCTGGCCATCGTCGAGGCGGGTGATCTGCAGCACGATCTCGCCGTCCGGGCGGGGTGCGTTGGCGATCGAGTAGCAGCGCGCGGGCGCGCCGGCGCGTTCGTCTCCGAGAGTGACGTACTGGCCGGGCCAGTAGCGCATGATCTGGCCGACCGGGCGGAAGTGCAGTTCGAGGATGCGCGGGGTGCGTGCAATGCGGTCGATGAGCACGAAGCGCTGATCTTCGCGCGGCGGAAACAGCTTGGGGCGCGCGTCCTCGGTGCCCCACTCGATCACCAGTTCCGGCGACAGTGGTTTGGCCATGCACATCAGGCCGTAGCCCTGCTTGCGTTCGTCCTGCGACAAGGCCATGTCGAGCACCATGCCCTGGTCGAACTGCCCCGACAGGACCTTGACCTTGCACTCGCCACAGGCGCCGGCACGGCAGTTGTTGGGGAGTGCGTAGCCGGCGCGCTCGAGGGCGCCGAGCACGGTATCGCCGGCAGCGCATACGATTTCGCGGCCGGAGGGATGGAGCTTGATCTTCTGCATGTCTCTCTCGTCGGGTGGAGCGTAGTCGGTTCGGGTACGAAGAACGGGCCGCGGTGTGACCGGCGGCCCGTGGCGGGGACGTTACGACGGCCGTCGTCGGCCGCCGCGACCCTCAGAACACCGGAATGATGTCTTCCATGTCGATGTCGGAAATCTCCTGGCCAGTGATGCCCACTTCCGGAATCGCCGGGAAGGGGATGTCGTAGCGGTCAAGCACACTCTTGAGGTTCAGCATCGCGTTG
This sequence comes from Pseudomonadota bacterium, assembly GCA_023459095.1. Lineage (GTDB taxonomy): Bacteria > Pseudomonadota > Gammaproteobacteria > Burkholderiales > Rhodocyclaceae > JAEWVQ01. Next base: position 1,197 of record JAEWVQ010000297.1, on the reverse strand, counting down.
CGCCAGTTTTCCAGCTTGGCCTCATAGCTCGGCACGCCGAAGCCGGCGCCGCGCGCTACCTCTTCGGCTTCGCGCTGGTTGGCGATGAAGTCGTCGGGCAGGTCCCAGAATTCCATCGGCGGCTCGAACAGCACCGCGGACAGGAACAGATACCCGGCGCGGATCTGCTTGGTGACCACCGCCTTGTCCTCGGCCGGCAACTTGGGATAATCGCGTTCCATCAGCGCCATACAGATCGCCATGTGGCGCCCTTCGTCGCGACCGATGTTGCGGAAGGCTTCCTTGAACACCAGTTCGCGCGAATTGTCGTGCATCTGCTTGAAGATGGTGGCGGCAGCGATTTCGCCCATCAGGAAGGAGCTGAACAGCACCGCGAGCGAATACTTCGGAACCGCCTTCTTGTAGCCGGTCCAGTAGCGGCCGCCGTTGTAGTACAGCCACTTGGCGTTCTTCTGCAGACGGCGGCCGATTTCGGTCTTGGGCTCGTAGGTCAGGGGGTCGGGATGGCCGAGGAAACGGGTGATCGCCAAGCCGCACATCTGTTCATGGTTCTGCTCGTCGCGGGTGACCGAGAAGAAGCAGCGACGCACCGGATCCTCCTCATGCACCTCGTAGGTCTTGATGAAGGCCTCGGCGAACACCGGGGGCGCGGACGCGTCGAACACCGACAGCAGCGTCCACCAGTAGGCGATCGATTCGCGCTCCTCCCAGGAGTAGGAGTCCACGTCCAGGGTGTCCCATGGCAGCTTCTTCGGGTCCCAGTTCTCGCGCTGGGCCGCGTCCCATACTTCCTCCATCTTCGCGGTCTGCGCGTTCCACGACAGCGGATAGACGTTGGGTTGTTCGGTCGCCGGCGGAAACTCCATCGTCTTCGCCAGCTTTTCGTTGTGAGCCATGCGTGTCTCCTCGTTCTTTCGGGTGGTGGTTGGCAGCATGCGCTGCACGGAGTGAAAGATGGGGGAGGAGCGAGGGCGAAAGTTTGATCTAGATCAAAAAAACTGAAAATTGATCGACCGGTCGGTCGAGTTTGTGTGGAGCTAGATGACAGAAAAAGAAAGGGCTGACCTGCCCGGTAATCCCCCCATTTTCAGGGGCAGCCAGAAGTAGAGCTATGCGGCGATGGCCAGCCGCTGCTTTGGGGTGATACCGCCCAAGGCCATGTTGGGGCGCTCGTGATTGTAGAGCCAGAGCCAGCGG
>JAEWVQ010000296.1 GCA_023459095.1 Pseudomonadota bacterium | reverse complement strand
GCGCCGAGCAGGGGCGCGCCCGACAGCGCGCGCGCGGTCGCCGCCGGCACCGCCTCGCCCAGCGTGGCGACGCGGTGCAGGTGCGGGTCGACGCTGAGCACGGCCTCGAACAGGCTGGCGAGCAGCCCGCCGACGATGCGCTGGCTGACCGCCTCCCCGGGCACGAAAGCCGCGTCCTGGCGCATGTAGCCGAGATACGGCGCGACCAGGGTGAGGTGGGCGGCGCCGAGTTCGCGCGCGGTGCGCGCGGCGAACAGGGTTTCGATCAGATGGGTGTCGGGGTCGTGCAAGCCGCGCAGCAGCACGGCGCGCGCGGGCAGCGCCGGCGGCAGGCGCAGACGCAGCTCGCCATCGGGAAAGCGGTGGCGCGCAACGACTGCGCGGCGCAGGCCGGCGGCGGCGGCGATGCCCTCGGCGAGCGCGGTCTCGTCATCGAAATGCAGCAGCAGGGTGTCCTTCATCGCGCTCACATCTCCACGAACAGGTGCGGGACCTCGTCCGCGGCGCCCACGGCATAGGCCGTGGACCGCGCGCAGGCCTGGCGGGCGAAGGCGAGATCGGCCGGATAGGCGGCATGCACGCGGTACAGCGGCTGGCCGCGCACCACCGTGTCGCCGAGCTTGCGGAACAGATCGACGCCGGCGGCGGCGACCTTGGGCGCGCCGGCCAGGCGGGCGATGCGGGCGAGCTGCAGGTTGTCGATGGCGGTGACCACGCCGTCGGCCTCGGCGCAGACCTCGAACGCCAGGCTGCCGAGCGCGACGCGGTCGGGGTCGAAGCTGCGCGCGCCCTGGGCCTGGATGATGGCGTGCATCTTGGCGCGCGCGCGCCCCGAGTCGAGAATGTCGCGTGCGATCGCGAAGCCGTCGCCGCCGCGCACGTCGGGGTCGAATTCGAGCATGCGTCCGGCCAGGCGCAGCGATTTCTGGCGCAGATCGTTGGGCGCGTCGGGGTGGTTCTCCAGCACCCGCATCACGTCGCGCGCCTCGAGCAGCGGGCCGATGCCGCGCCCGACCGGCTGGCGGCCGTCGGTGATGAGCACGTCGAGGACGAGGTTCATGCGCCCGGCGACGAACTCGAAGAGCTTGCGCAGGCGCTGCGCCTCGGCCATCGAACGCACCTTGGCGGTGGGCCCCACCGGAATGTCGAGCACGAGGTGGGTGGAACCGGCGGCGATCTTCTTCGACAGGATGGAGGCCACCATCTGCCCGGGCGAGTCGATCGACAGCGGCCGCTCCACCGAGATCAGCACATCGTCGGCCGGCGACAGCGCCGCGGTACCGCCCCAGGCGAGGCAGCCACGGTGTTCGCGCACGATGTCGGCGAGGCGCTCCATCGGCAGCGCCACTTCGGCGAGCACCTCCATGGTGTCGGCGGTGCCCGCCGGCGAGGTGATCGCGCGCGACGAGGTCTTCGGGCACAGCATGCCGTGGGCGGCGACGATGGGCACCACCAGCATCGAGGTGCGGTTGCCGGGCAGGCCGCCGATGCAGTGCTTGTCCACCACCGGGCGCTCGCGCCAGTCGAGGCGGCGGCCGCTCTCGACCATGGCCTCGGTGAGGAAATACACCTCCTCGCGGTCGAGTTCGCCCTGGTTGGAGGCGACCACGAAGGCGGTGAGCTCGATCTTGGAATAACGGTGCTCGGCGATGTCGCGCACGATCGCCCGGAAATCCTCGCGACTCAGGCGCTCGCCGGCGATCTTGCGGTGCAGGGCCGGAATCGACGACGGTGGCTCGGCCTGCGCGATGGTCGCCGGATGGCCATCGACGACGTCGAGCTGGGCGAAGGCGTCCTCGGACAACCCCAGCTCGCAGCCGCCGACGATGGCGGCATCGTCGACGACGTTGAGGGTGGCGAGGATGCGCCGGCCGTTGGCGCGCACCTCGACCTTGGACAAGGCCTGAAAGCCCTCGGCGCGATACACCGGGCACTCGCGGTGCAGATAGGCGACGTTCTCGCGATAGGTATCGATCGCCACCCGGCGCAGCACCAGGCTGGCGCCGGCATCGGCGGCGCCGGCGGGAGCGGTGGGGGAATCCTGATCACTCATGCGCAGAGCCTACACCCGCGCGCCGCGCGCATGAAGCGGCGCGCGGCGCTGGCCTGTGCGGCGCGCCTCGCGTAGCATGCCCGCCCTCCTCACCCACCGCGCCCTCCCATGCACGCCTCCCCGGCCCGCGCCTGCGGCATCGACTTCGGCACCTCCAACTCCACCGCCGGCTGGCTGCGCCCCGGCGCGCCCGTGCTGCTCGCGCTCGAGGACGGCAAGCCCACCCTGCCCTCGGCGGTGTTCTTCAACGCCGACGAGGACAGCACCTGCTACGGCCGCGCCGCGCTCGGCGAATACCTCGAAGGCTACGAAGGCCGCCTGATGCGCGCGCTCAAGAGCCTGCTCGGCAGCAGCCTGATCGACGGCCACACCGAAGTGCTCGGCCGCGCGCTGGCGTTCCGCGACCTGCTCGCGAGCTTCATCGGCGAGCTCAAGCGCCGTGCCGAGAGCGAGGCCGGGCGCGGCTTCGACCACGCCGTGTTCGGCCGCCCGGTGCATTTCGTCGACGACGACGAAGCCGCCGACCGCAAGGCGCAGGACACCCTGGAGGCGATCGCGCGCCAGATCGGTTTCCGCGAGGTCAGCTTCCAGTTCGAGCCGATCGGCGCCGCGCTGCACTACGAATCGACGCTGCAGCGCGAGGAGCTGGTGCTGATCGCCGACATCGGCGGCGGCACCGCCGACTTCTCGCTGCTGCGCCTGTCGCCGCAGCGCGCGCAGCGCAGCGAGCGCCACGACGATCTGCTCGGCAACGCCGGCGTGCATATCGGCGGCACCGACTTCGACCGCGCCCTCAGCCTCGAATGCGTGATGCCGCTGCTCGGCTACCGCGGCAAGATGAAGAACGGCGCCGAGATCCCGTCGAGCGTGTTCTTCCAGCTCGCCACCTGGCACACGATCAACGCCGCCTACAGCCGGCAGAGCTGGAACACGCTGCAGCAAATCTACCGCGACGCCGCCGCGCGCACCGAACTCGACCGCCTCGCACGCCTGGTGAGCGCGCGCGAAGGCCACTGGCTGGCGCTGCAGGTCGAGCAGGCGAAGATCGACCTGTCGACCGCGCCGTCGGCGACGATGGCGCTCGACCGCCTCGAAACCGGCTTCGCCCACGCCATTTCGGCGGCCGATTTCAGCGCCGCCACCCACAGCCTGGTCGAGCGCGTCGCCGCCACGGTCAGCCGCCTGCTCGACGACGCCGGGGTCGCCCGCGACCGCGTCGACACGCTGTACTTCACCGGTGGCGCGAGCGGCGTGCCGCAATTGCGCGCGCGCATCGCCGCCGAGCTGCCGAACGCGCGCAGCGTCGAAGGCGACCTCTACGGCAGCATCGGCGCCGGGCTCGCGGTGGAAGCGGCGCGGCGCTACGGCTGAGGCCGCCGCGCCGGCGCGCGGGCCCGGCTCAGGCCACCGCCAGGGCGTGCACGCTGAACAGCCCGGCGGCGTCCTGCCACACCCGCAGGGTCGCGAACCCGGCCGCGGCGGCGAGCGTGCCAAAACCGGCGGCATCGAACTTGTACGAATTCTCGGTGTGGATGCCCTCGCCGGCTGCGAAGTCGAAGCGGTGGCCGTCGATCGCGATGCGCTGCGCCCGCGTCGCCACCAGATGCATCTCCACCCGCGCCTGCGCCGCGTCGTAGAACGCGTGGTGGCGAAAGCCCGCCGGATCGAGCTCGCCGCCGAGCTCGTCGCGGATGCGGTGGAGCAGGTTGAGGTTGAAGCGCGCGGTGACGCCTTCGGCGTCGTTGTAGGCGGCATCGAGCAGCGCCGGCGCCTTCTTCAGATCCACGCCGATCAGCAGGCGCCCGCCCGCGCCGAGCAGCGCGGCAACCCGGGCGAGCAGGCGCACCGCCTGCGCGGGCTCGAAGTTGCCGATGCTCGACCCCGGAAAGAAGGCCGCGCGGCGCAGCCCCGCCACCGCCTGCGGCAAGGCGAACGGCCGCGTGTAGTCGGCGCACAGCGCATGCACCGCGAGCCACGGATGATCATGCGCGATCGCGCTTGCCGCGCGGTGCAGATGGGCGGCGGAAATGTCGAGCGGCAGCCAGGCGCGCGGGCGCAGCGCGTCGAGCAGGGCGCGGATCTTCAGGTCGCTGCCGCTGCCCAGCTCGATCAGCGCCAGCTCCTCGCCGAGCAGGGCCGCGATCTCGCCGCCGTGGGCGCGCAGCAGGGCGAGCTCGGTGCGCGTCGGGTAGTACTCGGGCTGGCGCGTGATCGCGTCAAAGAGCTGCGAGCCGCGCGCGTCGTAGAAGAACTTCGGCGCCAGCCGCCGCGGCCGCGCGCCCAGCCCGTCGAGCACCGCGGCGCGGAAATCGGCCGGCGGCGGGCTCAGGTCGTGCACGGTGAGGTTGGCCGGCGCCGCGCTCACGATGCGTCCTCCGCCAGGCGGAAACCCTGAAACTGCCAGCGCTCGTGCGGGTAGAAGAAGTTGCGGTAGGTGGCGCGCACGTGATTGTCGGGGGTCACGCACGAGCCGCCGCGCAACACCATCTGCCCGCACATGAACTTGCCGTTGTACTCGCCGAGCGCGCCCGCCTCCGCGCGGTAGCCGGGGTAGGGCAGATAGGCCGAGGCGGTGTGTTCCCAGACGTCGCCGTAGAGCTGGCGCAGGCCGGCACCGGCGGGCGCGACCACCGGCTGCAGGTAGCCGGCGGCGCGCAGATTGCCGGCCACCGCGCAGTCCGCCGCCGCGACCTCCCATTCGGCCTCGGTGGGCAGGCGGCAGCCCGCCCACGCAGCGTAGGCCACCGCCTCGAAGTAGCTCACATGGCACACCGGCGCATCGACATCGAGCGGGCGCAGGCCGCCGAGCGTGTACTGCCACCACTCGCCGTCGATGCGCTCCCAGTACAAGGGCGCCGACCAGCCCGCGGTGCGCACGCGCGCCCAGCCGTCGGCCAGCCACAGCGCCGGCGCGCCATAGCCGCCGGCTTCGATGAAGGCGAGGAACTCGCCGTTGGTCACCGGCCGCGAGGCCAGGTGGAAGGGCCGCAGAAACACGGTGTGGCGCGGGCCTTCGTTGTCGTAGGCGAAGCCGTCGGCGCCCTCGGTGCCGATCTCGTACAGCCCGCCCGGAAACCCCACCCACTGCAGCGCGCTGCGCGGGGTGGCGGGCGGCACCGGCAGGTCCTCGCGGTAGGCCGGACGCAGCGGGTTGGCGCCGAGGTTGCGCTTGAGGTCGGTGAGCAGCAATTCCTGGTGCTGTTGCTCGTGGTGCAGGCCGATCTCGACGCGCTCGCAGATATCCGCCCAAGGCAGTTCGGCGGCCGCATCGAGCAGCCCGACGATCGCCGCATCGACGTGGGCGCGGTAGCGATACACCTCGGCCACCGTCGGCCGCGACAGCAAGCCGCGCGCGCCGCGCGGATGAAAGGCGCCCGCCTGCTCGTAGTAGGAATTGAACAGCACCCGCCAGCGCGCATCGAACTCGACGTAGCCGGGCAGATACTCGCGCAGGACAAAGGTCTCGAAGAACCAGCTGACGTGGGCGAGGTGCCACTTCGCCGGGCTGGCCTCGTCGCAGGTCTGGATCACGTAGTCCTCGACCGCGAGCGGCGCGCACAACGCCTCGCTGTCGGCGCGCACGCGGCGGTAGCGCGCCGCCAGCGCGGCACGCGCCGCGGGCGGAAAATCGTCGTCGGTGAGCAGCAGAGCGCGCCTCATATCGGCCTCCGTGCGCAGGGCATCGTTCACCAAAGCAAACCGCGCCGCCGGGCGCAAACGGAAAAGCAGGCAAACGCACGAAAATGTGCGGAACCGGCAGGCAAGCGCGGAGCGGGCGCAGGGCGCACAACGCCGCCCTGCCCGCGGCCCCGGGCGGCGGGCGCTCAGCCGGCCGCCGGCTCCGGGCGGATCGCGCGATGCAGGGCGCGCACCATGTCGCTCTGCGTGACCATGCCGACGAGGCGGCGGCGCTCGTCGACCACCGGCAGATGGTGGTGGCCGCTGGCGGCAAACATCGGCACCAGGTCGACCGCGTCCAGGGTGTGGGGCGCGGTGTGCACCTGGCGCGTCATCAACTCGCCCACCGCGCGGTACGCGCGCGGGCGCACGAGGCGCCGGCCATTGCGGCGGATCAGGTCGCGCAGCCGCCCGCCGAGGCCGCGGCGCCCGTCACGGCCCCGGCGGCGCATGAAGTCGGCGACGGTGACGATGCCTTCGACCACGCCCTCGTCATCGACCACGGGCAGCGCCTTCACCCGCCGCCCGCGCATCAGCGCCCAGGCCTTGCGCAAGGGGGTGGCGGCACTCACCGCGAGCGGCTCGGGGGTCATGATGTCGGCGCAGCGCAGGCCGCCGATGCGGCGCCGGTAGGCGGCGAGCTCGACCTGGTGCAGCAAGGCCTCGAGGTCGTCGCGGCTGACGTCGAGCACCTGGCCGTAATGGACGAGCGCGGCATCGACGTCGGCAGCGCTGAAGCGCGCCCCCTCGGGCGCGGCCGCCGGCGCCGCGCGGTGCGGATAGCGCCGGCCGGTGGCGCTGTTGTAGAGCACCCCGGCGGCGACCAGCAGCGCCGAGTTGAGCAGCACCGGCGACAGCGCGAACGCCGGATCGGCGGCCTGGCTCAGCACCGCGAGCAGCGCGGTGGCACCGCCCGGCGGATGCAGGCAGCGCAGCGCGAACATGGTCGCGATCGCCGCCGCCACCGCGACCGCGGCGGCGAGCGCGGGGTCGGCGGGCAGATGCACGCAGGCGATGCCGACCAGCGCCGACGCGGTGTTGCCGCCGATCACCGCCCACGGCTGGGCGAGCGGGCTGGCGGGCACGGCGAACACGAGCACCGCGCTCGCGCCGAGCG
>JAEWVQ010000295.1 GCA_023459095.1 Pseudomonadota bacterium | reverse complement strand
GGAGAAGCCCTTTTCGGTAAGCACCTCGAGACCCGCGCGCAATAACAGCTCGCGGGTCTCGGCGAGGTTTTCACGCTGCCTGGGTGGTCGGCCGCGGCGACGCGGGGGCTTGTGCTCCAGTTCCATGGAGAAATATTAGACCGATCGTCTTGTTAATTGCAATGCAATCACGCAGAGCCGGGCTGGGCAGCGCGCAACATTCAAGATGGAAGCAGCCGCAGCGACAGCAAAAAAATAGGTTCTTCGCTCGTCCCGGGGGAAGTAGTGGTTGACGGTTCGGAGGTTGGTAGATTGGCAGTCGCCAAACAAACCGATCCCCTTCCTCTTCCCCGTCATGCGCGATGCTATGTTGGGCGTGGTCTTCTGGGAAGGCCGCCTCGTCGATTCATGCCAGGAGCGAGCCGACGGTTCGCTGCTTCTGACCCTCTCTGAAGACCCCTCGCACCGCCCGCGATGTGGGCGCTGCGGCAGCGACTGTGTTGTGCTCCACGAGCGCCGGCGACGCCGGGTGCGCGATCGAGACTGGTTCGATCGACGCGTCTGGCTGGATGTGCCGATTCGCCGCCTCGACTGTTACCAGTGTGGCGCACGGGCGGCCGAGCGCCTGAGCTGGCTCGACACGGGGGAGCGCTTCACGCACCGATTACGCGCCTGGGTCGAGGCGCTGGTGCAGATCCTGCCGATCGCCCACGTCGCCCAACTCACGGGCTTGCACTGGCACACCATCAAGCGCATCGACCATCGGCGTCTGCAGACCCGGTATGGCGCTTTCGATGCGCAGGGCGTGCGTCGGTTGGTGATGGACGAGTTCGCGCTGCACAAGGGGCACCGCTACGCGACGGTGATCATGGATGCCGAACGTATGCGCGTGCTGTGGGTCGGCGAAGGCAACAGCCGCGAGGCGATCCGGCCCTTCTTCGAATTGCTGGGCAAAGAGGGCTGTCAGCGCATCGAGGCGGTCGCAATGGACATGAACACCGCCTTCGATCTGGAGGTGCGCGCCCATTGCCCGAACGCCGAAGTCGTCTATGACTTGTTCCATGTCGTCGCCCGCTTTGGTCGGGAGGTCGTCGACCGGGTGCGCATCGATCAGGCCAACGCCTTGCGCAGTACGCCCGCACAACGTCAGGTCATCAAGCGGTCTCGCTGGTTGCTGCTGCGCAACCGCGACAACCTGGGCAACGAGCAGGCAGTCAGGCTCGAGGAGTTGCTGGCGGCCAACGCACCGCTGGCCACCGTTTATCTGCTGAAGACCGCCATCAAGGAAATCTGGTTTGCGCCATCGGTCCGGGACGGCGCACGAAGATGGAAAAACTGGTATCGCCTTGCGATCGAAAGCGGCATTGCGCCGGCGATCGCCTTTGCAAAACGCCTCCGGAAGTACCTGCGTGGCATTCTCGCCTCCGCCATCTTTCCCTTGAATACCAGCATTCTCGAGGGCGTCAACAACCGCATCAAGGTCATCAAGCGCATGGCCTACGGGTTCCGGGATTCAGCCTATTTCTTTCTGAAGATCAAGGCCGCCTTCCCCGGAAAGGCGCGATGAACCAAATATCGTGCAGGGATTATCCACCGCCACCTCGGACGCCAAAGGCGCTGGGGGGCGTGGCGCTGGCATGGCAATGAGCGCCGTATCGAAGAAGTGACCGCCGTTCAGTCGTCGTCGGTCGCATGCGGGTCGATGCGCCAGTCGCTCTTGTCATAAAGCCCGAAGCCGTTGGGGCCTTCCCTCCACTCGGGTTGCGGTCCCTCTTGATCAGGGTCGTCGTGCTGCACGAACCATGCAGCAGTCACCGCAAAGGCAAGCAGCAGGGCCAGCCAGAATGCGGAGTAGAGCAGCGCACCGAGCACGGCGAGCTTGATGATCCAAAGCACCGCCGTGGTCGCGCCCGCAGGTACCCCGCGCGTCACCAGCCAGCCGGCGACACGCTGCTCGCGGCGCAGGTATCCACGCCAGGCACGGCCAGCCCCCCGGCCCAGCCGGCTCCAGCGCCCGTTGTGCATGTTGGTGGTCATGCTCATATGCCTCGGCTTCAGTAGTGCCTCACCTCGCGGAGTGGCCGATCGTGGCTTGCCCTCCAGCATGGACCGCGATCAGGAGGACGGGTTGGCTAGGGCCGCAGGTAGATTAGATTTTGCACAAGAAATAAAACCATATGCTACTTTCCCTGCACGTTCCCGCAATAGCTCTAGGGGCCGATTGGAATCCGTGCTATTTTTACAGCATGGATGGAAATTCTAGGCACCAGGTAATCAAGCGGCTGCAAGCTGGACTCCCCCGCGGGGCGCCGTTCGACCTTGCCACCCTGAGCCAGTTCGGCGTGTCGCCCCAGCTCGCCGCCCACTATGCCGACGGCGGGTGGCTCGTGCGCCTGGCCCATGGCGTCTATGCCTTCCCGAACGATGAGTTCAGGGTCTTCGGTGCGCTGAAGTTCCTGCAACAGCGCGTGCCCGGCCTGCACGTCGGCGGCAAGAGCTCCCTGGCCCTGCAGGGCGTGCGGCACAACCTGGGTAGCCGGGAGACGCTGGTGCTGTGGGGCGACCGTCGTTTCGCGTTGCCAGCCTGGTTCACCTCGCGCTTTCCGGCCCGCTACGTCCACGCCCGCCTGTTCGACTGGCCGGACACGGCGTTGGCCAGCAAGACACTAACC
>JAEWVQ010000294.1 GCA_023459095.1 Pseudomonadota bacterium | reverse complement strand
AGCTGTACGCCAGCAAGCTGGTGGCCGCGCTGGATCGACAGCACCCCCGCGACCTGTTCGACGTGTGGCAGCTCTACGAATCGGGCGACATCGGCGACGGCATGGTCGAGTGCTTCGTGATCTATCTGGCGGGCCACAACCGGCCGCCCCACGAAGTGCTGTTCGGCAACGACAAGGACATCGCCGGCGAGTACGAGCGGGCCTTTGTCGGCATGACCGAAGTGAGCTGTTCCCTGGAGACACTGCTCGACGCTCGCGCCAGGCTGCGGCGCGAGCTGCCACAGCGACTGACCACCGCGCACAAGCAGTTTCTGAGCGGGCTGGCGCGCGCAGAACCGGACTGGTCGCTGGTGCAGTGCCAGCACGCCGCGCAACTGCCGGCACTGCGCTGGAAGCTCGCCAATCTCGAAACCTTCCGCAAGCGCCGTCCCGACGACTTCGCAGCGCAATCCGCCGCCCTCGACACCGGCTTGGGCCAGAGCTGACGAGCGTCCCGCAGCGCCCCACTTGCCGGGATTGCCCCATGCCGCATTCATCGTGGCGCCCGCGCAGCAGCGGCCCTATACCCAAAGGCTTCCGACAAAGGCCAAAGGGCTGGGAAGGGGCAAAGGAAGGGTGCCAAGGGGAAAGGCCCTATCCTGAAAAAAGGCCAAAAGGCGCCCCCGAGCAGCCCGTCATCCGGGGTTCGCCATGCTCTCGCTGTTCCAGCGCAAAAGGGTGCCACCCACCGCCGGCACACCGCCCACCTCCGCCATCGAAACTCCGAAAGGGTTGATGCGGCCGGAGCTGGCCGCATCCCTGCTGGCCACGCCGCGTCGGCAGAAACTGCTGGAACATATCTGGCAGCGCACCTCGCTCTCGCGCCGGCAGTTCGCCACGCTCTACCTCGCCCCACTGGAGCGCTACGCCGAGTTGGTCCAGCAGTTCCCGGCCTCCGAGTCGCACCACCACGCCTATCCCGGCGGGATGCTCGATCACGGGCTGGAGATCGTCGCCTACGTGCTCAAACTGCGGCAGTCGCACTTGCTGCCCGCCAGCGCTACGCCGGAGGCGCAGGCAGCCCAGGCTGAGGCCTGGACCACCGGCACGGCCTACGCAGCACTGTTGCACGACATCGGCAAGATCGCTGTGGACCTGCACGTCGAGCACGCCGACGGCACCGTCTGCCCCCCCCTGGCACGGTCCGCTGCGGCGGCCTTACCGCTTCCGCTCCCTGAAGGAGCGCGAGCACCGGCTGCACAACGCCGCTACAGGACTGCTGTACACCGACGTGCTTGATCCCGGCATCCTGGACTGGCTGAGCGACTATCCGGACCTGTGGTCAGCCCTGCTGTACGCACTGGCTGGCCAGTACGAGCACGCCGGCATCCTGGGGGAGTTGGTCATCCAGGCCGACCAGGCGTCGGTTGCCCAGGCGCTTGGTGGCGATCCCGGCAAGGCTCTGGCCGCCCCGCGGCACGCGCTGCAGCGCAAGCTGCTGGAGGGGCTGCGCTATCTGCTCAGCGAAGAGCTCAAGCTGAACCAGCCCCAGGCGTCCGATGGGTGGCTGACCCAGGATGCCCTCTAGCTGGTGAGCAAGACCGTTTCCGACAAGCTGCGCGCGCACCTGCTGTCCCAGGGCATCGATGGCATTCCGTCGAGCAACACTGCAGTGTTCAACGTACTGCAGGAGCACGGCATCGTACAGGCGACACCCGGTGGCAAGGCGATCTGGGAGGCCGCCGTCACCAGCGACGCGGGCTGGTCACATAGCTTCACCTTTCTGAAGCTGTCGCCCGCGATGATCTGGGAAGCCGCCGACCGGCCGCCGCCGTTCGCAGGCACGGTGCGTGTCGAACAGGACGAAGCCACGCCCGAGGTCGGCCCACCGTCATCGGTGCCGGCCACCGTAACCGCCGCCGCCGTGGCGGTCGCTCCCGACACCACTTCAGCGGACCCATTGTCCGGCCTACTGAAGATGCTCGACGAGCCGCCCGCGTCGCTCGCGCGCCCCTCACCCGACACCTCAGCGGGTACCGAGCCGCTCGCCCCACCACCAACCTCTGCAGGAGCGACCGCATCTGCCGACATGCCATCGACCACGTGGGAAGCGATGGCCTCGTCCTCGATCGAGCCTACCAGCGAGCATTTCATCACCTGGCTGCGCCATGGCATCCAAACTCGCAAGCTCATCATCAACGACGCCAAGGCCCTGGTGCACACCGTGGCCGACACCGTCTACCTGGTCAGCCCTGGAGTGTTCCAACGCTACGCGCAGGAACACCCCTGGGCGGCGAAACAGGCCAAGGAAGCCGAACTCGCCGCCTGGCAATGGGTGCAGAAGCGCTTCGAACGCCTCCAGCTGCACCGCAAACAGACCAACGGCCTGAGCATCTGGACCTGCGAAGTGACGGGGCCGCGCAAGTCGCGGCGGTTGCATGGCTATCTGCTCAACTCGCCGGCGGAGATTTTCGAACAGCTACCTGCCAACAACCCCTTTCTGAAACTGACAGAAGGAACATAAAACCACGGATGAAGGCATCGAGCACTGAGCGCATTCTTCATCGACAGACCACTCAAGCCTGCCTACCGAATACTCAATTGAAGGCCGATATCCACTGCTCATTGAATCTCAGCCCCGACTTGGCTTGCCCGGTGGACTCCGAGGCTGCACCCTCCTCCGTCGAGGAGGGCGGCTATCCGCTTATGATCGTTGACGCTTCCAATGCGTCCCCGCGGCGCTCGTCTATCCAGGCCCGTCCTTGGGTGCTCCGAGCCTACGCTCGGTCTCCGCCATCAACTCCGTCGCGCTGCACCCCAATGCTCGTGCGATTCGGATGATCAAGGCCAGTGTTGGCATGTGCTCGCCGCGCTCGATCTTGCCCATGTGGGATCGTTCGATGCCGGCACGGTGCGCAAGCGTCTCTTGAGCCACCCCTTGAGCGGTCCTGGATTCCCGCACAGTGGCGCCAAAGGCCAGGGCGGGCTCAGCTTCAAAGGTGGTGGAACCGGCCGGGCGGCCGCGTTGTATCGGACGCTTCTGCATCAGCAGAAGCGTCGAATATCAGCACATATTAAACCACGTTAAATTTAACTCAATAATGCTAATCTCCGAGGGGTGACCATCTATTCAGACGATGCCGATGTGTTCGCTCACTCCCGACACCTCGAGGCTCCACCTCGTCATCACCGAAGCCGGCACTCAGTCGCCGCTGGCTCGCCTCTTGGCCCTCCAACGATCCGAGGAGCCTGAGGTTGAAGTCTCGGTCTCCGAAGCGCACCTCGATGAGCAGACCCAAGGCTTGCTGACCGGCTTGTACGACGTCGGCCTGGCGATGTCCGGCGAGGAGAATTGCGGATTGACTGCCGAGCCCATCTGGCAGGAGCCGCTTGCGCTCGCCGTACCGGCGCGCTCCCCCCTCCTGACCTACACGCACGTCCCGTTGCGGGGAGGCGCTGCGCTATCCGATGGTGCTGTGGCATCCGACAGCCTGCGCGGGAATCCATCGACAAATCGGCCGCATTCTTGACGACATCACCGAGGCCCCCGTCGTGGCCGAGCAGGTCACGTCCTCCGACTTGATGATGACCCTGGTGGCCGCGGGCTACGGCATCGGCCTGGCGCCGGCCGCACAGATCGTAGCCCATCGCCCGCTTGGCGTGGTGATACGCCCGCTGGCCGGGCTGTCGCCGCAGTTGATCACCTACCTGCTGCGTCCACAAGCCGAAGCTAGCGACAGCTTGTCCCGGTTCGCCAGGCGGGCCATGCGCGTCGGTTCGATGCGCTCGGGCGATCTGGACAAAGAGTCAACGCCGGATTCGGACTAAACCACCTGCCGCGGTACCGTCACCGTGCATACCGGTTTGCTGTGCCCCCCCCCCGGGACGGCAAGCACTGCTCACATCGCGTTTTCAGACTGGGCAGCGGTCACCTTTTCGTCGCACAGATCCGCCCAGTCCTGCCACAAGGCTCGCAACTCGTCGCCGAACCGGGCCCGGTTGTAGGCGGCCCGAACACGGTCCCCTTCCTTGTGAGCAAGCGCAACCTCGATCACGTCCGACCGGTACTTGCCCGACTCGTTCGCCCATGTGGATGCCATCGCGCGTAGTCCATGCACTTCCATTACATCGGCGAAACCCCAGCGCTTTCGCCAATTGGTCAGGGTCATTCGATGCATCGGCTGCGACGGGTGCCGGCGGTTCGGGAATACCGGACCGATTACCTTCGACCCCAACTCATGAAGCAGCGTGACGGCCTGCCGGCTCAGGAAGACGCGATGCGCCTCCCTGCCCTTCATGCGCTCAGCGGGAATGACCCACGTAGCAGCCTCCAGGTCGAACTCCTCCCAACGCGCGCCGGTGACTTCGGAAGTGCGGCACCAGGTCAGCACCAGGAGGCGTAGCGCGGCCTTGGTCGTGGGATCGGTATCTGGTGCATCGCCCAGGGTTTTCAGGAACTCACCTAGGCGATTGAGCGGCAGCGCCTTGCGCGGCACCTCGGACCGCTTCGTCGCATTCACGAGCACGCGAGCACGCGGCGTTGGGTTCGCGTCAACCAGTTCCGCATCCTCGGCGTATTCGAAGATCTGCCGGATGTAACCGCGACAGTGGCGCGCGGTCACTGGTGAAACCTGGTCAAGCTCGGTGAGCATCGAGTGCAGTTCCTTCCGCGTGATGGTGCTGATGGACTTTGCGCCGATCGTGGGCATGACGTGCTTGTCGAGCATGGCGCGGCGGTGCTTCACGGTTCGCGGAGCAAGGTTCGCGGCGGTGGCCTGTTGCCACTTCTCGGCAATCACCTGGAAGGTGTGCTCATCGAAGGCTTGGGCCTCTACCGCCCGCCGCTTGGCTTCCTGCTCGGCATAGCTCAGTGGGTGAATACCGCGCGCCACGAGCCAGCGCGCCGCACGATGGGCGATGCGGGCATGTTCAAGGGAGACGTCGGGATAGGCGCCGACCGTGAGTATCTGTTCCTTGCCCCCGAGGCGGTAGCGGTAGCGCCAGACTTTCGCACCAGTCGGTGGGATGTAGAGGGTGAGCCCTCCCCCGTCGGCGAACTTGGTGGGTGCTACACCCGGCTTCGTGGTGCGCACCTTTGCGGCGCTCAACGCGCGGGTGAAGTCGTCCGACGTCAGCCGGTTCTCTTCGGACAGCTCGAGCAGGATGGCCAGCGGAGTGTGTGCGGACATGGCGGAATCTCTTCCGTTCTTTACCCACAACTTTACCCACACGAGGACCGGAATGCAATGGACGAACAAAAACGCCCCTGGAAAGACCCAGGGGCGTAATTCTTTGTTTTTCAGTCAATTACCTCAAAAAATCAGACATCCACGGATGTCACTGGAAGTCCTCAGACCGGCATGTTCATGATGTCCTGGTACGCGGTGACCAGACGGTTGCGCACCTGCACCATCTGCTGGAAGGACAGGCTCGCCTTCTGCAGGTTCACCATGACGTCCTGCAGATTCACGTTGGGATCTCCGGCGGAGAAGTTCTGCGCCATCTGGCGCGCCTCGCTCTGCGCCGCGCTCACATCCTTGAGGGTATTGTTCAGCACGTCGGCGAAATCCACCCCGCCGGCCGCTTGCCCGCCCTGAACGGGCTTGTTCTGGGCGGTCTGCGATACCGAGCGCAGCTCGCTCAACATCTGGTCAATTCCACGCGTATCCATGGTCGTTCCCCGGCTTCGGGTTGCTTCGGTTCTCAGTCTAGCAGAGCAATCGACATGCCACCAAAGGACGGCGGTGGCGAGTTCGATGCAGCGGGCGGATCAGACCGCCGCGCGCAGCCCCATTCATTAGCAAGAACGGGGCCCGAAACCGGAAAACGTTCAGAAGTCGTAACCCTCGTCGCGGTACTGCTGCAGCTTGTAGCGCAGCGTGCGCTCGGAAATGCCCAGTTTTTCAACGGTTTTCTTACGCGAGCCGCCGAGCTCGCGCAGGGTCGCGAGAATGTGCTCGCGCTCCAGGTCCTTCATGTTGGCGGGACGGGGCTGGCTGCTCTCGGGCGCAGGCGCGGCAGGCGGTGTCGGCGTGGCGGCAAAACTTGCCATGCCGCCGCCGGCAGTTGCCGCCGGGGCGGCGAGCGGCGGCGGAAAGACCGGCGCGAGGGACGGTGCAGCGGCGACTGCCGGGCGCGGCACGCTCTCTTGGTCGGTCCAGTGCGGCAGAGACAAGCGCAGGGTTTCCGCGCTCACGGTGTCACCCGCGGTGAGGATGAGCGCGCGGTGCATGGTGTTTTCCAGTTCGCGCACGTTGCCCGGCCAGGTGTAGCGCTGCAGCAGGGCCTCGGCCTCGGCCGAGAAGCGCGCCTGACGACCGGCGCGCTGGGCATGGCGGGCGAGGAAGTGGCGCGACAGCGGCACGATGTCGCCGGGGCGCTCGCGCAGCGCCGGGATCGCCAGCGGGAAGACGTTGAGGCGGTAGTACAGATCCTCGCGGAACCGTCCAGCGGCGGCCTCGCGCGCCATGTCGCGGTTGCTGGTGGCGAGCACGCGGATGTCGAGCGGAATCGGCTTCTTGCCGCCAACGCGCTCGACCTCGCGCTCCTGCAGCACGCGCAGCATCTTGGCCTGCAGGCCGAGCGGCATCTCGGAGATTTCGTCGAGCAGGATGGTGCCGTCCTGGGCCTGCTCGAACTTGCCCGGCTGGGCGCTCTGCGCACCGGTGAACGCGCCCTTTTCGTAACCGAACAGCGTCGCTTCGAGCAGGTTCTCGGGAATCGCCGCGCAGTTGATGGCGATGAACGGGCCGCTGCGGCGTTCGGAATGGTGGTGGATGTAGCGCGCGAACACTTCCTTGCCGGTGCCGGACTCGCCGGTGAGGAGCACGGTGGCGTCGGTGGCGGCGACACGCGCGGCGAGCGCGAGCAGGTTGCGGGTGTGCGGGTCCTCGGCCACGGTGTCGTCAGCGTGCGGCTGCACGGCGGCGTAGCGGCGCACGTTCTCGAGCAGCACTTCGGGCTCGAACGGCTTCATGAGGAAATCGCAGGCGCCGCCGCGCATCGCCGCCACCGCCTTGTCCACGTCGCCGTAGGCGGTCATCAGCAGCACCGGCAGCTGCGGCTGGCGGGCGCGGATCTCGCCAAGGAGCTGCAGGCCGTCCATGGGCTGCATGCGCAGGTCGGACACCACGAGGTTGAAGGACTGGCGTTCGAGTTCGGCGAGCGCAGCCGGTCCGCCATCGACGCCGGTGACGCCGTGGCCGGCCATCTCCAGGGTGAAGCACACGGCATCGCGCAGCGCGGCGTCGTCTTCGACGACGAGGATGTTGAGGCGTTCGATCATGTCGGGTCGGCCCCGCCGGCGCTCACGGTGTCGCCGGCTCGCAGGGGCAAGCTGAGGGTGAAGGTGGAGCCCTGGCCGGGCGTCGATTCGAGCGCGATGTCGCCGCCGTGGCCGCGCGCCACACCGCGCGCGATCGCCAGGCCGAGGCCGGTGCCCTCGGCGCGCGTGGTGAAGAAGGGGTCGAACAGCCGGGCCTGCAGTTCGGGCTCGATGCCGCGGCCGGAATCGCGCACCACGAAGCGCACCGCGCCGCCCTGCCCGCCGGCGTCGCCAGTGGGAGGCTCGCAGGATACCTCGCAACTCACCCGCCCCCCCGCCTCGGTGGCCTGGATGGCGTTTTCGAGCAGGTTGGTGATCGCGCCGCCGAGCGCCTTGCGATCCCCGTGCAGGCCAAGATCGCCGCAGTCGCAGCGCGTGGAGAAGTCGATCTGGCGGGCACGCGCGAGCGGCTCCAGGGTATGCGCGAGTTCGGCAACCAGCTCGCAGATGCCGAAATCCTGGCGCCCGAGACTGTCGCCGCGCGCAAACAGCAGCATGTCGCGGATCAGGCGCTCGAGATAGCGCAGACGCTCGACGGCGCGGTCGGCAACCTTGGCGCGTTCCACCGGACCGAGCTCGGCCTGGCGCAGGTTGCCGGTGTAGAGCAGCGCCGCGGCCAGCGGGGTGCGCAGCTGATGGGCGAGGCCGGCAACCATCTCGCCCATCGCCGCGAGGCGCTCGTTGCGCTCGGCAGCGAGCCGCATGCGATGGGTTTCGGTGACGTCGTGCAGCAGGTAGATGCGTTCCTCGCCGGACTCCAGCGCAGCCTCCGACACCGACACCCGGCGCGCGCCGCCGGCATGGGCCAGACTCATCTCGCCCGGGGTGTCGGTCGCCTGCAGGGCCTGCGCCGCAGCCTGCCAGCTGCGTCCGGCGAGCCCCGCACCGAGCAGCGACTCGGCGGCGCGATTGACCTGCACCACCTCGCCCGCGCGATCGACGACGACGACGCCGGCCGGCAGCGCGCCCATGAGCACGGTGAGGCGCTCGGTGAGCTGGGCGACCTGGCCCTGGAGCGCGTTGTAGGCGGTCGACAACTCCTCCGAGGCGCGGCTGAACAGCGCGAAGGCTTCGGCGAGCTGGGCCGCGTCGAGCGGCGGCACCGCGGGGGCGGCGGAGGCATCGGCGGTCGGGGAAGCGGTCGGCGGCATAGGTCGGGCAAGTCGGTCAGGGGCGACGGTCGAAAACAGCGGTCGTGCCGTTTTCACGACTGGCACTTTAGCGCGATGGCGGCAAGCGCAAGCGGCAAACAGGCGGCAAAAAATGCCGCTTTTCGCCCTATCGCCCTTGCGCGCGCGGGCCGACAATGCCGCCATCCAGCACAAGGCATGCATCCGAGGTACCCAGCAGATGGCCACCGCCGAAAACACCGCCGAGGCGCCCCCCGCCCCGTCACCGGACAATCCGGTGCGCAGCCGGCTGCAGCAGGCGCTGCAGAACATCAATGCGCTGAGCCAGCGGCAGAAGCTCGCCGCCGCCGCCGCGATCGCGCTGTCGGTGGCGCTCATCGTCGGCGTGTTGCTGTGGAACCGCGCCCCCGACTACGCGGTGCTGTTCTCCAACCTCGAGGAGCGCGACGGCGGCCAGATCATCGCCGCCCTGCAACAACAGAACGTGCCCTACCGCATGTCGCCGGACGGCCGCGCCATCCTCGTGCAACAGGCGCAGGTGCACGAACTGCGCCTGCGCCTGGCCGCGCAGGGGCTGCCCAAGGGCGGACTCGCCGGTTTCGAGCTGCTCGACACGCAGAAGCTCGGCGTGTCGCAGTTCAACGAGCAGATCAACTACCAGCGCGCGCTCGAAGGCGAGCTGTCGCGCACGATCCAGTCGATCGCCTCGGTGGCGAGCGCGCGCGTGCATCTGGCGATGCCCAAGCAGACCGCCTTCCTGCGCGACGACCAGAAGCCCACCGCGTCGGTGATGGTGAATCTGCGCCCCGGGCGCGTGCTCGACGCCAACCAGGTGGCGGGCATCGTCCATCTGGTGTCGTCGAGCGTGCCGCGCATGACCGAATCGGGGGTGAGCATCGTCGATCAGAACGGCGAACTGCTCACCTCGAAATCCGACCCGCTGCGCCGTGCCGGGCTCGACCCCACCCAGCTCGAGTACGTGAAGGAGGTCGAAGCGGGCGTGATCCGTCGCATCGAGACCATCCTGCTGCCCATGGTGGGCAAGGACAACTTCCGCGCCCAGGTCGCCGCCGACGTCGACTTCAACCAGGTCGAGCAGACCGCCGAGACCTACAAGCCCAACCCCTCGCCCGACCAGGCCATCCGCAGCCAGCAGACGGTGGAGGAGATCAACCGCAACCGCGGCCCGCAGGGCGTGCCCGGCGCGCTCACCAACCAGCCGCCGGTGCCCGCGACCTCGCCGATCACCGCGCCGCCGGTGCCGCCGTTCCAGAACGACCAGGTCCTCGACAGCAGCCGCACCGCGGTGCTCAACTACGAGCTCGACCGCACCATCCAGCACGTCAAGCAGGCGCTCGGCCAAGTGAAGCGGCTGTCGGTCGCGGTGGTGGTCAATCACCGCGTCGAGGCCCTGCCCGGCGGCGGCACCCAACTGGTGCCGCTGACCGACGAGGAAATCGCCCGCATCACCAATCTCGTCCGCGAAGCCGTCGGCTACAACCCGGCGCGCGGCGATACCATCAACGTTGCCGCCGCGCCGTTCGCCGCCGAAGCGGGCGCGGACCTGTCGCCGTGGAAGGATCCCGAAGTGATCGAACTCGCCAAGGAAGGTCTCAAATACCTGCTCGTGCTGCTGATCGTGATCTTCATCTACTTCGCGGTGATCCGCCCGCTGCTCAAGGCCGTGCTGCCGCCCCCGCCGGCGCCCGCGCCGGAGGCCGAGGAAGCGGCGGCCGGCGCGGCGCAGGAAGAAGGCGAGGAAGACGCCGAAGTGAGCCTGTCGCCGGAGGCCGCGGCGGCCAACAGCTACGAGGCGATGCTCGAACGCGCGCGCCGGATGGCGCGTGAGGACCCGAAACTGGTGGCCGGCCTGGTCAAGGAATGGGTAACCGGCGGCGAGGAGGCGCGCAAGTGACCACACCCGAGGAAGGACTGGAAAAGGGCGCCCTGCTGCTGCTCACGCTGGGCGCCGACGAAGCCTCCGAGGTGCTCAAGCACCTCGGCCCGCGCGAGGTGCAGAAGCTGGGCATGAAGATGGCGACCATGCCGGCGCAGCCGCGCAGCAAGGTCGAGCCGCTGCTGCAGGAACTCGAGGAGTACTACGCCAAGGGCTCGCCGATCCACGCCGACGAGGAACAGATCCGCCTGATGCTGACCAAGGCGCTCGGCGACGAGCGCGCCGCGCACCTCATCTCGCGCGTGCTGCAGGGCTCGGACACCGCCGGCATCGAGAGCCTGAAGTGGATGGACCCGGCGACCGCCGCCGACCTGATCAAGAACGAGCACCCGCAGATCGTCGCCACCATCCTCGTGCACCTCGAGGTCGATCAGGCCGGCGAGATTCTCAAGCACTTCCCCGACCGCCTGCGCAACGACGTCATGCTGCGCATCGCCACCTTCGACGGCGTGCAGCCGATCGCGCTGCACGAACTCAACGACACCCTCACCCGCATGCTGTCGGTGACCTCGTCGGTGAAGAAGGCGGAGATGGGCGGCGTGCGCCACGCCGCCGAGATTCTCAACTTCGTCGGCTCCGCCGCCGAAACCGCAGTGATCGACAACGTGCGCGACTACGATCCCGACCTCGCGCAGAAGATCCTCGACGAGATGTTCGTGTTCGAGAACCTGCTCGACATCGACGACCGCGGCATCCAGACCATCCTGCGCGAGATCCAGACCGACTCGCTGATCGTGGCCTTGAAGGGCGCCTCGCCCGAGGTGCGCGAGAAGATTTTCAAGAACATGTCGAGCCGCGCCTCCGACATGCTGCGCGAAGACCTCGAGGCGCGCGGTCCGGTCCGCCTGTCCGAGGTCGAAGCCGAACAGAAGGAAATCCTCAAGACCGTGCGCCGCCTCGCCGAGGAAGGCCAGGTCATGCTCGGCGGCAAGGGAGGCGACGATGGTTTCGTCTGATCCGTGCCTCGCCTGCGCAACGCGCGCGCTGCGGGCCTCGCGCGCTGACGCGAAGGAGGCCGCGTGAGCATTTCCCGCCACCAGGCAGTCGGCGCCTACCGCCGCTGGGAGCCGCCCGCGTTTGACGAGGCGGAGCCGGGGCCGGCCGCGCCCATCGACGACACCGCGGTCGAATTCGAGCCCGAACCCGATCCGCTCGCCGGTCTCACCCTGCCCACCGCCGACGACATCGAACGCATGCACGAAGAGGCGCGTGCCGGCGGCCATGCCGAGGGGCACGCCGCTGGCCACGCCGAGGGTTTCGCGAGCGGTCGCGAGGCCGGCTTCGCCGCCGGTGTCGACGCCGGCCGCGCCGAAGGCCATGCCGCCGGCCTGGAAGCCGGCCACGCCGCAGGCTATGCCGAAGGCCAGGCGCGCGCCGCCGCCGAAGCCGCGCGCCTCGCCGAACTCGCCGACAATCTCGACCAGGCGCTGAGCCGGCTCGACGAGGAGGTCGCCGACGAACTCCTCGGCCTGGCGGTCGAGATCGCCCGCCGCATGGTCGGCAAGACCCTCGCCGAGCAGCCCGAAGCGGAGCTCGACACCGTGCGCGGCGCCTTGCTGCAACTGCCTCAGGGCCATGCCCAGATCCGCCTGCACCCCGACGACCTCGCCCTGGTGCGCGAACACATGGGCGAACAGCTCGCCCACGCCGGCCACCGCCTGCTCGAAGACGGCACGCTGACCCCGGGCGGCTGCCGGGTCGAGACCCCCGGCGCCCAGCTCGACGCCACCGTCGAAACCCGCTGGCAACGCATCCTCGCCAGCCTCGGCCGCGACGAGGCGCAATGGGAAACGGACGCGTGACCCGGCGTCACGGCGACACCTGGCGCACCTTCCTCAACGACGGCCGCAGCCTCGTCGAGGAGGCCCAGCCGTGCGAATTCGCCGGCCGCCTGACCCGCATCAACGGCCTGGTGATGGAAGCCGCCGGGCTCAAGCTGCCGCTCGGCTCCGGCTGCCGCGTCATGGTCCCCGGCGGTGGCATGGTCGAGGCGGAAGTGGTCGGCTTCAACGGCGACAAGCTCTACATGATGCCGACCGACGACGTCTTCGGCCTCGCCCCGGGTGCACGCGTGCTGCCCATGGAAGGCAGCCAGCCGCGCCTGGTGGCGGGCAAGGGGCTGGGCCCGCGCCGGCGCGCCGCCGACCGCGCCAAGCACCTGCCCGTGGGCGACGCCCTGCTCGGCCGCGTGGTCGACGGCGCCGGCCGCCCGCTCGATACGCTCGGCCCGCTGCTCACCCAGGAAACCCGCTCGCTGCAGGGGCGCCCGTTCAACCCGCTGTCGCGCGCGCCGATCGCCGAGCCGCTCGACGTCGGCATCCGCGCGATCAACAGCCTGCTCACCGTCGGCCGCGGCCAGCGCCTCGGTCTCTTCGCCGGCTCCGGGGTCGGCAAGTCGGTGCTGATCGGCATGATGGCGCGCTACACCGCCGCCGACGTCATCGTCGTCGGGCTGATCGGCGAGCGGGGGCGCGAAGTCAAGGAATTCATCGAGCACAGCCTCGGCGCGCAAGGTCTGGCGCGCTCGGTGGTGGTCGCCGCGCCCGCCGACACCAGCCCGCTGATGCGCATGCAGGGCGCGACCTACGCCACCACGATCGCCGAGCATTTCCGCGACCAGGGCAAGCAGGTGCTGCTGATCATGGACTCGCTCACCCGCTACGCCATGGCGCAGCGCGAGATCGCGCTCGCGATCGGCGAGCCGCCGGTGACCCGCGGCTATCCGCCGTCGGTGTTCGCGCGCCTGCCGGCGCTGGTCGAACGCGCCGGCAACGGCCCCGAGGGCGGCGGCTCGATCACCGCCTTCTACACCGTGCTCGCCGAGGGCGACGACCAGCAGGACCCGATCGCCGACTCCGCACGCGCCATTCTCGACGGCCACTTCGTGCTCACCCGCAGCCTCGCCGACCAGGGCCACTACCCGGCGATCGACATCGAGCAGTCGATCTCGCGCGCCATGCACGGCATCGTCGAGCCCGGTCACTTCGACATGGTGCGGCGCTTCAAGCAGCTGTTCTCGCGCTACCAGCGCTCGCGCGACCTGATCGCGGTCGGCGCCTACCAGGCCGGCTCAGACCCCACCCTGGACCTCGCGGTGGCGATCTATCCCGCCCTCGAAGCCTTCCTGCAGCAACGCATCGACGAGCGCGAACCCTACGACGGCGCGCTCGCCAAGCTCGGCCAGATCTTCGCGGCGCTGAACGGCCGCTGATGCGCACCGCGGCGGCGACGATGGTGACCGCGTTCACGGCAGGACGCGCGCGGCTGGCGTAGAATCACCGCCGATTCGCAACATTCCGCAACAAACAATAAAAGCATGGCCGGAAAGTTTCCGCTGCAGCCCCTGCTCGATCTCGCCCATACCCGCATGGACGAGGCCGCGCGTCGCCTGGGCGAACTGGTCGCGCTCGAGCGCGACGGCCAGCAGAAACTGGAAATGCTCCAGCAGTACCGCGACGAGTACAAGGCACGCTTCGTCCAGGCCAGCCGCGACGGCATCGGCCCCGAGGCCTGGCGCAATTTCAGCGCCTTCCTCGGCAAGCTCGACGACGCCATCGCCAGCCAACGCCGCCTCGTCGAGCAGTCCCGCCACCACACCAGCCAGGGGCAACAGGCCTGGGTGGCCCAGCGCAACAAGGTCAAGGCCTTCGATACCCTGTCGCAGCGCCATCAGGCCGGCCTCGCCCGCATCAAGGCCAAGCAGGAACAGCGCATGACCGACGAGCACGCCGCACGCCGCCGCCACGACGGCGCCGAGCCCGGCGAGAGCTGACCCCGCGGCGCCGACCGCCCCTGGCACACGCCTTGCATACGACTCTGCAAACCCGCAGAGACGAATCCACGAGGTCCGCGCCATGTCATCCCTGATCACGCAATCGAACCCGGCGCAATCCGGCCAGCCGTTCTCCTTCCTGTCCGGCGCCGGTGACAACGCGACGCGCAATGCCGCAGCCGGGCCGAGCTTCTCGCAGATGCTCAAGGGCCAGCTCGACGCCGGCACCATCGAGCGCAGCGCGACCGCCGCCCGCGAGCGCAGCAGCGCCCAGTCCGCAAGCCAATCCGCTGCCCCGGCCCGCGAGCCGCAACGGCACGCGAACCGCAACCCGCAGCCCGAGCGCCCCGCCACGCGAGAGCGGGACGCCAGCGCGACGGGCGGTGCGGACGCCACCGACGCCCCCCCCACCCAAACCGAAACCGCGGCCCCGGCAACCGATGCCGCGGCGCCGTCCGAAACCGCCGCCGCGGCGCCGGCCGAGCCTCCGCCGGCAACGCCCAGCGACCACCCACTCGCCGGCCTGCCGGCAACGATTGCCGCCTTACTGCAGAAAACTGCCGCCGCCGACCCTGCCGC
>JAEWVQ010000293.1 GCA_023459095.1 Pseudomonadota bacterium | reverse complement strand
GGAGAAGCCCTTTTCGGTAAGCACCTCGAGACCCGCGCGCAATAACAGCTCGCGGGTCTCGGCGAGGTTTTCACGCTGCCTGGGTGGTCGGCCGCGGCGACGCGGGGGCTTGTGCTCCAGTTCCATGTAGAAATATTAGACCGATCGTCTTGTTAAATGCAATGCAATCACGCAAAGCCGGGTTGAGCAGCGCGCAACATTCAAGATGGAAGCAGCCGCAGCGACAGCAAAAAAATAGGCGGCCACAAGGGCCGCCTCAAGCTGCTGTCCGCACAAGTGCGAATCGTGTCTCGGAGTTGCCCGCCGGACCGGGTATTCACTCGGTGAAGGGCAAGGGCTGCATGCCGAAGCCTTCATCCAGATCCTTGATCTGCCGCAGCAGAACGTCGAGTTCGCGCTGCAGCCTGGCCAGCGCCTCGTCATCGAGGAGGCGCAGCGCTTCGGGGAGCACGCCGCGCGCCGGCGATGGCGCCCGCCCGAGCAGCGCACTGCCTTCGGCGGTCAGATAGAGCCTGACTACGCGCTGATCGGCGCTGGTTCGCTCCTTGCGGATCAACCCGCCGGTTTCGAGGCGGTCGATCATGTTCGATGCCGTCGATTGATGGAGAGCCATCCGATTCGCCAGTTCGCCCACACGCAACCCGGGGGCTTCGTTCAATTCCTGCAGGGCCCAGAGCTGCGCGCCGGTGACGCCGCTTTGACGCTCGATCCATTGCGAGTGCCGCTGCGCGGTGCGAATCAGCACGCGAAAGCGCTGCAACACCGACAGCGGGCTGACCTGCTGCCCCTTGCCTTCGGATTTTCTTGAGGGGGACTGCTGCTCCGACATCTCGGCTCCAACTATATTTGCTCAAACTTTCATTGTCAAAAAATTCGCCGACATCGATTGTCTGGCGTATCTTATTCCCTTTGCCCGTCCGGCATGCGCGCTGCCGCTCCGCTGCGCAGCCGTGGCGGCAGAAAGTTTAGTCCAAAACGATCATTCAGGCCTCTCCCGGCCGCTCACGTCCGTCTGCTCCTTCCGTCCCCGACATGTCATTCGCCGAGCCGCCTCCGGACTCCGACTCGTCCCACCGCCGCGCCTTCCGTCATCTCGCCCGCGGCGGCCGCCGCTACGCCCTGCCTTGGCTGTCGATCGGTCGCTGGCACAAACGTCTGCTGCTGGTGGGCGCCGCACTGCTCGCCGGGGCGATCGCGATCGCGTTCGCGATCGGTGCGGAGCTCGCCATTGCGGCGCACCACGCGTTGATGAGCGAGCTGCCGTGGCTGACGCTGTTCATCGCCCCCGCCGGTTTCGCGCTCATGGCCTGGCTGTCGCGGCGCTTCTTTCCCGGCACCGAAGGCAGCGGCATTCCGCAGGCGATCGCTGCCTCAATGACCGACGACAGCCGTCTGCGTCGGCAGTTTCTGTCGTTCCGGATTGCGATCGCGAAGGTGTTCCTGACCCTGGGCGGCCTGCTCTCGGGCGCGTCGATCGGCCGCGAGGGGCCCTCGGTGCAGATCGGCGCCTCGGCGATGCACCTGCTCGCCGGACGCAAGCGCGGGCGCATCGCCTCCAGCCGCGACCTGATCGCCGCAGGCAGCGGCGCGGGCATCGCCGCGGCGTTCAACACCCCGCTCGGCGGGATCATGTTCGCGATCGAGGAGATGTGCCGCCAGCGCGCCTTCCGTGCCAACAGCACGACCTTGATCGCGGTGATCTTCGCCGGCCTGATGTCGCTCGCCGTACTCGGCAACTACACCTACTTCGGGCGTACGCCGGCGGCGATCGGCTGGCCCAACGGCGTCTGGCCGGTGCTGCTGTGCGGCATCGTCGGCGGCCTGTTCGGCGGCGGTTTCGCGCGCTTACTGATCGCCTCGGCGCGCGGCCTGCCCGGGCGCGTGGGCGAACTCGCGGTGGCCCGGCCGGTGGCATTCGCCGCCGGCTGCGGCCTGGCCACCGCGCTGATCGGGCTCCTTACCGGCGGCCTCACCTACGGTACCGGCTATGCCGAATCCAAGGCCGCCCTCGAGGGGGCGGCGGCGTTGCCGCTGTATTTCATGCTGGCGAAAATGGCGGTGATCTGGCTCGCCTTCGTCTCCCGCATTCCCGGCGGCATCTTCGCCCCGGCGTTGGCGGTGGGCGCAGGTCTGGGCGCCGACATCGCGTTCTTCCTGCCCGGTGAGCAGGACGCGGCGATCCTCGTGCTCGGCATGGTGGCGTTTCTCGCCGCGATGACGCAGACGCCGATCACCTCGTTCGTGATCGTCATGGAAATGACCGCCAACCACCAGATGCTGCTGCCGCTGATGGCCACCGCCGTGGTCGCGCACGGGGTGTCGCGTTCGGTGGCGCCCGTGTCGCTTTACCATGCGCTCGCCTACCCGGCGCTGCGGCGCGCCGAGCAGAAGTTGTATTCATCGGCGACGCTGGCGGCCGCGCGTCACACTTGAAAAAAGACGAGGCCTCCCGCGTCGCCGCGGGAGGCCTCGTCATGCGGGGGGAACGGTCTTAGCTGCCGCTCATCGCCATCATCAGCTGGTTGATGCGCTTGACGAAGGTGGCCGGGTCGTCGAGCGTGCCGCCCTCGGCGAGCAGGGCCTGGTCGAACAGCACCGCGGCCCAGTCGTCGAAGTTCTTGTCCTCGTACTTCAGCCGCAGCACCGCCGGGTGGTTGGGGTTGATCTCGAGGATGGGCTTGGACGCCGGCGCGCTCTGGCCCGCGGCCTTCAGGATGCGCGCCAGGTTCATGCCCAAGTCGTGCTCGTCGGCGACCAGACAGGCCGGGGAGTCGGTCAGGCGCAGCGTCACCTTGACGTCCTTGACGCGCTCGCTGAGGCTGGTCTTCATCTTCTCCAGCAGCTCCTTGTAGTCGTCGGCGGCCTTCTCGGCTTCCTTCTTCTCGGCCTCGTCTTCCAGCGCGCCCAGATCGAGGCCGCCCTTGGCGACCGACACCAGCGGCTTGCCGTCGAACTCGGTGAGGTTGCCGATCACCCATTCATCGACGCGGTCCGACAGCAGCAGCACTTCGATGCCCTTCTTGCGGAAGACTTCCAGGTGCGGGCTGTTCTTGGCGGCGTTGAAGGTTTCGGCGGTGACGTAGTAGATCTTGTCCTGGCCTTCCTTCATGCGCTCGATGTAGTCCTTGAGCGACACGATTTCGTCCGGCGTGTCGGCCTTGGTCGAGGCAAAACGCAGCAGGCCGGCGATCTTCTCCTTGTTGGCGAAGTCCTCGCCCACGCCTTCCTTCAGCACACGGCCGAACTCCTTCCAGAAGGTGGCGTACTTCTCCTTGTCGCCGGCCTCGTCGCTGGTGGCGAGGTCTTCGAGCAGCCCCAGCACCTTCTTCGTGCAGCCGGCGCGGATGGTGTCGATGTCCTTGGATTCCTGCAGGATCTCGCGCGACACGTTGAGCGGCAGGTCGGCCGAATCGACCACCCCGCGCACGAAGCGCAGGTAGGTCGGCATCAGCTTCTCGGCGTCGTCCATGATGAAGACGCGCTTCACATAGAGCTTGATGCCGTGCTTGGCGTTGCGGTCCCACAGGTCGAAGGGCGCGTGCGCTGGCACGTAGAGCAGGTTGGTGTACTCGTGGCGGCCCTCGACGCGCGAATGGGTCCACGCCAGCGGCTCGTCGTAGTCGTGGCCGACGTGCTTGTAGAAGGCCTTGTACTCGTCTTCGCTGATGTCATTCTTGGAACGGGTCCACAGCGCGTTGGCCTGATTGACCGTCTCGTCTTCGTCGGTGACGACCTGCGCCTTCTTCTCCTCGTCCCACGCCTCCTTCTTCATCACGATGGGCTGGACGATGTGATCGGAGTACTTGCGCACCAGGCTCTTCAGCTTCCACGACGACAGCAGGTCTTCCTGGCCGTCGCGCAGATGCAGGGTGATCTCGGTGCCGCGACCGGGCTTGTCGATATCCTCGACGGTGTAGGCGCCGGCTTCGTCGCCGGCCATCGAACACTGCCACTTCACCCCGGCCGAGGCCGGCAGGCCGGCGCGGCGGGTCAGCACGGTGACGCGGTCGGCCACTAGGAAAGCGGAGTAGAAACCGACGCCGAACTGGCCGATGAGGTTGGCGTCCTTCTTCTGGTCGCCGGTGAGCTTGCCGAAGAATTCCTTGGTGCCCGACTTGGCGATGGTGCCGAGGTGGGCAATCGCCTCGTCCCGACTCATGCCGATGCCGTTGTCGGCGATGGTGATGGTCTTGGCGTCGGCATCGAAGCCGATGCGGATCTTCAGTTCGCCGTCACCCTCGAACAGCGCCGCGTTGTCGAGCGCCTCGAAGCGCAGCTTGTCGCAGGCGTCCGACGCGTTCGAGACCAGCTCGCGCAGGAAGATCTCGCGGTTGGAGTAAAGCGAATGGATCATCAGGTGAAGCAGTTGCTTCACCTCGGCCTGGAAGTTGAGCGTCTGGGCGGATGCGGCTTGTGCGTCGGACATGGATGGAGCTCCGTAAGGTTCACACAGAGGGTTCGAATCGATGAGCCTCCATGTGGGGGCGCCGGTGCCGGTTTCAAGCCCCGGGCACGCATTGCCGGACGGTGACGGAAGCCTCGCGGTGCCTCACTCGTAGCGGATGTCCACCACTTCGATCTCGCGCACGCCGGCCGGGCTCATGAAGCGCACCAGATCGCCCTCGCGCGCCTTCAGCAGCGCGCGCGCCAGCGGCGAGATCCAGCTGATGCGTCCTTGCGAAGCATTGGCCTCGTCCACGCCGACGATCTGCCAGGTCTGCTCGTTGTCGCCGTCGGCATCGGTGATCGTCACCGTGGCGCCGAAGAACACCTGTTCGACGTTCTCCTGCGCCGCCGGATCGACCACCTCGGCGTTCTCGATGCGCTTGGTCAGAAAGCGGATGCGGCGGTCGATCTCGCGCAGCCGCTTCTTGCCGTAAATGTAATCGCCGTTCTCCGAGCGGTCGCCGTTGGACGCCGCCCAGGCCACGGTTTCCACCATCTTGGGGCGGTCCACGCGGACCAACTGCTGGAACTCCTCGCGCATCGCGTTGTAGCCACGGCGGGTCATGTAATTCTTGCTGCCGGGGGGCAGGCGCAATGCGGGCGACAGCTCCTCATCGTCGCCATCACCGCCCTCGCCTTCCTTGACGAATGCCTTGCTCATGGTGTGCCGGTGTCGTGCTGCAAAGAGCGCAATGTTAAGGGATAGCGCGCGGCTGCGCCGCAGGCGCGGCGCGCACGCCGCGCAACACGCCCACCCGGGGCATGGCGGTTGTCATTCCGGGCGGTGCCGCCTACCATGCTGACCGGAATCCCCCTCAACCGCGTGCCTGCGCCCCGCCCGGAACAAGGTGTGCCATGAATGACGGCCAGTTTGACGAAGTCACCAGCCTGCATGCCCGCCTCGAAGCGCTGCGCGACGAGCATCGCGACCTCGACGAAGCCATCGCGCGCCTGGACACCCTGCCCAGCGACGACGAGTTGCTGCTGCGTCGGCTCAAGAAGCGCAAGCTCGCGGTCAAGGACCGCATCGCCATCGTCGAGCGCCAACTCCAGCCCGACGACTTCGCCTGAGCGGGCACGCCCGCCGCGCTTGTCGGCGAGGTTGACGCAGCGCGTGCAAGGGGGCGATTCCATGCCCCACGTACCACAACCCGAAGGACACTCATGACCCAGCCCGGAAGTTTCGGCCGGGAGACGCTCGCGCTGCACGCCGGGCAGTCCCCCGACCCGGTTCACGGTTCGCGCGCGACGCCGATCCACTTCACCACCAGTTACGTCTTTCCCGACGCCGAACACGCCGCGGCGCTGTTCAACCTCGAACGCCCCGGTCACGTCTACTCGCGCATCTCCAACCCGACCAACGCGGTGCTCGAGGAGCGCGTGGCCGCACTCGAAGGCGGCGTCGGCGCAATCGCGGTAGCGAGCGGCCAGGCCGCGCTGCATCTGGCAATCACCACGCTGATGGGCGCTGGCGGCCACATCGTGGCCTCGCGCTCGCTGTACGGCGGCTCGCACAACCTGCTCGGCTACACCCTGCCGCGCTTCGGCATCACCACCACCTTCGTCGACCCGCGCGACCCCGCCGCCTGGCGCGCCGCGGTGCGTCCCGAAACGCGGCTGTTCTTCGGCGAATCGGTGGGCAACCCGGGGCTCGACGTGCTCGACATTCCCACCGTGGCCGCGATCGCCCACGAGCACAAGGTGCCGCTGCTCGTCGACGCCACC
>JAEWVQ010000292.1 GCA_023459095.1 Pseudomonadota bacterium | reverse complement strand
CGTGCACCTTGCCGCCAAGGGTGACGGCGGAGGGCGCGGCTGGCGAGGCCGTCGCCACAGCGGCGGGGGCGGCAGCCTGAGCGGCTGCGGGGGCAGCGGCAGGCGCCGGAGCGGGGGCCACTGCCGGCGCGGAGGCCGCAGCGGCCGGGGCTGCGCCGCTCTCGAGCTTGAGCAGCACGCTGCCCTGCGACACCTTGTCGCCGACCTTGACCCGCACTTCCTTGACCACGCCGGCGGCCGACGAAGGCACGTCCATGGTGGCCTTGTCCGATTCCAGCGTGGCGATCGCGTCGTCGACCTTGATGGTGTCGCCGACCTTCACGTACAGCTCGATCACCGGCACGTCGGAGAAGTCGCCGATGTCCGGCACCACCACGTCGATCACGCCGCCAGCGGCGACCGGGGCGGGGGCAGCGGCCGGAGCCGGCGCCGGAGCGGCAGCGACAGCGGCGGGCGCCGCAGCGGCAGCGCCGGCGGCCTCCACCTTGATCAGCAACGCGCCTTCCGACACCTTGTCGCCGACCTTGACCAGCACTTCCCGGACCACGCCGGCGGCCGAGGACGGCACGTCCATCGTCGCCTTGTCGGACTCCAGGGTGGCGATCGCGTCATCGACGGCGATGGTGTCGCCGACCTTGACGAACAGTTCGATGACCGGGACTTCGTCGAAATCGCCGATGTCCGGAACCTTCACTTCAATGAGTTGGCTCATGTTCCTGTCTCCCTCGGCACTCAGACGGACAGCGGGTTCGGCTTGTTCGGGTCGAGCTGGTACTTGACCAGCGCGGCCGCGACCTTGTCGCGTTCGATGGTGCCTTCGTCGGCGAGCGCCTTGAGCGCGGCGAGCGTCACCCAGTGGCGATCCACCTCGAAGAAGTGGCGCAGTTTCTCGCGGGTGTCGGAGCGGCCGAAACCGTCGGTACCCAGCGTGACGTAGCGGCCCGGCACGAAGGGGCGGATCTGCTCGGCGAACAGGCGGATGTAGTCGGTGGCGGCGATCACCGGGCCCTGGGCGCCGGCGAGTTTCTGCGCCACGTGCGACTGCTTCGGCGCTTCCAGCGGATGCAGCATGTTCCAGCGCTCGGCGTCCTGGCCGTCGCGGGCCAGTTCGTTGAAGCTCGGGCAGCCCCAGAGGTCGGCTTCGACGCCCCAGTCGTTCTTCAGCAGGTCGGCGGCGGCGATCACTTCGCGGAAGATCGTGCCCGAACCGAGCAGCTGCACGCGCGGACCGGCCTTGTCGGCGCCCTTGCGGAAGGCGTACAGGCCCCTGAGGATGTCTGCTTCGGCACCGGCCGGCATCTCGGGATGTTCGTAGTTCTCGTTCATCACCGTGATGTAGTAGTAGATGTCCTCCTGTTCGGCGAACATCCGGCGCATGCCATCCTGCACGATCACCGCGACCTCGTACTGGAAGGTCGGGTCGTAGGAGACGCAGTTCGGGATCATGTTGGCGAGCAGCAGGCTGTGCCCGTCCTCGTGCTGCAGGCCTTCGCCGTTCAGCGTGGTGCGGCCGGCGGTGCCGCCGATCATGAAGCCGCGGGTGCGCTGGTCGGCGGCCGCCCAGCACAGGTCCATGGTGCGCTGCAGGCCGAACATCGAATAGAAGATGTAGAACGGCACCATCTGCACGCCATGCACGCTGTAGGCGGTGCCGGCGGCGATCCAGTCGGCCATCGCGCCGGCCTCGTTGATGCCTTCCTGCAGCACCTGGCCGGTCTTCGATTCCTTGTAGAACATGAGCTGGTCATGGTCTTCGGGCACGTAGTTCTGGCCTTCCTGGTTCCAGATGCCGTACTGGCGGAACATGCCTTCCATGCCGAAGGTGCGCGACTCGTCGGGCACGATCGGGACGATGTGGCGGCCGATCTGCTTGTCCTTGAGCAGCGTGTTCATGATGCGCACGATCGCCATCGTGGTCGACAGCTCGCGGCCCTCGCCGGAGGCCTTCAGCAGCGCCTCGAAGGCCGACAGCGCGGGCACGGCCAGCGCGGCGGCCTGGGTGCGGCGCTGCGGCAGGAAGCCGCCGAGCGCGACGCGGCGCTCCATCATGTACTTGTATTCGGGCGAGTCTTCGGGGAACTTCAGGTAGGGCAGTTCCTCGAGCTTGTCGTCCGGTACCGGCAGGCCGAAGCGGTCGCGGAAGCGGCGGATGGCGTCGACGTCCATCTTCTTCTGCTGGTGCGAGATGTTCATCGCCTCGCCGGCCTGACCCATGCCGAAACCCTTGATGGTCTTGGCGAGGATCAGCGTGGGCTGGCCCTTGTGCTCGGTGGCGGCCTTGTAGGCGGCGAAGATCTTGAAGATGTCGTGGCCGCCGCGGTTCAGACGCCAGATCTGGTTGTCGGTCCAGTCGGCGACCAGCTCCTTGAGTTCGGGCGTGTTGAAGAAGTGCTCGCGTACGTAGGCGCCGTCCTTGGCCTTGAAGGTCTGGTACTCGCCGTCCACGCATTCCATCATGCGCTTCTTCAGGATGCCCTTTTTGTCGCGCTGCAGCAGGGTGTCCCAGTGGGTGCCCCAGATCACCTTGATCACGTTCCAGCCGGCGCCGCGGAATTCGGCTTCCAGCTCCTGGATGATCTTGCCGTTGCCGCGCACCGGGCCGTCCAGGCGCTGCAGGTTGCAGTTGATCACGAACACCAGGTTGTCGAGCTTCTCGCGCGCGGCCATGCCGATCGCGCCCAACGACTCGACCTCGTCGGTTTCGCCGTCGCCGAGGAAGGCCCACACCTTGCGCTGCTCGGCCTTCGCGGCGTCGATCAGGCCGCGGCTGGCGAGGTACTTCATGAAGCGCGCCTGGTAGATGGCCTGCAGCGGGCCCAGACCCATCGACACGGTGGGGAACTGCCAGAAGTCCGGCATCAGCCACGGGTGCGGGTAGGAGGAAATGCCGCGGCCGTCGACTTCCTGGCGGAAGTTGTCCATCTGCTCTTCGGTCAGGCGGCCGAGCATGTAGGCACGCGCATAGACGCCAGGCACCGAGTGGCCCTGGAAGAAGATCATGTCGCCGTCGTGGGCGGCGGAGGGCGCGTGCCAGAAATGCGAGAAGCCGACGTCGTAGAGCGCGGCGGCGGACGCGAACGAGGCGATGTGGCCGCCGACGTTGGTGTGCTTGTTGGCGCGCACCACCATCGCCATGGCGTTCCAGCGGATGTAGGAGTGGAGCTTGATCTCCAGGTCGGCATCGCCCGGATAGCGCGGCTGCTGCTCCACCGGAATGGTGTTGATGTACTGGGTGGTGGCCGAGTAGGGGATGTCGCTACCCGATTCCTGCGCCGATTCGATCAGCTTGTCGATCAGATAGTGCGCGCGCTCGGGGCCTTCGTTGTCGATCACGGAGGCGAGCGCGTCGAGCCATTCCTGGGTCTCCAGCGCGTCCGGGTCGGCTTGCAGGAGAACGTTCGTGTTACCGGTCATGGTTTGTCTCCTCATGACTTGCGGTTGGCGAACCCCGCCGGGGTAAGGCGGGACGGTGTCGTGGATGTGACCGTACCATGGTCGAGGCGGTCATCTTTTCGAACTATAAAACCTAATTTCAGCATGCGCAATAATCGACGCCGTCAACGAGTGACATTCCGGAAACACGGTACTGCTTGATTCATTGGTAAAATATTGCGATGCACAATGACATTTGTGTTGTCCTTGGCCGTGGCAACGCACCATTCCGGGGCGCTCAGGACGGCGGAAGGGCGGGGTAGTGGGGCAGTGCGGGAAAAGGATCGGCCGGGGGTGAGGGAGGGAGGGAGAGTCCCCCCGGCCGATCGGGAAAGTGCCGGACCGTGGCGCGGGTTCATTGGCGTGTCGCCCGCAGCCGGTCCTCGTCGTAGGCGAACACCACCTGGCCGCCGCGCACCTCGCCCATGTAGAGCTGGCGGGGGGCGGTGATGGTTTCGTGGTTGCTCCGCGAGAATGGCCCATCATACGTCATGATCACGCCTTCGACCCGGGTGCGCAGCGTTTCCAGCGCATCCCGGATGCGTTCGCCGTCGGTGCTGTCGGCCTGGCGGATCGCGGCTGCCAGCAGAAGCATGGAATCATACCCTTGCGCGGCAGCCGGCGGCACCGGGATGCGCTCGGTGCCGGTGGTTCTGCGCCAGGCGTCGATGAAGGCGCGCCGCTTCGGCGTGGTCGGGTCCTGGATGAAGGTCTGCGGCATGCGCGTGCCTTCGGCGTTGGGGCCGGCGGTATCGATGAAGTTCGACATCGCCAGCGTCCAGCTGCCGATCAGTGGCACCGACCAGCCCAGTCGCGCCATGCCGTTGGCGATCTGGGCCAGTTCGGGGCCGATGCCGTAGGTGAGGATCGCCTGCGCGCCGGCGTCGCGTGCGCGCAGCAGCGCGCCGGTCATGTCGGCCTGGCGCAGCTGGAAGCGCTCCACCGCGACCGGGCGCAGCCCGTGGGCGGCGAGGGCGCGTTCCAGGTCCTCGCGGCCGAGCTGGCCGTAGTTGGTGGCGTCGTGAAAGATCGCGACGCGGCGCAGACGGCGGCGCTCCACCGCCTCCTCGACGATCATCGCGGCCTGCACGGTGTCGTTCGCGGAGACGCGGAACACATAGTTTTCGGCGTGCTCGGGGGGCTGGAACTGGCGAGTGATCAGGGTGCCGGTCGCCACCGAGGTGATCACCGGGATGCGGGCCTGCTGGTAATAGCGCTGGCTGGCGAGGGCGACACCGGTATTGACGATGCCCAGCCCGGCGACGATGCGTTCGCGGTCGATGAGCTCCTGCACCACGCGCGCGCCGCGTTCGTTGCGCGCCTCGTCGTCGCGCTCGACGAGCTGCAGCGGGCGGCCGAGGAGGCCGCCGGCGGCGTTGAGC
The DNA here is from genome assembly GCA_023459095.1 of Pseudomonadota bacterium. GTDB lineage: Bacteria > Pseudomonadota > Gammaproteobacteria > Burkholderiales > Rhodocyclaceae > JAEWVQ01. Next base: position 10,676 of record JAEWVQ010000292.1, on the reverse strand, counting down.
TCGGCGACCGCGATGCGGATGCCTTCGCGCATCGAGATGCCCATCGGGCTGGAGCCGCCGGTGAAGGGGCCGGAGACGCCGATGCGGATCGGTTCCGCGCCGGTCGCATGCGCCGGGGGCGTGCCTGCCGTGGCCGGGACGAGCAGCATGAGGGCGAAGATGAAGCGGAGCACGGCAGTCATCGGTGCACCTTAATGAGCGTGCGTCTCACCCAAAATTGGCGGAAACCCGCAGCGTGGACGCGCCTTGGTGGTGTTTGCCGGGATATGTCATCGGTATTGAATGGTTAGGGTTAAACCGGATGTCGGGGCGGCGAGGGCGGGCCTGACAATGGCGTGCAGTGATTTTGCTTGCCGCGCACGGCGGCTGTGGGCGAATCTCTCGTTCCGCCGTTTTCCGGTTTTCTCTTGCGCTGCGGAGCCGTCCGCTGGCAGCCTGTGTGTCGCTCATGCCTGTTCCGGAACAACCCGCCTCACGCCCGCCCCACCGTTGGTACTGGACCGCTCCCTACGTGGCCGTGGTGCTGTTCGCGCTCGCGATGCTGGCGCTGATGTGGCTGATGCAGACCCGCGAGCTCGAAGCCCAGCGCAACGCGGTCGCGCGCGACGTGCAGTGGGCGGAGCAGACCATGCGCCTGCACATGCAGGGCACCGAGGAATTCCTCGGCCAGCTCGCGCGCGATCTGGCCACCGATGCGCTCGATGCCGACGCCTTCCAGTTGCGCGCCAACCAGTACCTCGCCAACAACGGCGAACTGACCAACGTCGTCTGGGTCGGCGGCGACGAGATCGTGCGCTGGTCGGCGCCCTTCGACGCCACCGACTGGCTCGCCGGCGAGGCGCTGTCCGGCCGTCAGACCGCGGCCTTCTTCCGGGCGCGCGACAGCGGCCGGCCGGTGTATGGCGAGGCCTACGCCAGCGCGCGCGGCAGCAGCGTGCTCGAGGTTCATGTGCCGATCCGCCGCGGCCATGATTTCCGTGGCGCCATCGTCGGCGTTTATTCGGTCGAGCGCATGGTGCGCTACCTGGTGCCGGGCTGGTTCACCGAAAAATACCGCCTCGCCCTGCTCAACGCGCGCGGCGAGACGCTGGCGGTGAACTCGGCGGTGCGCGACCTCGACGAGAGCGTCAGCTTCGAGATCGCCCTCGATCCGCCGGGCAACGGCCTCGTGCTGCGCGCCACTGCGTTCCGCGCCGGCGCCGATCTGCCGCAGGCGCTGCCCACGGTGCTGATCCTCGGCCTGTCGGTGATCGTGCTGTGGACGCTGTGGCTGCTGCGCGCCCACGTGCTGCGCCGCGTGCAGGTCGAGGAGGAACGCGACCGTCTGTTCAACCTGTCGCTCGACATGCTGTGCGTGGTCGGGCTGGATGGCGGCTTCCGGCGCTGCAATCCGGCGTTCGAGCGCGTGCTCGGCCATCCGCCGGAAACCCTCGCCGGCAAGGCGCTGCTCGACATCATCCACCGCGACGATCTCGCCGCGGTGCTCGAGCAGCTGCGCCAGCTTGCCGCCGGCGAGCCGGTGAAGTTCGAATGCCGCTGTTTGTGCGCCGACGGCAGCGTGAAGTGGCTGGTGTGGAGCATCAACCCGGTGCGCGCGGAGAAGCTGGTGTATGCGGTGGCGCACGACGTCACCGGGCGGCGCGCGGCGGAAGAGGCGATCCGCGCAGAATCGGCGTTCCGCAAGGCGATGGACGAATCGGTGATCACCGGCCTGCGCGCGATCGACCTGTCCGGCCGCATCATCTACGTGAATTCCGCGTTCTGCCGCATGGTCGGGCTCGACGAGCGCGAACTGCTCGGCGCCACCGAGCCGTTTCCCTATTGGCCGGAGGAGGACCGCGAGCTGTGCCGGCGCAACCTCGAACTCACCCTGGCCGGGCGGGCGCCGGCGAGCGGCTTCGAGATGCGCATCCAGCGCCGCAACGGCGAACGCATCGACGCGCGCTTCTACCTGTCGCCGCTGATCGACCTCGACGGCCGCCAGACCGGCTGGATGGCCTCGGTCACCGACATCACCGAGCCCAAGCGCATCCGCGCCGCGCTCGAGGCCGCCCACGAGCGCTTCGAGGCCGTGCTCGACGGGCTCGACGCCGCGGTGTTCGTGGCCGACGCCCGCACCGACGAGATCCTGTTCGCCAACCGCGCGTTCAAGCACATCCACGGCTTCGACGCGGTCGGGCGCACGGTGCGCGGGGTCGCGGTGCCGCAGCCCGAGCGCGGCGACTACCGCGTCGATCCGCGCGGGCTCAACGTCGCCGACCTGCCGCGCGAGCTCTTCGACGGCGAACTGCAGCACCCGCTCTCCGGGCGCTGGTACCACGTGCGCGAGCACGCCACGCGCTGGGTCGACGGGCGCGTGGTGCGCATGGGCATCGCCACCGACATCACCGACCGCAAGCAGACCGCGGAGATCTCGCGCCAGCAGGAAGAGCGCCTGCAGCGCACCGCGCGCCTGATCACCATGGGCGAGATGGCGTCCACCCTGGCCCACGAGCTGAACCAGCCGCTGGCCGCGATCGCCAACTACTGCGCGGGCTGCGTGACGCGCATGGAGTCGGGGGCGTGGAAGCCGGAGGACATCCTCGGCGCCATGCACAAGGCGAGCTTCCAGGCCGAGCGCGCCGGCAAGATCATCCGCCGCATCCGCGAGTTCGTCAGGAAGAGCGAGCCGCGGCGCAGCGCGGTGGCGATCGCCGACGTGCTCGACGACGCCATCGGCTTTGCCGACATCGACGCGCGCCGCGTCGGCATCCGTCTCGTCGCCGACGTCGAGCCCGCGCTGCCGGCGGTGTTCGCCGACCGCATCATGATCGAGCAGGTGGTGCTCAACCTCGTGCGCAACGGCCTCGACGCGATGGCCGACACCCTGCCCGAGCAGCGCCTGCTGCTGGTGCGGGCGCGCGCCTGCGGGCCGCACGCGGTGGAGGTGGCGGTGATCGACCGCGGCCACGGCATCGGCGAGGAGGAGCGCCAGCGGTTGTTCACGCCGTTCTACACCACCAAGACCGAAGGCATGGGCATGGGGCTGAACATCTGCCGCTCGATCATCGAATTCCACGACGGCCGCCTCGTCGTCGACGTCAATCCGGAAGGCGGTACCATATTCTCCTTTACCCTGCCCACGGAGGCCGCCAGTGAGCGAGTCGCACGCCGCGCCTGATCAGCGCATCCACATCATCGACGACGACGAAGCGCTGCGCGACTCGCTGGTGTGGATGGTCGAATCGAGCGGCTACCCGGTCGCCGCCTACGCCTCGGCCGAGGCCTTTCTCGCCGCCTACAGCGAAGCGATGACCGGCTGCCTGGTGCTCGACGTGCGCATGCCGGGGATGAGCGGGCTGGAGCTGTTCGAGGAACTCGGCCGCCGCCGCTGCACGCTGCCGGTGATCTTCATCACCGGCCACGGCGACGTGCCGATGGCGGTGGCGGCGCTGAAGAAGGGCGCGGTCGATTTCATCGAGAAGCCGTTCGCCGATCGCGACATGCTGCGCCTGATCGAGCAGTGCCTGACCGAGGAGCGCGCCAGCCGCGACAAGCGCCGCCTCGAGGCTGACACCGCGCGCCGGCTCGAACACCTGACCCAGCGCGAGCGCGAGGTGCTCGACCTCATCATCGCCGGCAAGCTCAACAAGCAGATCGCCGACGTGCTCGGCATCAGCATCAAGACCGTCGAGGTGCATCGCGCCCGCGTCATGGAGAAGATGGGCGCGCATTCGCTCGCCGAGCTCGTGCAGCACGTGGTCACGGTCGAGCCGGGGACTGCGCTGCGCTGAACCCGGCGCCGCCGGGGCGCCGCGCCGCGCGCGGCGGCGGTTGATCTGTATCAAAAGGTCATTGTTCACCGGGCGGTAGATTCTGCTCCCTTGTGCGTTCCGATCCGGAGTCCAGCTCATGGGAGTTCCCCTTTCCGCGCCTGTCCTCGCGCAGCGCTTCCTGTCCGGCAACGAGGCGGTGGCGCTCGCCGTGCGCGATGCCGGCTGCCGGCTCGCGGCGGCCTATCCGGGCACGCCGTCGACCGAAATTCTCGAGGAGCTGGCGCGCTTTCCCGAGCTGTACACCGAATGGTCGGTGAATGAGAAGGTGTCGCTGGAGGTCGCCCTCGGGGCGTCCATGGTCGGTGCGCGCGCGTTTTGCGCGATGAAGCACGTCGGCCTCAACGTCGCCGCCGATGCGCTGATGACGATGACGGTGACCGGCACCGAGGGTGGGCTGGTGATCGCCGTCGCCGACGACGTCGGCATGTCGTCGTCGCAGAACGAGCAGGATTCGCGCTACTGGGGCCGCTTCGCGCACCTGCCGGTGCTCGAGCCCGCCGACGCGCAGGAGTCTTACGACATGGCGCGCATCGCGTTCGCGCTCTCCGAGCGCCATCGCTGCCCGGTGATCCTGCGTCTGACCACGCGCATCTGCCACGTCAAGGGCCGCGTGCGCCCGGCGCCGGCCGAACGCCACGAACCCACCGGCTTCGTGCGCGACGCGCGGCGCTGGGTGATGGTGCCGGGCAACGCCAAGCCGCGCCTGCCGCTGATGTTCGAGCGCGAGGCGGCGCTGCGTGCCGAGGCCGAAGACAGCGCGCTCAACACGGTCACCGAGGGCGCCGACCGTCGCGTCGGCTTCGTCGCCTCCGGGCCGGCGTGGATGCACGTGCGCGAGGCTTTTCCCGAGGCGCCGGTGCTCAAGCTCGGGCTGTCCTGTCCGCTGCCGCTCGCCAAGGCGCGCGCGTTCGCGGCCACGGTCGGGCAGCTGGTGGTGGTCGAGGAGACCGAGGCCCTGGTCGAGGCCGAACTCGCCGCCGCCGGCATCGCCTGCCACGGCAAGGACATCCTGCCGCGCGTGGGCGAACTGTCGCCCGAGGTGCTGCGCCCGGCGGTGGCGCGCCTGCTCGGCGACGGGATCGGCGCGGCGGAAACGGCGGCGGCGATCGCGCCGCAGCGCGTGTTTCCGCGGCCGCCGACGATGTGCGTGGCCTGTCCGCATCTCGGTGTCTATTACACGCTGTCGCAGCTCAAGAACCTGATCATCTCCGGCGACATCGGCTGCTACACGCTGGGCGCCGGCCATCCGTGGAATGCGCTCGACACCTGCATTTCGATGGGTGCCTCGATGGGCATGGCGCTGGGCATGGACAAGGCGCGCGGCGCGGCCGACGCGAGCAAGCGCATCGTCGCGGTGATCGGCGACTCCACCTTCCTGCACATGGGCATGCAGGGCCTGCTCGACATCACCTGGAACCGCGGCAACGTCACCGTACTGCTGCTCGACAACCGCGCCGTGGGCATGACCGGCGGTCAGGACAACCCGGGCACCGGCCGCGACATCCACGGTGACGAGGCGCCGCGCGTCGATTTCGGCAAGCTGTGCGAGGCCCTCGGCGTGAAGCCGGCGCGCATCCGCAAGGTCGATCCCTATCAGTTGCCGGTGCTGTTCAAGACGCTGCGCGAGGAGACCAAGATCGACGAGCCTTCGGTGATCATCACCGATCGCCCCTGCGTGCTGATCGACGACTATCAGGCCACCAAGCCCTACCAGGTGCTCGACGAGCGCTGCACGGGCTGTGGCAACTGCGTCGAGGTCGGCTGTCCGGCGATTCACGTCACCCGCCGCGAAACCGCGGTGAAGCCTTCCGGCAAGGAGGTCGAGCTCGCCTTCGTGCGCATCGAGACCGCGGCCTGTACCGGCTGCGGCCTGTGCGTGCAGCCCTGCGCACCGGAGGCCATCGTCCATGCGCGGCCGGTCCAGCCCCTGCAATTCCTGCGCAAGCCCTGAGGAGCCCGACATGCGCAATACGAACATCCTGGTGTGCGGCGTGGGCGGGCAGGGGGTGATGACCGCCACCGAAATCCTCGCCGAGACCGCGCTGTCGCTCGGCTTCGACGTCAAGAAAACCGAAGTCGCGGGCATGAGCCAGCGTGGTGGGGTGGTCACTTCGCATCTGCGTTTCGGTGAGGTCGTGTACTCGCCCCAGATCGCTCCTGGCGAGGCTGATCTGCTGGTCGGCTTCGAGGCCGCCGAGGCCTTGCGCTGGGCGTACATGCTGCGTCCAGGCGCGCTCGCGCTGGTAAACGAGGGGCGGCTGGTGCCGCCGGTGGTCAATCTCGGCCTGTTCGATTACCCGGACGATCCGGTGGCGCGCATGCGCGCGCTCGGCATCGACGTCCACGCCTTCGATGCCAGCGCGGTGGCGCTCGAACTCGGCAACATCCGCCTCGGCAACACCGTGATGCTCGGTGCGATGGCCGATCGCCTGCCGTTTCCCGCCGCGGTGCTGCGCGAGGCCGTGCTCGCGCGCTTTGCGCAGCGCAAGCCGCAACTGGTCGAGCTCAATCGCGCGGCCTTCGAGCGCGGGCGCGAGGCGGTGGCACAGGCGGTACCGGCCTGAGTCACCCTATCGGCCGGCCGGGGACGCACACTCGAGCGCGCGCCGATTACTGAGGGCGCGATAACTGCGATAAAATTGCGAGCTTTTTTCGAGGCTTCTTCCATGACGGCTCGCATCATCGACGGCAACGCGCTTGCCGCCCAGGTCCGCGGCGAGATTGCCGACCGCGCGGCGCAACTCGCGCAGCAGGGCGTGCAGCCCTGCCTCGCGGTGATCCTGGTCGGCGGTGACCCGGCCTCCGCGGTTTATGTGCGCAACAAGGTCGCGGCGTGCGAGAAGGCCGGCATCCGCTCGCTGCGCTTCGATTACCCGCAGGACGCGGCGCCGGCCGAAGTCATGGCCCGCTTGGCCGAACTCAATGCCGACCCGGCGGTGCATGGCATCCTCGTGCAGTTGCCGCTGCCGCCGCAGTTCGACGAGGCCGCGGTGCTCGAGGCGATCAGCGTGGACAAGGACGTCGATGGTTTCCACGCCGAAAACGTCGGCCGCCTGTCGCAGAACCAGGATGCCTTCATCCCGTGCACGCCGCACGGGGTCATGAAGATGCTCGAAGCTTCGGGCACGCCGGTGGCCGGCGCCGAGGCCGTGGTCATCGGCCGCTCCAACATCGTCGGCAAGCCGATGGCGATGCTGCTCACCAACGCCGGCGCCACCGTCACCGTGTGCCATTCGAAAACGCGCGATCTTGCCTTCCACACCCGCCGCGCCGACATCGTCGTCGCCGCGATCGGCAAGCCGCGCTTCGTCACCGGCGACATGCTCAAGCCGGGCGCCACCGTGATCGACGTCGGCATCAACCGCCTCGTCGACGGGCCGGATGCGGGCAAGCTGTGCGGCGACGTGGATTTCGCCTCGGCGGTCGAGGTTGCGGGCGCGATCACGCCGGTGCCGGGCGGGGTCGGGCCGATGACGATCACCATGCTGCTCGAGAACACCGTGGTGTCCGCTGCGCGTGCCGCGCGTGCGGCCGGTCGTTGAGGGAGGCGGGACGATGAACGCTCAGCAGCCCCTCGTCGGCGTGATCATGGGTTCGAACTCCGACTGGCCGACCCTGCAGGCCGCGGCCAAGATCCTCGCCGAATTCGGCGTGCCCTACGAAGCCCGGGTGGTCTCCGCCCACCGCACTCCCGACCTGATGTTCGAGTACGCCGAGGGCGCGCGCGCGCGCGGCCTGAAGGCGATCATCGCGGGCGCGGGCGGCGCTGCCCATCTGCCGGGCATGGTCGCGGCCAAGACCACGTTGCCGGTGCTCGGCGTGCCGGTGCAGTCGAAGGCGTTGTCGGGGCAGGATTCGCTGCTCTCCATCGTGCAGATGCCCAAGGGCATTCCGGTGGCGACCTTCGCCATCGGCGAGGCCGGGGCGGCCAATGCGGCGCTGTTCGCGGTGGCGCTGCTCGCCAACGAGGACGTCGTGCTCGCCGACCGCCTTGCCGCCTTCCGTGAGCGCCAGACCCAGGCCGTGCTCGACATGGACCTGCCGCCGCCGGCCTGAGTGCCGCGGCCCGCCCCGATGTCCAGCGCCTGGTTGTACCTGCTGGTTGCGATTGTCGCCGAGGTCATCGCCACCTCGGCGCTGAAGGCCTCCGCGGGGTTCAGCCGCCCGGGGCCGTCGGTGCTGGTGGTCGGCGGCTACGGCATCGCGTTCTATTTTCTGTCGCTCACCCTGCGCACGATCCCGGTCGGGGTCGCCTACGCGATCTGGTCCGGGGTCGGCGTGGTGCTGATCAGCGTCGTCGGTCTGCTGCTGTTCGGCCAGCGCCTCGATCTGCCGGCGCTGCTCGGCATCGCCCTGATCGTCGCCGGCGTGCTCGTGATCAACCTGTTTTCGGACGTTTCCGCCCACTGAAGGCCCGTCATGCCGTCTCCGCAGTCTTCCTCTCCCATCCTCCCGCCCGCCACCCTGGGTATGCTCGGCGGCGGCCAGCTCGGCCGCTTCTTCGTCGCCGCGGCGCACGAGATGGGCTACCAGGTGTGGGTGCTCGACCCCGATGCCAACAGCCCGGCGGGACGCATCGCCGACCGCCATCTGGTCGCCGGCTACGAGGACCATGCCGCGCTCGACCAGCTCGCCGCGGCCTGCGCCGCGGTCACCACCGAGTTCGAGAACGTGCCGGCGGGCACGCTCGACTATCTCGCCAAGTTCATTCCGGTGCACCCGGCGGCGGGCGCGGTGGCGGTGTGCCAGAACCGCATTGCCGAAAAGAGCTTTCTTGCCGACAACGGCCTGCCGCACGGCCCCTTCGCCGCGATCCGCAGCGAGGACGATCTGCGCAACGCCGATGGCGCGCTGTTTCCGGCGGTGCTCAAGGTCGCCCGCTTCGGTTACGACGGCAAGGGCCAGGCGCGCGTCGCCGACCGTGACGCGGCGCTGGCCGCGTTCCGCCAGTTCAAGGGCGAGGCCTGCGTGCTGGAGAAGATGCTGACCCTCGATTACGAGGTCTCGGTGGTGCTCGCGCGCGACGAGGCCGGGGCGGTGTGTTGCTTTCCGAGCGGCGAGAACCGCCACCGCAACGGCATTCTCGACGTCACCATCGCGCCGGCGCGCGCGCCCGCCGAGCTGCAGCGCAGCGCGCAGGACATTGCCGCGCGCATCGCCGAGCGTCTGGGCTACGTCGGCACCCTGGGGGTGGAATTCTTCGTCTGCGGCGGCGCGCTCTACGTCAATGAAATGGCGCCGCGCCCGCACAACAGCGGCCATCACACCGTCGATGCCTGCGTCAGCAGCCAGTACGAGCAGCAGGTGAGGGCGCTCACCGGCCTGCCGCTGGGCGAGCCGCGCCAGCATTCGGCGGCGGTCATGGTCAATCTGCTTGGCGAACTGTGGTACGAAGGCGGCCACGCCGGCGGCGCCTATCGCGAGCCGGACTGGTCGGTGCTGCACGCGGTGCCGGGGCTGCGCCTGCATCTGTACGGCAAGCATCACGCCCGCCCCGGGCGCAAGATGGGGCACTTCACGGTGATCGGCGACGACGCCGATGCGGTGCTGGCGCGTGCGCTGCAGGCGCGCGCGGCGATCGGCATTCGCGACGAGTGAATCGCCCGCCGCATTTCGACCCACCCTTGAGCGATACCACCATGAGCGACGAAGCGGCCCGCGGCGCGATCGAGCCGCCCACCCTGCTGGCGATCCGGCGTGCGGCCGATTTGCTGCGCGCCGGCGACATTGTCGGCATGCCCACCGAAACCGTCTACGGCCTGGCCGCCGATGCGCTCGACGCGCAGGCAGTGCGCAAGATCTTCGCCGCCAAGGGGCGGCCGGCCGATCATCCGCTGATCGTTCATCTGCCGAGCGCCGAGCATCTGCCGCGCTGGGCGGCGAGCATTCCCAAGGATGCGCTCGCGCTCGCGCGCGCGTTCTGGCCGGGGCCGCTGACCCTGATCCTGAAGCGCGAAGCCGGCGTGCCCGACGAGGTCACCGGCGGGCAGGACACCGTGGGCCTGCGCGTGCCCGCGCATTCGATCGCACTCGCGCTGCTGCAGGCTTTCGATTCCGGCATCGCCGCGCCCAGCGCCAACCGCTTCGGCCGCATCAGCCCGACCACCGCGCGCCACGTCCAGGAAGAACTCGGCGACAAGGTCGCGATGATCCTCGATGGTGGCGCGTGCGCGGTCGGCATCGAATCGACCATCGTCGATTTTTCGCGCGACGTGCCGGAGATCCTCCGCCCCGGTGCGATCTCCGCCGACGACATCGCGCGCGTGATCGGCCGTCGTCCGCGCGTGCGCGGCGAAGCCGACGTGGAAGTGAAGGCGCCGGTGGATGCGCCCCGCGTCTCCGGCGCGCTCGCCGCGCACTATGCCCCCGGTACCCCGCTGCGCCTGGTCGCCGCGGCGCAGTTGGTGGAGGCGGCCGCCGTCCTCGCCGGCGAAGGCAGCCGGGTCGCGGTGCTCGCTCACAGCGTCGCCGATCCGCACGATGCCCGCCTGATCTGGCACGCCGCGCCCACCAGGGCCGAGGCCTACGCCCGCGAACTCTATGCCGCCCTGCGTCAGCTCGACACCCTCGGCGCCGATTTCATCCTGGTCGAAGCGCTCCCCACCGATCCCGCCTGGCGCGCCATTGCCGACCGCCTGGGCCGCGCCGAGGTCGGCTCGGGCGCCGAGCAGGACGAAACCTGACGCATAAACGTAAAAGCAAAAAGCGCTTTCCTTTTCGGATTTCATTCCCTATAATGCGCTCTCTTTCGGGGCCGATAGCTCAGCTGGGAGAGCGCCGCGTTCGCAATGCGGAGGTCGTGAGTTCGATCCTCATTCGGTCCACCATATTCAAGGGCCCGGATTTTATCCGGGCCCTTTC
>JAEWVQ010000291.1 GCA_023459095.1 Pseudomonadota bacterium | reverse complement strand
CTGGTCGCGGTGGTCACCGCCACCAACAGCTTCGTAACCGGCCCGATCGCGCGCGAATTCGGCATTCCCCACCTCATCGCCACCGTGCCCGGACGCCGCGCCGACGGCAGCTTCACCGGCAAGCCGGTGGGCACGCCATCGTTCAAGGAGGGCAAGATCGAGCGCGTGGAGGACTGGCTCGAAGCCCTCGGCCTGTATTTCGGCAGCTTCGATCAGACCTGGTTCTACAGCGACTCGCACAACGACCTGCCGCTGCTCGAACGCGTCACCCGCCCGGTTGCGGTCGATCCCGACGACAGCTTGCGCGCGCGTGCGTTGGCTCAAGGCTGGCCGGTGATCTCGCTGCGCGGTGCGGAGGCCTAACAGCACCGGTGCCGGTGTAAAAAAAACCGACACAAAAAGCGCCGACCGGGAATTCCCGGCCGGCGCTTTTGCTTCTGCAATCCCGGTTCGGGACTACGTCTGCGGATTTACTTGCGGCGGCGCAACACCCCCACCCCCAGCAACCCCAGACCGAGCAGCGCGAGACTGCCGGGCTCGGGCACAACCAGGGGCGGCGGCGCCTCGTCGTAGGTGTAGACCAGGCGGGCGCCGCAGCCCGCAGTGGTGGTGAGCATCGTCTGGATGTTGCCGCCGCCACCGGTGAAGGAACTCGAGTTGATGCTCTCGCAACCGAAGCTGAGGACCTCGCCGGCACTGCCGACGAAGGCGCTCAGCGCCGCGGGTGAGGTGATGAAATCGGTCAGGCTCAAGGTCTGGCTGAAGGGCGTCAGCGTCAACGAGGCCCCCGACGCAAGCGAGGTCGGGAACGGCACGTTGTACATGTCGAAATTCAGCAGGTCCTCGAGCGGCCCGGAGAACATCAGGAAGGTCGACGCGCTGTAGCCGAAGTTCTGGCGCTGCGAGGCGGTATTGGTCAACGAGCCCGAGCTATTGACTTCGCCAAACAGCTCGATGCTCACCGAGGTCAGGGTGCCGAGCGAGGAATCGAACTTGGCGAGCGAGAACGACTGGTTGATCTCCGTGGTTTCGAGCACACGGTCGTACTCGAAGCTGATCACGCCCGCATTGGCCGAAACACTCGCAGCAAGCGCGCTCAGGGCGGCAATTTTCTTCAATTTGGTCATTGGTGAGGCCCGGAATGTGTTGGGGGCGGATGAGCTGCCCGCGCAGCCAGCCATCCTTTTTTGCATAGAAAAAAATCCTCAGAAACTAAGCAAAACCCATACCAACAACAACAAGAGCATGATTTTATTCATCTACTATGTTTTGAGGATATTCAACGCCCCGCCGCAATGTAAAAATTCCCGACACTTTCAACGACCTTCCCCTTGCAACGGCGATCCGCGCCATCGCGCCGCCGTGCATCGGTTATGATTGCGCGCTTGACTCGCCTGAAAATTTGACTCCCCGATGATCCGCAAACTGCTGCGCAGGGTGTTCACCCGCGCTGCGACCACCTCCCACTCCGAACCTGCCCTGATTCCGCTCGACCAGCACGGCATCGGCCGCGACCAGTTGTCGCCCGCCGCCCGCAAGGTCTGCGTGATGCTGCAGGAGAACGGCCACAAGGCTTATGTCGTCGGCGGCGCCGTGCGCGACCTGCTGATCGGCCACCCGCCCAAGGATTACGACGTCGCCACCAGCGCGACCCCCGAGCAGGTGCGCGCGCTGTTCCGGCGTTCGCGCATCATCGGTCGCCGCTTCAAGATCGTGCATGTGATGAGCGGCCCGGAAACGATCGAGGTCTCGACCTTCCGCGCCCTGCAGGACGCCGAATCGGCGGAAACCGACGAACACGGCCGGGTGCTGCGCGACAACGTCTATGGCAGCCAGGAAGAGGACGCCACGCGCCGCGACTTCACCGTCAACGCGCTGTACTACGACCCCGGCACCGAGACCATCGTCGATTACCACCACGGCGTCGCCGACCTCAAGCAAAAGACCCTGCGCATGATCGGCGATCCGCGCACGCGCTACCGCGAGGACCCGGTGCGCATGCTGCGCGCGGTCCGCCTCGGCGCCAAGCTCGGCCTCACCATCGACCCCGCAGCGCGCCAGCCCATCCGCGAAATGGCGACACTGCTGGAGAACGTGCCTGCCGCGCGCCTCTTCGACGAGATGCTCAAGCTGCTGTTCTCCGGCTACTCGCTGCGCTGCCTGCAGCAGTTGCGCGAGGAAGGCCTGCACCACGGCCTGCTGCCCCTGCTCGACGTCATTCTCGAGCAGCCCCTGGGCAAGCGCTTCGTCCAGCTTGCGCTGGAGAACACCGACGAGCGCGTGCATCAGGACAAGCCCGTCTCCCCCGGCTTCCTGTTCGCCACCCTGCTGTGGCACGAGGTACTGGCAAACTGGGAGGTCAAGAAGCGCAGCGGCGCCCACCCCCAGCCGGCGCTGTTCGAGGCCATGGACGAGGTGCTCGACACCCAGGCCGGCAAGCTCGCGATCACCCGCCGCATCGCCGGCGACATCAAGGAGATCTGGGCACTGCAGCCGCGCTTCGAGAAGCGCGCCGGCAAGATGCCCTACCGCCTGATCGAACAGCCGCGCTATCGCGCGGCGTGGGACTTCCTGCGCCTGCGTGCGCAATCGGGCGAAATTCCGATGGAGCTACCCGACTGGTGGGACCGCTTCGCCCATGCCGGACACGAGGCGCGCGACGCCCTGCTGCGTGAGACGCCGGCCGGCGAAGCCCCGGCGAAGAAACGCCGGCGGCGCAAGCGCAAGCCCAACGGCAGCGACAGCATCGGCAACGCGACCGACGCATCGTGAGCGCCTCCGCATCACCGCCGGCGGAGCCCTGCGCACCCCCGATACGCGCCTACGTCGCCTTCGGCGCCAATCTCGGCGACCCCGCGGCCGCCCTCGCCCTCGCGCTGGCGCGACTCGACGCGCTGCCCGGCACCCGCGTCGCCGCGTGCTCGTCGTGCTACCGCAGCGCCCCGGTCGGAGTCAGCGGCCAGCCCGACTACATCAACGCGGTGATCGCACTCGATACCGCCCTCGCCCCCCGGGCCCTGCTCGACGCCCTCCTCGACATCGAACGCCAAGGCGGGCGCACGCGCGCCTATCACCAGGCGCCGCGCACCATGGATCTGGACCTGCTGCTGCACGGTGCGAACGTGGTGTGCGAGCCCGGCCTCGAATTGCCGCACCCGCGCATGCATCTGCGCGCCTTCGTCCTCCGCCCGCTCGCCGAAATCGCCCCCGAGGCGAGCATTCCCGGCCGTGGCGCCGCCGCCGCCCTGCTCGACACCGTCGCCGACCAGACCATCGCCCGTCTCTGAGCCCGCCATGCTCGCCTCCCTGCAATCACTCCCGATCTGGCTGCAGACCGCGCTGCTGCTCACCGCGTCCAACGTATTCATGACCTTCGCATGGTACGGCCATCTGAAGAACATGCAGTCCAAGGCCTGGTACGCGGCCGCGCTGGTGAGTTGGGGAATCGCGCTGTTCGAGTACCTGCTGCAGGTGCCGGCGAACCGGATCGGCGCCAGCACACTGAATCTGGCCCAGCTCAAGATCATGCAGGAGGTGATCACGCTAGTCGTGTTCGTACCCTTCGTCGTGCTCTACATGAAGCAGCCGCTCAAGCTTGACTATCTCTGGGCCGCCTTGTGTATGCTTGGCGCGGTCTATTTCATCTTCCGCAACTAGGGCGGCACGGGAGCACGATGCTCGACAAGGCACGCTACATCGTCGTCGAAGGCCCGATCGGTGCCGGCAAGACCTCGCTGGCCCGCCGCCTCGCCGAGCGCCTGCAGGCCGAGGCCATGTTCGAGCGCCCCGAGGCCAACCCCTTCCTCGGCCGCTTCTACCAGCATGGCGAACGCTGGGCGCTGGCCACCCAGCTGTGCTTCCTGTTCCAACGCCTCGACCTCCTCACCGCGCACCGCCAGCAGCCGGCCGAGGCCCAGCGCGTCGTGGTGTCGGACTTCCTGCTCGAGAAAGACCCACTGTTCGCCCGCCTCAATCTCGCCGACGACGAATTCGCGCTCTACGAGCGCATCTTCGAGACCATGCGGCCGCCCGCGCCACCGCAACCGGATCTGGTGATCTACCTGCAGGCCAAGCCGGACACGCTGATGGAGCGCATCCGCCGCCGCAACATGGACGCCGAGCGCCGCATCACCGAACACTATCTGGAAGGCGTCTCCGCGCGCTACGCCAACTTCTTCTTCCAGTACGACGCCGCCCCGCTGTTCGTCGTCGATGCCGGCGTACTCAACCCTGTGGATCACGACACCGACTTCGAGTTGCTGCTCGGACGCCTGCGCAACATGCGCAGCTATCGGGAATTTTTCGGCTACGCAGGGTAAACCCTGAGTCGTCTACCCCCAATTCGGCTTGTGCGTCGCACCAGTATGGTGAAAACTCCTCGCCTCTATATAAGGAGCCGCCCATGAGCTACCTTCAGGACGACAAACCGATCACGCTTTTCGAACTGGGCAAGATGCGCGCCGAAGGCCGCAAAATCGCCATGCTGACCTGCTACGACGCCAGCTTTGCCGCGCTCATCGAACGCGCCGGCGTCGATGTGGCGCTGGTCGGGGACTCGCTCGGCAACGTGCTGCAGGGCCAGAAATCGACGCTGCCGGTGACCCTCGAACACATGATCTACCACACCGAGAGCGTGGTGCGGGGCAGCAAGCGCCCCTTCGTCGTCACCGACATGCCTTTCGGCTCCTACCAGGAAAGCCGCGAACAGGCGATGCGCAACGCCGCCCGCCTGATGGCCGCCGGCGCGCAGATGGTCAAGCTCGAAGGCGGCGCCTTCATGGCCGATACCGTGCGCTTCCTGGTCGAGCGCGGCGTGCCGGTGTGTGCCCACATCGGCCTCACTCCGCAGTCGGTACACCAGCTCGGCGGCTACCGCGTGCAGGGTAAGAACGAGGCCGCAGCGGCCCAGCTCAAGGCCGACGCCCTCGCCCTCGAACAGGCAGGCGCGGCGCTGATGGTGATGGAGATGGTACCCGCGGCGCTCGCCCGCGAGATCACCGCCACCCTGTCGTCGATGGCCACCATCGGCATCGGCGCCGGCGTCGACTGCGACGGCCAAGTGCTCGTGCTCCACGACATGCTCGGCATCTATCCCGGCAAGACCGCGCGCTTCGTGCGCAATTTCATGGACGGCGCGGCGAGCATCGAAGCCGCGGTCGCCGCCTACGTCGCCGCGGTCAAGGACGGCAGCTTTCCGGCCGCCGCGCACTGCTACTGACCCCCGCGCCGCCGCGCGCGGCGCCCACCACCAGACCCCCCAAGCATGCAGATCCACACCACCATCGACAGCCTGCGCGCCGCCCGCGCCCGGGCCGGCCGCGTCGCCCTCGTGCCGACCATGGGCAACCTGCACGACGGTCACATCACGCTCATGCGCCAGGCCGGCGAGCAGGCCGACTGCGTGATCGCGAGCATCTTCGTGAACCGCCTGCAGTTCGGCCCGAGCGAGGATTTCGACCGCTACCCGCGCACCCTGCAGGCCGACTGCGAAAAGCTCGAGGCCGCCGGCGTCGCCCACCTGTTCGCCCCCGACGAAACGGTAATGTACCCACAGCCGCAGCGCTACCACGTCGACCCGGCGCCGGCGCAGATCTCCATCCTCGAGGGCGAATTCCGCCCCGGTCATTTCCGCGGCGTCGCCACCGTGGTGCTGAAGCTGCTCAACATCGTCCAGCCCGATCTGGCGCTGTTCGGCAAGAAGGACTACCAGCAGCTCATGGTGCTGTCGAACATGGTGCGCGAACTGGCGCTGCCGGTCGAAGTCCTGCCGGGCGAGACCGTACGCGCCGATGACGGCCTTGCCCTGTCCTCGCGCAACGGCTACCTGTCCGCCGCCGAGCGCGCCGAAGCGCCACGCCTGTACCGCCACCTGTCGGCGATCCGCGACGCGGTGCGTGCCGGCGACCACGACTTCCTCAAGCTCGAGACCGAAGCGATGGCCGCGCTCGCCGCTCACGGCTGGGCGCCCGACTACCTCACCATCCGCCGCCGCGCCGACCTCCAGCCGCCCGCACACGCCGACGACCCGCTGGTGGTGCTCGCCGCTGCCCGCCTCGGACGCACCCGCCTGATCGACAATCTGGAAATCTGAGCGCGCAGCGGCGCGGATCAGGGTTCGCCCGCGCTTGCATCCCGCGCCCGTTCCAGCCAAGCTGAGTCGAAAAGCCGTCGCCCGCGCACGGGGACGGCACCGACCCACCACCCCGGAGGCAGAGCGACGATGACAACGACGGTGCGGCAGATTCTGGAACAGAAGGGCAGCCGGGTGATCGCGGTCTCCCCTGGCCATTCGGTGTTCGAGGCACTCGGCCTGATGGCCGAGTACGATATCGGCGGCGTGCTGGTGACCGAAGGCGAGCGCCTGGTCGGGATCTTCACCGAGCGCGATTACGCCCGCAAGGTCGTGCTCAAGGGACTGCTGTCGCGCGACGTGCGCGTCGGCGAGCTGATGACCGCCAACCCGTGCACGGTGACCCCCGCGCACACCGTAGACGAGGTCATGCATATCATGACCGAGAACCGCTTCCGCCACCTGCCGGTGGTCGACCACGGGCGCATCGCCGGGGTCGTCACCATCGGCGACATGGTGAAATCGGTGGTCAGCCTGCAGCAGGCGACGATCACCCAGCTGTCGAACTACATCTCCGGCGAGATATCCACCTGATCCGGGCCCGAGGCTCGGACCTCATCGCAGTATCGCCGGGCGACGGTCCCCGCCGCCCGGCCCTGTGTTGCGTGCTGCGTCCTACCCCTCCAGCGCCTTGCCAATGATCTCGGCGACGTCCGCCGACAACCCCTCGGCGGCCAGCACGCGCTCGAGCTGCGGACGGATGCTGGCCTGCAGCGCCGGCGTGTAACGGCGCCAGCTCTCCAGCGCACGCGCCATGCGCGAGGCGACCTGCGGGTTCCTGGCATCGAGCGCGATCACCTGTTCGGCCCAGAGGCGGTGGCCGCTGCCGTCGGCGGCGTGGAACTCGCCGGGGTTGGCGCGGAAGAAGGTTCCGAGCAGGGCATACACCTTGTTCGGATTCGACAGGCTGAACGCCGGGTCGGCGAGCAGCGCCCGCACCCGCGCCAGCGTCGCGCCTTCCTCACCTTCCGCCCAGCGCCAGGCGCCGGCCTGCAGCGCGAACCACTTGTCGAGCACCAGGGAGTCGTCGCGGTAGCGGTCGTGGAAGGCGGCGAGCGCGGCCGCGCGCGCCGGGCTGGCGCTCTGCACCAGGGCAGCAAGCGCGCCGAAGCGCTCGGTCATGTTGGTCGCATCCGCGCACCGCGCTTCGGCACGCGCGAGTCCTTCGGCACTGCCCGCAGCGGCGAGGTAGCGCAGCGCCAAGTTGGCGAGCGCCCGCCGCCCGGCGTCGGCGGGGTGATAGCGGTAAGCACCCGCCACCTGCATGTCGTCGTACAAGCGCAGCCAGTCTGCGGCGAGTTCGCCGCCGAGCGCGCGCATCAGGCGCTGCAGCGCACCGCGCAGCGCGGCGGGATCGGCCGGCGCCATGCGTTCGAGCAGATAAGCCTCGGCAGGCAACGCCAGCGCCTGGGCACGGAAGGCCGGATCGAGCGCGGCGTTGCCGAGCAGGGCGCGGAAGGCGTCGAGAAAAGCCGCCGGCACCGCGCACGCCGGATCGGCGGCGAGCGCAAGGATCACGCGTTCGGCGTAGCGCTGGGCGGCATCCCAACGGTTGAACGGATCGGCGTCGTGGGCCATGCGGAAGGCCAGGCGGGCGTCGTCTTCATCGAGCTCGAGGATGACTGGCGCGGAATGACCGCGCAGCAGCGAAGGCACCGGCTCGGCGGGCAGGCCGACGAAGCGGAAGCGCTGCTCGGCCTCGCGCAGCACGAGCACGCGCGTCCCCGCGCCGGGCTGGCTCTCGCCTTCGAGTTGCAGCGGCAGGTCGGCGCCGTCGGCGCCGATCAGGCCGAGCGCGACCGGAATCACCAGCGGCAGCTTGTCGGGCTGGCCCGGGGTCGGCGGCGTCGATTGCGCGAGCGTCAACGTGTAGCTGCCGTCGGCCGCATTCCACACCCCGCTCGCCTTCACCCGCGGCGTGCCGGCCTGGCCGTACCAGCGCATGAACTGGTCGAGGTCGTAACCGTTGTTGGCTTCCGACATCGCCTCGACGAAGTCGTCGCAGGTCACCGCGCAGCCGTCGTGGTAGCTGAAGTACAGGTCCATGCCGTTGCGGAAGCCCTCGGGCCCCAGCAGGGTGTGCAGCATGCGGATGACCTCGGCGCCCTTCTCGTACACCGTGGCAGTGTAGAAATTGTTGATTTCCTGGTAGCTGTCCGGGCGGATCGGGTGCGCCATCGGCCCGGCATCTTCGGGGAACTGCGCCGCGCGCAACACGCGCACGTCGTCGATGCGCTTGACCGCGCGCGCCGAAGCCGCCCCCTCGGGACCGGCGGCCTCATTCGCCATCCGCCCCAGCATGTCGGCGGAAAACTGCTGGTCGCGGAAGACCGTGAGGCCTTCCTTGAGGGTGAGCTGGAACCAGTCGCGGCAGGTCACGCGGTTGCCGGTCCAGTTGTGGAAGTACTCGTGGGCGACCACGCTCTCGACGTTCTCGTAATCGACGTCGGTGGCGGTATCGGGCTTGGCGAGCACGAACTTGGTGTTGAAGATGTTGAGGCCCTTGTTCTCCATCGCGCCCATGTTGAAGTCGCTCACCGCGACGATCATGAAGCGGTCGAGATCGAGCTCCAGCCCGAAACGCTCCTCGTCCCAGCGCAGCGAATGCACCAGCGAGTCCATCGCGTGACCGGCACGGTCGAGGTTGCCCTCCTCGACCCACACCTGCAGCAGCACCTCGCGCCCCGACATCGTGGTCACCGTGCGTTCGAGCGCGACCAGCTTCGCCGCGACCAGCGCGAACAGGTAGGAGGGTTTAGGGAACGGGTCTTCCCACTTCGCGTAATGGCGGCCATCGGGCAGGTCGCCCTGGGCGACCAGGTTGCCGTTGGAGAGCAGCACCGGGCAGGCCGCCTTGTCGGCCTCCAGCGTCACCGTATAACGCGCCATCACGTCGGGGCGGTCGGGAAAGCAGGTGATGCGGCGAAAGCCCTCGGCCTCGCACTGGGTGAAGAAGCCGCCGCTGGACAGATACAGGCCCGACAGCGTGGTGTTGGCCTGGGGGTCGATGCGGGTGACGACTTCGAGTTCGGCCCGTTCGCCGGCGACGTCGAGCTCGATCAGCGTACCCAGTTCGCGCAACGCGCCCGGCGCCGGCGCAGCGCCATCGACGGTCAGCGACAGGCGCTCGAGATCCTCGCCCCACAGCCGGATGGGTCCCGCCTCGGCGGCGTGGTTGCGCACGCAGAGCATGCGGTTGGTGACCACGGTCGTGGTCGGGTCGAGGCGGAAGTGGAGGTCGATGCGTTCGACGGTCCAGGACAGCGGCCGGTAGTCGGCGCGCGCGATGCTTGGGGCGTGTTCGGTTTTCATTCTGACTCCGGCAGCCGCGACGGGGCGCGGACAAAACCGGAGTGTACCGCGCCCGGGCAGCCCCCGCCCGCAGCGCGCGTCACACTGGCACCTCAACCACCGGCCTGAACCCGGCGCCTCAGGCGCGTCCGGCCCCGCGCCGCTGTCGGCCGCGGATCAGTGCGCGCATCAGCGCCTTTTCCAGTTCGACCACGAACAGCACCGCCACCCCGAACCCGAGAATGCGCAGCCACGCCGCCGCATCGAGCGCAGCCGAACCGAACAGCGCCTGCATCGCCGGCAGGTAGGTGAACAGCGCCTGGCACCCCACGAGCAGGCCGATCGCCAGCAGCACGTAGCGATTGCCGAAGAAGCCTTCGCGATTGAGGATGGAGGCTGAGAAGCTGCGCACGTTGAAGAGGTAAAACACTTCGCCGGCGAACAGCGCATTGACGGCCGCGGTGCGCGCCGCGGCGAGGCTCGCGCCGTTGTCGATCTCCCACAGGAAGAGCCCCATGCCGCCGCCGACCAGCAGCACGCCGACGAAGACGATGCGCCACAGCAAAAAGGCAGTGAGCAGGGGCTCGCGTGGATCGCGCGGCGGCCGCCGCATGATGTCGTGCTCGGCGCGCTCGAAGGCGAGCGCCAGCGCCAGGGTGACTGCGGTGATCATGTTCACCCACAGGATCTGCGCCGGGGTGATCGGCATGGTGAGTCCGAACAGCACCGCGAAGAACACCATGCCGGCCTGGCCGATGTTGGTCGGCAGCAGATAGACGAAGGCCTTCTTCAGGTTGTCGTACACCCGCCGGCCCTCCTCGACCGCGGCCGCCACCGAGGCGAAGTTGTCGTCGGCGAGCACCATGCCGGACGCGTCCTTGGCGGCCTCCGTGCCCTTGTTGCCCATCGCCACGCCGACGTCGGCGCACTTCAGCGCGGGGGCGTCATTGACGCCGTCGCCGGTCATCGCCACCACCGCGCCGCCATGCTGCAGCGCGCGCACCAGGCGCAGTTTGTGCTCGGGGCTGGCACGCGCGAAGATCTCGGTGTGCCGTACCGCTTCGGCGAGCGCGGCATCGTCGAGCGCCTCGACCTCGGCGCCGGTCATCGCGCGCACCTCGGGGGCGAGTTCGAGCTGGCGGCCGATCGCGCAAGCGGTGGCGGCATGGTCGCCGGTGATCATCTTCACCGCGATGCCCGCGGCGCGGCAGGCGGCGACCGCGCGCCTCGCCTCCTCGCGCGGCGGATCGGTAAGGCCGAGCACCGCGAGCAGGGTGAAGCCGCCGCGCTCGACGTCCTCGAAGGTGAGCGCGGTGCGCACGCTGTCGTCGCGACGCTCGGCGACGGCGAGCAGACGCATGCCGGCGGCCGCGGCCTCCTCCATGGCCTGCGCCCACACCGCGGCGTCGAGCGCCCCCTCGCCCGCAGCGTGGCGTGCCCGATCGCACAGTGCGAGCACGCGCTCGGGCGCACCCTTGAGCAGCACCCGGCCGCGCCCCTGGTGGTCGTGGTGCAGCGTGGCCATGAAACGGTGCTCGGACTCGAACGGAATGACGTCGGTGCGCGGCAGGGCCTCGCGCTCGAAGTCGGCGTCGAGCCCGGTCTTGAGCGCGAGCGCGAGCAGTGCCGCCTCGGTCGGGTCGCCCACCGGCCGCCACACCGTGCCGCCCGGGCCGTCGGCATGGGTGAGCGCGGCATCGTTGCACAGCAGCGCGGCGCGGCCGAGGTCGGCGAGCACGCCGTCGGCGACCGGATCGACCGCCTGCCCGGCGCGCTCGAAGCCGCCGCGCGGCGCATAGCCGATGCCGCTCACCGCAAGCGCGCCGTCGGCAGTGAGCACGGTCTGCACGGTCATCTCGTTGCGCGTCAGGGTGCCGGTCTTGTCGGAACAGATCACCGTGACCGAGCCCAGCGCTTCGACCATGGGCAGGCGGCGGACGATGGCGTTGCGCCGCGCCATCGCCTGCACACCGATCGCCAGCGTGATCGTCATGATCGCGGGCAGCCCCTCCGGGATCGCTGCCACCGCCAGCCCCACCGCGGCGAGGAACATCTCGCTCGGCGCGTAGCCGCGAACCAGGGTACCGAAGGCGAAGGCCGCGGCCGCGATGACGAGGATGACCCAGGTCAGCACACCGCCGAAGGCCGCGATCTGGCGCAGCAGCGGCGTGGAGAGCGGCTCGACCCCGCCGAGCAGCGCGCTGATGCGGCCGATCTCGGTCGCCGTGCCGGTGGCCACCACCACGCCGCAGCCCTGGCCATAGCCGACCAGGGTGCCCGACCACGCCATGCAGCTGCGGTCGCCGAGTGCGGTGTCGGCGGTGACCGCCCCCACCGCCTTGTCCACCGCGAGCGATTCGCCGGTGAGCGCAGCTTCGTCGATGCGCAGACTGCGCACCTCGATCAGGCGCAGATCGGCGGGCACCTTGTCGCCGGCGGCGAGGAACACGATATCGCCGGGCACCAGCGCCTCGGCCGCGATTTCCTGGCGGCGGCCGTCGCGCAGCACCTGCGCCTGCGGCGACAGCAGGTCGCGGATGGCGTCGAGCGCGCTTTCCGCCTTGCCTTCCTGCAGATGGCCGATGACCGCGTTGATCAGCACCACGCCGAGGATCACGCCGGCATCGACCCAGTGCCCAAGGAGCAGGGTCACCGCGCCGGCGGCGAGCAGGACGTAGATCAGCACGTTGTGGAACTGCAGCAGAAAGCGCAGCAGCGGCCCGCGCCGCGGCGGCGCCGGCAGGGCGTTGGGACCGTGGCGTGCCAGACGCTGCGCGGCCTCGGCGCTGTCCAGACCGCGCTGGCGGTCGGCGGCGAGAGCGGCGAGCAGGGCATCCACCGCAGCGACATGGGGCGCAGGCAGCGCCGTTGCGGCGGCTGCGGGCGTGGCGGAAGGCACGGAGAGCGGAGCGTTCATGAGCGGAAGGCGGACCGGGTCTGAACCGGCGAAGGACTCGACAATGCTGGAATGATACGGCCGCGGATGCGCCTGCCCGCAAGACCGCGGGCAGGACCGCCGCCGGCGGAGCTTTCCGATGCGGGCGCGGCGGCCTTGATCGTGCGCATTGCCATCGGCGGGTGACAGGCGGACACTATCCCCCGCCCTCATTACCGGAAGACGTGCCATGACGCCCAATTCGGTTCACGACATCCGCAACCTCGCCCTCCTCGGCCACGCCGGCAGCGGCAAGACCTCACTGCTCGAAGCCCTGCTCGCGGCCGCGGGCGAAATCGGCAGTGCCGGCAGCGTCGAGCGTGGCGACACCGTCGCCGACCACGATCCGCAGGAAAAGGCCCTCGGCCACTCGCTGAGCACCGCCCTCGCCCACCTCGAATGGGCCGGGCACTGGATCAACCTGCTCGACACCCCGGGACTGCCCGACCTCGCCGGTCGCGCCCTGGCGGCGCTGCCCGCGGTCGAAACCGCAGCGGTGGTGGTCAGCGCCGGCGCCGGCATCGAAAGCGGCACCCGGCGCATGATGGCGGCGGCCCAGGACAAGTGCCGCCTGCTCATCGTCACCAAGATCGACGCCGCCGGCGTGGACTGCGCGGCGCTGATGGACGCGCTCGGCGCGGAGTTCGGCCGCGAATGCCTGCCGCTCAACCTGCCGGCGGCCGACGGCGGCGTCGTCGACTGCTTCTTCGCCCCCGACCGCGGCGTCGCCACCGCGTTCTCCTCGGTGGCGGCGGCGCACGACGCGATCGTCGACCAGGTCGTCGAACTCGACGAGGCGCTGATGGCGCGCTACCTCGAACAGGGCCAGTCGCTCGATCCGGCGCAGCTGCACGACCCGTTCGAGCAGGCGCTGCGCGAAGGCCACCTGATTCCGGTGTGCTTCGTGTCGGCGCGCACCGGCGCCGGGGTGCGCGAGCTGCTCGACATTCTCGGCCGCCTGATGCCCGACCCCACCGAGGGCAACCCGCCGCGCTTCTTCAAGGGTGAAGGCGAGGCGGCGCAGGCGGTCGCGGTGGCGCCCGACCCCGAGCGCCACGCCATCGCCCACGTGTTTCAGATCAGCAATGACCCCTATCGCGGCCGGCTGGGGCTGTTCCGCATCCACCAAGGGCGCATCACGCCCAACTCCCAGCTCTACATCGGCGACGGCCGCAAGCCGTTCAAGGTGGCGCACTTGCTGCGCATGCAGGGCAAGAACTCGGTGGAGACGCCGCTCGGCGTGCCCGGCGACCTGTGCGCGGTGTCGCGCGTCGACGAGCTGCGCCGCGATGCCGTGCTGCACGACTCGCACGACGAGGACTACTACCACATCGCCACCCCGGCCTATCCGCCGCCGGTGTACGGCCTCGCCCTGATCGCGCGCAAGCCGGCGGACGAGCAGAAGCTATCCGAAGCGCTCGCCCGCCTGGTCGATGAGGACCCCTGCCTGGAGGTCAGCTTCGATGCCCGCGGCCGCCAGACCGTGGTGCGCGGACTCGGCGAACAGCATCTGAAGATTGTCCTCGAGCAGCTCGCCAACCGCTGGAACCTGCAGCTCGACACCGCGCCGCCGGCCATTCCCTACCGCGAGACCATCACCGTGACCGCCGAAGCGCGCTACCGCCACAAAAAGCAGAGCGGCGGCGCCGGTCAGTTCGGCGAGGTGGCGCTGCGCGTCGAACCGCTGCCGCGCGGCGCCGGACTGGAGCTCGCCGACGAGGTCAAGGGCGGCACGATCCCCACCCAGTTCATGCCCGCGGTGGAAAAGGGCGTGCGCCAGGCGCTCGCCGAAGGCGCGCTCGCCGGCTTTCCGATCCACGACCTGCGCGTGGTGGTGACCGACGGCAAGCACCACGCGGTGGATTCCAACGAAGTCTCCTTCGTCACCGCCGCGCGCCACGCGCTCATCGATGCGGTGCTCGCCGCCCGCCCGCTGGTGCTGGAGCCACTGCTCGACATCACGGTCAAGGTGGCCGACCACCGGTTCGGCGAGGTCAGTGCCGAGCTCGCCGGACGCCGCGGCCGCCTGACCGCGACCGACAGCCCGAGCAACGGCTGGACGCTGATCTCGGCTCGCGTACCGATGGCCGGCATGGAAGGCTTCGAGGCCCGGCTGAAGGCGATCTGCGCCGGAGAGAGCGAATTCGTCATCGAATCCGGCGGCTACGAGCCGGCGCCGGGCGAGGTCCAGACCCAGCTGCAGCGCAGCGCGGCCAACGACAACCGCAACACGCACTGATCACTGATGCGTCCGCGGGCGGCCCGCGCGGCCGCCCGCTCCCAACGATGAAACTGACCGCCCGCCACCGCGCCTACTGGCGCCACACCCGCCTGCTCACCACCGCGCTGCTCGCGCTGTGGGTGATGGTGACCTTCGTCGCCGGCTATTTCGCGCGCGAACTCAACGGCACGATCTTTCTGGGCTTTCCGCTCGGCTTCTACGTATTCGCCCAGGGCGCGCTCATTGCCTACCTGGTGATCATCGCCCTCTATGTGTGGGCGATGGAGCGGCTGGACCGCCGCTACGGCGCTTCCGACTGAGGCACGGAAGCCGCCGGGGGGCTTACTCCGCGCTCGGCGTCGGCTTGCGCCGGCCGAACACCATCGGATGGGCGTGGCGCGACAGGATGAAATCGGCGAAGAACTTGCACCACAGGGTCCCGCCGGCGAGCGCACTCCAGGTTTCGTAGGGCAGCCGGGCAGTGATGATGCCGAAGATCACGAACACGATCACCCCGCCGGCGAGCAGATTGATCGCCGCGGCAAAGGGCGCGAACTTTTCCGGCCTGGCCGGCGCGACGCCGCGCTTGAGCGCGACCTCGGAGAAATCACGTTTGGCGATGATGCGCCAGGCCCGCCGCAGCCAGAAAAAGGCGACCGGGAACAGGGCGAGG
>JAEWVQ010000290.1 GCA_023459095.1 Pseudomonadota bacterium | reverse complement strand
CCGGTGCACAAGGCCTTCGCCGCGCTCGACGGCGACGGCCAGGCGCGCTTCCAGGCCGACCTCATCGCGGTGCTCGAAGCGCTCAACGTCGGTGGGCCCAACGCGCTGGTGGTGCCGGGCGAGTATCTGGAAACCGTGGTCACGCGGCGGTAGGTGTCAGCAGCACGGCGTGCCCGGCAAGGCGTCGCATGTGGGCGCCTTGCCGGGCACGAAAAAGGGGCGGCTCGCGCCGCCCCAACCCCACCCCGGCCGTTGCCCGCCGGGGCCACCACGGAGAACCGCTGCCGGCTCAGCCGGCGACCGCCTTGTGTTCGCCCTTGACGAAGAAGCTCGCCAGATAGACCACGAGGCCGATGAAGAACACCACCCCCGCCCACTCGCGCATCCAGTAGAACAGCGAGACCTGGTCCTGCGTCGCCATGAACGACATCGGCGTGTCGGAGACGCGCTGCAGCCACACCTGCAGGATGCCGGCGGCGGTGAGGAAGAGGGTGATGAACACCATCGCGATTGTCATCAGCCAGAAGCTCCACATTTCCAGCACCTGCGCCTTGTTCGAGTTCGCGGCGCGGCCGCGCAGCACCGGCATGGCGTAGCTGATGATGCACAGCACCACCATCACGTAGGCCCCGTAGAAAGCCATGTGGCCGTGCGCGGCGGTGATCTGGCTGCCGTGGGTGTAGAAGTTCACCGGGGCGAGCGTGTGCAGGAAGCCCCACACCCCGGCGCCGAGAAAGGCCATCACCCCGGTGCCCAGCGCCCACAGCGTGGCGGCGCGGTTGGGATGCTCGCGGCGGCGGCGGTTCACCATGTTGAAGGCGAACACCGTCATCGCGAAGAAGGGAATCGGCTCCAGCGCGGAGAACACCGAGCCCCACCACTGCCAGTATTCCGGCGCGCCGATCCAGTAGTAGTGGTGGCCGGTCCCGATGATGCCGGTGACCAGCGTCAGCGTGATGATCACGTACAGCCACTTCTCGATGACTTCGCGGTCGACGCCGGTGACCTTGATCAGCACGAAGGCGAGCAGCGCGCCGAGGATCAGCTCCCACACGCCTTCCACCCACAGGTGCACCACCCACCACCAGTAGAACTTGTCGCGCACCAGGTTGTGCGGATTGACGAAGGAAAACAGGAAGAAGATCGCCAGCCCCCACAGCCCGAGCAGCAGCACCATGCTGATCGCGGTCTTGCGGCCCTTGAGCATGGTCATGGTGATGTTGAAGAGGAAGGCGAGCGCCACCACCACGATGCCGATCTTGGTGATCAGCGGCTGTTCGAGGAACTCGCGGCCCATGGTGGCGAGCAGGTCGTTGCCGGTCATCTGCGCCAGCGTGGCGTAGGGCACGAACAGGTAGCCGAGGATGGTCAGCGCGCCGGCCACCAGGAACACCCAGAACAGCACCAGCGCGAGCTTGGGGCTGTAGAGCTCGGTTTCCGATTCCTCCGGCACCATGTAGTAGGCCGCGCCCATGAAGCCGAACAGCAGCCAGACGATGAGCAGGTTGGTGTGCACCATGCGGGCAACGTTGAACGGCAGGGCGGGGAAGAGGAAATCCCCCACCACGTACTGCAGCCCCATGATCAGGCCGAACACGATCTGGCCGACGAAGAGTCCGATCGCCGCGATGAAGTAGGGCTTGGCGACCGCCTGTGATTGGTATTGCATGAGCTTCTCCCTTGTGGTCTCGCGAGCCTGCTCAGCCCTCGATGTTGGGCGGCCAGTTGGCGGTGTTGATCTCGGAGGTGTACTTGAGGAAGGCCACGAGATTGTTCAGCTCCTCGTCGCTGAGGTGGAACTGCGGCATCTGTCGGCGGCCGGGCGCGCCGGTGGGCTGGGCCTGTATCCACGCCTTGATGAACTCCGGCCCGCGGCGCGGGTACACGTTGCCGAGTTCGGGTGCGAAGTAGGCGCCTTCGCCGAGCAGGGTGTGGCAGCCGATGCAGTTGCGCGTCTCCCAGATCTTTTTGCCGGCGATCACCGCCGGGGTCAGGTTCTCGCGGTTGTCGCGCTTGGGCAGTTCGCGCTCGGTGTCGAAGGTCAGCGCCAGGAACAGCAGGAAGAAGAACACCGTCCCGCCGTAGAAGATGTTGCGCGCCATCGCCTTGGTGAATAGGCCGCTCATGGAGAACTCCTCATTGCTCGTCTCTTCTGAATTGTTTGGATGAAAACCCGCAGGCGAGACGGATTCTGTTTTTGCGCGAGGGGGGTGGCCATGATGTGAATCAAGAATCGCCGGGCGCCGAATGGCCCTGCCGGCGACCGGTATTTGCCGTTTTTCGGCGCGGGCAATGCGATAATCCCGCCCTTCGACTTTTGTCTGGAGCGGTATCGTGATCCTCGTCACCGGCGGCGCCGGCTTCATCGGCGGCAACTTCGTGCTCGACTGGATCGCCCGGGTGGGCGAGCCCGTGCTCAATCTCGACGCGCTGACCTATGCCGGCAACCTCGAAACCCTGGCCACGCTCGAAGGCGACGCGCGCCACGTGTTCCAGCGCGGCGACATCTGCGACCGCGCACTGGTCGACCGCCTGCTCGCCACCCACAAGCCGCGCGCCATCGTCCATTTCGCCGCGGAAAGCCATGTGGACCGCTCCATCCACGGCCCCGGCGAATTCATGCGCACCAACGTCACCGGCACCTTCACCCTGCTCGAAGCGGCGCGCGCCTACTGGAGCGCGCTCGACGGTGAAGCCAAGGCCGCGTTCCGCTTCCTGCACGTGAGCACCGACGAGGTGTACGGCTCGCTCGGCCCGGACGACGCGCCCTTCACCGAGACCCACCCTTACGAGCCCAACAGCCCGTACTCGGCGAGCAAGGCGGCGAGCGATCACCTGGTGCGGGCGTGGTTCCACACCTACGGCCTGCCGGTGCTCACCACCAACTGCTCGAACAACTACGGCCCCTTCCATTTCCCGGAAAAGCTGATCCCGCTGATGATCGTCAATGCGCTCGCCGGCAAGGCGCTGCCGATCTACGGCGACGGCCGCAACGTGCGCGACTGGCTGTACGTCAAGGACCACTGCGCGGCGATCCGCGAGGTGCTGGCGCGCGGCCGGCCGGGCGAGACCTACAACATCGGCGGCTGGAACGAGAAGCCCAACGTGGACATCGTGCATACGCTGTGCGCGCTGCTCGACGAATTGCGCCCCGACCCCGAGGGTTCCTACTCGCGCCTGATCACCTACGTCGCCGACCGCCCCGGCCACGACCGCCGCTACGCCATCGACGCGCGCAAGATCGAGCGCGAGCTGGGCTGGCGGCCGGCGGAGACCTTCGATACCGGCATCCGCAAGACCGTGGAGTGGTATCTGGCCAATCCGGGCTGGGTCGCCAACGTGCAGAGCGGCGCCTACCGCGAGTGGGTCGATCGCAACTACGCGCAGCGCGACGCGGAGCCGGGGGCGCAATGACGGCCCCCGCGAAGATCCTGCTGCTCGGCTG
Source organism: Pseudomonadota bacterium (assembly GCA_023459095.1). Classification (GTDB taxonomy): domain Bacteria; phylum Pseudomonadota; class Gammaproteobacteria; order Burkholderiales; family Rhodocyclaceae; genus JAEWVQ01. Next base: position 2,886 of record JAEWVQ010000290.1, on the reverse strand, counting down.
CTACGGCCAGGTCGGCTGGGAACTGCAGCGCGCGCTCGCGCCGCTCGGCGAGGTGGTGGCGCTCGACCGCCACGGCGCCCCCGGATTGTGCGGCGACCTCACCCGGCCCGATGCGCTCGCCGACACCGTGCGCGCGCTGCGCCCCGCGGTGGTGGTCAATGCCGCCGCGCATACCGCGGTGGACAAGGCCGAGAGCGAGCCTGAGCTGGCGCGCACGATCAACACCGACGCGGTCGACGCGCTCGCCACCGCGGCGGCGCAGACCGGCGCCTGGCTGCTGCATTACTCCACCGACTACGTGTTCGACGGCAGCGGCACCCGCCCCTGGCGCGAGGACGACACCCCCGCGCCGCTGTCGGTGTACGGCCGCACCAAGCTCGACGGCGAGGCCGCGATCCGCGCCAGCGGCTGCCGCCATCTGGTGCTGCGCACCTCGTGGGTGTATGCCGCGCGCGGCGGCAACTTCGCCCGCACCATGCTGCGCCTCGCCGCCGAACGCGAGCGCCTCACCGTGGTTGCCGACCAGATCGGCGCGCCCACCGGCGCCGAGCTGATCGCCGACGTCAGCGCCCACGCGCTGCGCGCTGCGTTCGCCGATCCGGCGTTGGCCGGCACCTACCACCTCGCCGCGGGCGGCGAGGCGAGCTGGTGCGACTACGCCCGCTTCGTCATCGACGAGGCGCGCGCGCTCGGCGCCGAACTCAAGGTGCAGGAGGTGGCGCCGATTCCCACCGCCGCCTACCCGACCCCGGCCACGCGCCCGCTCAACTCGCGCCTCGACACCGCGAAGCTGCGCACCGCCTTCGGCCTGACCCTGCCCGACTGGCGCAGCGGCGTGCGCCGCATGGTGCGGGAAATCCTCTGACCCGCGACCGCATACAAGGAAAACTCATGACCCGACGCAAGGGCATCATCCTCGCCGGCGGCTCCGGCACCCGCCTGCACCCGGCCACGCTGGCCGTGTCCAAGCAGCTGCTGCCGGTGTACGACAAGCCGATGATCTACTACCCGCTCGCCACCCTGATGCTCGCCGGCATCCGCGAGATCCTCATCATCTCCACGCCGATGGACACGCCGCGCTTCGAGCAGCTGCTCGGTGACGGCAGCCAGTGGGGCCTCCGCCTGAGCTACGCGGTGCAGCCCAGCCCGGACGGGCTGGCGCAGGCCTTCATCATCGGCGAGGACTTCATCGACGGCGGGCCGTCGGCGCTGGTGCTGGGCGACAACCTGTTCTACGGCCACGACTTCGCCGCCCAGCTGCGCGGCGCCGACGCGCGCGCCGCGGGCGCCACCGTGTTCGCCTACCCGGTGCATGACCCCGAGCGCTACGGCGTGGTCGAGTTCGACGCTGCCGGCCGCGCGGTGAGCCTGGAGGAAAAGCCGGCGAAGCCTAAGAGCCGCTATGCGGTGACCGGGCTGTATTTCTACGATGCGCAGGTCGTCGATATCGCCCACGGGCTGAAACCGAGCGCGCGCGGCGAGTTGGAGATCACCGACGTCAACAAGCGCTATCTGGCGCAGGGCGCGCTCGACGTGCAGGTCATGGGCCGCGGCCACGCCTGGCTCGACACCGGCACCCACGAGAGCCTGCTCGACGCCGGGCTGTTCATCCAGACCATCGAAAAGCGCCAGGGGTTGAAGGTCGCCTGCCCCGAGGAGATCGCCTGGCGCGCCGGCTGGATCGACGGCGAGCAGCTGCGGCGCCTCGCCGCGCCGCTGGCGAAGAACGGCTACGGCCAGTATCTGGTGCGTTTGCTCGAAGAGCGGGTGTTCTGATGAAGGCGGTGCAGACGGCGATTCCCGAAGTCCTCATCTTCGAACCCCGGGTGTTCGGCGATGCGCGCGGCTTCTTCATGGAAAGCTACAACGCGCGCACCTTCCGCGAACTCACCGGGCTCGACGTGAATTTCGTGCAGGACAACCACTCGCGCTCGGCCAGGGGCGTGCTGCGCGGCCTGCACTACCAGATCCAGCAGCCGCAGGGCAAGCTGGTGCGGGTGGCGAGCGGTTGTGTGTTCGACGTGGCGGTGGATGTGCGGCGCGCCTCGCCCACCTTCGGACGCTGGGTCGGTGTCGAGCTGAGCGCGGACAACCAGCGCCAGCTGTGGGTGCCGCCGGGCTTCGCGCACGGCTTCGTCGTGCTCAGCGACAGCGCCGACTTCCTCTACAAGACCACCGACTACTACGCTCCCGAGCACGAACGCTGCATCCGCTGGGACGACCCGGCGATCGGCATCGTGTGGCCGCTCGACGGCGAGCCGCTGCTGTCGGCCAAGGACCGCGAGGGGCGGTTTCTGGGTGATGCCGAAGTGTTTGAGTAAATGTGAGTTTTCTTCGGTTGGGGGCGTGACTTTGTTCATGCGGGCGCCGGCCGCATGCCGGCACAATCCGGCCTGACCAATGCCACCCCCCAATCGAGGACAGACAATGAAAAAAATGATCGCCGTAGCCCTGCTGGCCGGCCTGATGGCGGGCGCCGCGCACGCCGCGCCGACCTATACCGGCAACACCCAGGACGGCGATCACTGGACGCGTCCCGGTGGCGTCCCCGGCAACGGCAACAACGTGTCTTACCAGAGTGTCGCGTTCTTCGTGGACACCTCGGGGGCCTACGACCTTTTCGCGAGCTCCGCGCGGCGCGGCTACAACCCCTACGTCTTCCTCTATCGCGATGCCTTCGACGCCGCTGCGCCGCTGGCCAATCTGCTGGGCTCGAAGTACTCCGGCCAGGGCAGCTCGGGGTTCGACGACTTCGCGCTGGAGGCGGGGGTGCAGTACTACTTCGTGGTCTCGGGGGAGCGCAACAACCACTTCGGTGCCTACAACCTCGATTTCTCCGGCGTGGGCGCGCTCGCGCTCGGGACGCCGCCGGTGGTCCTGCCCCTG
>JAEWVQ010000289.1 GCA_023459095.1 Pseudomonadota bacterium | reverse complement strand
GGGTGACAACGTGTCGATCACCGTCAAGCTGATCGCGCCGATCGCCATGGAAGAAGGTCTGCGTTTCGCGATCCGCGAAGGTGGCCGTACCGTCGGCGCCGGCGTGGTTGCCAAGATCATCGAGTAATTGATGATGCGCAAGCGGCGGGCGATGTTGCCCGCCGCTTGTCTTTGTGCAAGAAAAAACCGCTCTTTTAATTCGCTCTTTGGAAGCAATCATGCAGAACCAAAAAATCCGCATCCGTCTGAAAGCCTTCGACTACCGTCTGATTGATCAGTCGGCGCTCGAAATTGTCGATACTGCAAAGCGCACCGGTGCTGTCGTGCGTGGCCCGGTTCCCCTGCCGACGCGTATCGAGCGTTTCGATCTGCTGCGTTCGCCGCACGTCAACAAGGCGTCGCGCGACCAGATGGAAATCCGCACCCATCAACGCTTGATGGACATCATTGATCCGACCGACAAGACGGTCGACGCGCTGATGAAGTTGGATCTGCCGGCGGGCGTGGATGTCGAGATCAAGCTTCAGTAAGCGGTTTCAAGCTTGCGTGAAGTGAAGATGGGCCGGTATAATCCGGCCCTTGTGCCTTTTGGCGCAATAATTCGTATGACCCTCGGTCAATCGCAACCGAGAATCAGGAGAAAAAAATGAGTCTAGGCCTTGTTGGACGCAAGGTTGGCATGACTCGCATCTTCGCCGAGGATGGTAGGTCCATCCCGGTCACGGTGCTTGACGTGTCCGACAATCGCGTGTCCCAGATCAAGACGCCCGAGATCGATGGCTATGCCGCGGTCCAGGTCGCAGTTGGCAAGCGTCGCGCCTCGCGCGTGGTTAAAGCGCTCGCCGGTCATCTCGCCAAGGCGGGGGTTGAGCCTTGCCGTGCGCTCAAGGAGTTCCGTGTCGAGGCTGATCAGCTTGCCAGTCTGAAGGCGGGTGATGCGGTCAGTGCGGAGATCTTCGCAGCCGGTCAGAAAGTTGATGTCACGGGTGTGTCGATCGGTAAGGGCTTTTCCGGTCCGATCAAGCGTCACAACTTCTCGTCCAACCGTGCTTCCCACGGTAACTCCATTTCGCACAACTCGCCGGGCTCCATTGGTATGGCGCAGGATCCGGGGCGCGTGTTCCCGGGTAAGCGGATGGCGGGTCAGTATGGCGCCGTTCAGCGCACCGTCCAGGGTCTGGAAGTGGTTCGTGTTGATGCCGAACGTCAGTTGCTGCTGGTCAAGGGCGCTGTTCCGGGTGCCAAGGGCGGCGACGTTGTCGTGTGTCCGGCTGTGAAGGCGTAAGGGGGCGAGTATGGAATTGAAGCTCTTGAACGACCAGGGGCAGGCTGCGTCGACGCTGCAGGCGTCCGATGTGCTGTTCGGTCGTGAGTACAACGAGGCGCTGATCCACCAGGTGGTGACCGCCTACATGGCGAATGCCCGCTCCGGTAATCGCGCCCAGAAGGGGCGTGCCGAAGTGTCGAAGTCGACGCGCAAGCCGTTCCGTCAGAAGGGTACGGGCAATGCTCGTGCCGGTATGGCGTCGAGCCCGCTGTGGCGTGGAGGCGGCAAGATTTTCCCGAGCTCGCCTGACGAAAACTTCAGCCAGAAGGTCAATCGTAAGATGTACCGCGCGGGTGTTGCGTCGATTTTGTCGCAGCTGGCTCGCGAGGATCGTCTGGCGGTCGTCGATGATTTTGCTGTCGAGGCGCCGAAGACTCGCATGCTGGTGCAGAAGCTGAAGGGTATGGGTCTGGATTCCGTCCTCGTCATCACCGACGAGATGGATGAAAACCTGTTCCTGTCGTCGCGTAACCTGCACAAAGTTCTGGTGCTCGAGGTGCAGGAAGCCGATCCGGTGTCGCTGGTGCGTTTCCCGAAGGTGCTGGTCACCAAGGGTGCGCTGGCCAAGATGGAGGAAGCGTGGCAATGAGCGCTATCAGCCAGGAGCGTCTGCTGCAGGTGTTGCTCGCCCCGCAGATTTCCGAGAAGGCGACTTTTGTCGCCGACAAGAACGAGCAAGTGGTGTTCAAGGTTGCGACCGATGCGACGAAGCCTGAAGTGAAGGCGGCTGTCGAAGCGCTGTTCAAGGTCGAGGTGAAGTCGGTGCAGATCCTGAACGTGAAGGGCAAGGTCAAGCGTTTCGGCAAGATGATGGGCCGCCGCAAGGACTGGAAGAAGGCGTTCGTCTGCCTGAAGCCCGGCCAGGAAATCAACTTTGCGGCCGGGGAGTGATCGATCATGGCACTGGTAAAACTCAAGCCTACGTCCGCCGGCCGTCGTGCGATGGTCAAGGTGGTCAATCCGGATCTCCACAAGGGGCGTCCGTATGCGCCGCTGCTCGAGAAGAAATCGAGCCAGGCGGGTCGTAACAACAGCGGTCGCATCACCGTGCGCCACCAGGGTGGTGGCCACAAGCAGCACTATCGCGTGATCGACTTCCGTCGCAACAAGGATGGCGTGGTCGCCAAGATCGAGCGTATCGAGTACGACCCGAATCGCTCCGCCAACATCGCTTTGCTGTGCTACGCCGATGGCGAGCGTCGCTACATCATCGCGCCGCGTGGTCTGGCTGTCGGTCAGCAGGTGGTGAGCGGGGTGGAAGCGCCGATCAAGCCGGGCAATGCCCTGCCGATTCGGAATATTCCGGTGGGTTCGACCATCCACTGCGTGGAGATGATGCCGGGCAAAGGTGCTCAGATCGCGCGCGCAGCCGGTACCTCGGTGCAATTGCTGGCGCGTGAAGGGTCCTACGCCCAGCTGCGTCTGCGTTCCGGTGAGATCCGCCGTGTGCATGTCGAGTGCCGTGCGACCATCGGTGAAGTCGGCAACGAAGAGCATAGCCTGCGCAAGATCGGCAAGGCCGGTGCGAATCGCTGGCGCGGTATCCGTCCGACCGTTCGTGGTGTGGCGATGAACCCGGTCGATCACCCGCACGGTGGCGGCGAAGGCCGTACCGGCGAAGGTCGTGTCTCGGTGAGCCCGTGGGGTACGCCGGCGAAGGGTTACCGTACCCGGAACAACAAGCGCACCGACACGATGATCGTGCAGCGTCGTCACAAGCGTTAAGGGGTAACAGATGGCACGTTCTATCAAGAAAGGCCCGTTCATCGACGCGCACCTCCTGAAGAAGGTCGACGCCGCGCGGGCGAGCAACGACAAGCGTCCGATCAAGACCTGGTCGCGTCGCTCCACGGTCCTGCCGGATTTCGTCGGTCTGACGATCGCTGTGCACAACGGCCGGCAGCACATTCCGGTGTATGTGTCCGAGAATATGGTCGGTCACAAGCTGGGTGAATTTGCGCTGACGCGTACCTTCAAGGGTCACGCGGCGAGCAAGAAGGCGAAGAGGTAAGCGCACATGGAAACCAAAGCAATTCTCCGTGGCGTCCGTCTGTCCGCTCAGAAAGGCCGTCTGGTGGCTGATCTGGTGCGCGGCAAGCGTGTCGATCAGGCGCTGAGCATCCTCGCCTTCTCGCCCAAGAAGGGCGCGAAGATCGTCCGCAAGGTGGTCGAGTCCGCCATCGCGAATGCCGAACACAATGACGGCGCCGATATCGACGCGCTGAAGGTCAAGACGATTCACGTGGAAGAGGGCATGACGCTGAAGCGTTTCACGGCCCGAGCGAAGGGGCGCGGCAATCGCATCTCCAAGCCGACCTGCCACATCTTCGTGACCGTCGGCGAGTAAGGAGTAGACATGGGTCAGAAAATCCATCCCACCGGCTTCCGTCTTGCCGTTACGCGTGATTGGGGTTCGCGCTGGTTCGCTTCGAGCCAGGACTTCTCCAAGATGCTGCACGAAGATCTGAAGGTTCGGGATTACCTCAAGAAGCGTCTGGCACACGCCTCGGTTGGCCGCGTGGTCATCGAGCGTCCGGCGAAGAACGCCCGCATCACGCTGTACAGCGCTCGTCCGGGCGTCGTCATCGGCAAGAAGGGTGAGGATATCGAAGCGCTGAAGCGCGATCTGCAGAAGATCGTTGGCGTGCCGGTCCACGTGAACATCGAAGAAGTGCGCAAGCCCGAGATCGATGCCAAGCTGATCGCCGATTCGATCGCGCAGCAGCTCGAGAAGCGCATCATGTTCCGCCGTGCGATGAAGCGCGCGATGCAGAACGCGATGCGTCTGGGTGCCCAAGGCATCAAGATCATGAGCTCTGGCCGTCTGAACGGCGCCGAAATCGCTCGCACCGAGTGGTATCGCGAAGGTCGTGTGCCGCTGCACACGCTGCGCGCCAACATCGATTACGGTGTCTCCGAGGCGAAGACCACCTACGGCATCATCGGGATCAAGGTCTGGGTGTTCAAGGGCGAAATGCTCGGCCGCAACGAACAGCCGGTCGCCGCCGAGCCGGAAGCCGACAACCGCCGTGGTCGTCGTGGTGCGCCGCGTGACGGTGAAGGTCGTCCGGGTCGTCGTCCCGCGCGTCGCTCCGGTGACGCCCAGGGCCGGCAAGAAGATAGCAGGAGTGAATGATGCTGCAGCCGACCAGAAGAAAGTATCGCAAGGAGCAGAAGGGCCGTAACACGGGCCTCGCGACGCGCGGCGCCAAAGTGAGCTTCGGCGATTTCGGCCTCAAGGCTATCGGTCGTGGGCGCCTAACTGCCCGCCAGATCGAATCCGCACGCCGGGCGATGACTCGCCACATCAAGCGTGGCGGCCGGATCTGGATCCGTGTCTTCCCCGACAAGCCGATTTCGCGCAAGCCGGCGGAAGTGCGTATGGGTAATGGTAAGGGTAACCCCGAGTACTGGGTCGCGGAGATCCAGCCGGGCAAGGTGCTCTACGAAATGGACGGCGTGGACGAGGCGCTCGCCCGTGAAGCCTTCCGGCTTGCTGCCGCGAAGCTTCCGCTCGAGACCGTGTTCGTCACGCGCCAGGTGGGGTAAGCATGAAAGCGAGTGAACTCCGCGCCAAGAGCGCAGATGAACTGAACCAGGAGTTGCTTGAGCTGCTGAAAGCGCAGTTCTCGCTGCGCATGCAGCTTGCGACTCAGCAACTGGGCAATACCAGCCAAATCGGGAAGGTGCGTCGCGACATCGCGCGCGTTCGTACTCTCCTGCGCGAAAAGGCGGATCAGAAATGAGCGAGCAAGTTGAAAAGGTTCGCCGCGCCCTGACCGGGCGTGTTGTGAGCGACAAGATGGACAAGACGGTTACGGTGCTTGTCGAACGGCGTGTGAAGCATCCGCTTTACGGCAAGATCATCACCCGTTCGGCGAAGTACCACGCTCACGTCGAGGATGGCAGCGCGGCCCAGGGTGACCTGGTTGAGATCGAGGAGTGCCGTCCGATCTCGCGCACCAAGACTTGGCGTGTGACGCGCGTGGTTGAGAAGGCGCGCATTATCTGATCGAGTCGGTCGGCAATTTTTTGTGAGAACAGCTTGGCGCTTCCGGCGTCAAGCTGTTATACTTTCAAATCTTTGCTCCGGTGCTCGCTGGGGCATTCGACCCTGACGGGTTCCAAGACTGACCGCGCTGCGGGATAAGTTGGAGATAAATTCATGATTCAAATGCAGTCCAGGCTGGATGTCGCCGATAACACCGGCGCACGTTCGGTGATGTGCATCAAGGTGCTTGGTGGCTCTAAGCGTCGCTATGCCAGCGTTGGCGACATCATCAAGGTCACGGTCAAGGATGCGGCTCCGCGTGGTCGCGTCAAGAAGGGTGACGTCTACAATGCCGTCGTCGTGCGTACTGCGAAGGGTGTTCGTCGTCCGGACGGATCGCTGGTCAAGTTCGACAACAATGCGGCGGTGCTTCTGAACAACAAGCTCGAGCCGATCGGTACCCGTATCTTCGGGCCGGTGACGCGTGAGCTGCGCTCCGAGCGGTTCATGAAGATCGTCTCGCTGGCGCCTGAAGTGCTCTAAGGAGTCAGTTAGATGAACAAAATCCGCAAGGGTGATGAAGTGGTGGTGCTCGCAGGCAAGGATCGCGGGCGTCGCGGTGCCGTGCTGCGTCGCGTTGACGACGAGCGTCTGGTGGTCGAGGGTGTGAATCGGGTCAAGAAGCACGTTCGTCCGAATCCGCTCAAGGGTGAAGTTGGCGGTATCGTCGAAAAAGAGATGCCGATTCACGTTTCGAACGTCGCGCTGTTCAATCCCGCTTCGCAGAAGGCTGATCGTGTCGGGATCAAGGTGCTTGAAGATGGCCGCAAGGTGCGTTTCTTCAAGTCGAACGGCGAGATGGTGGACGCGTAAGGAGTGGCAATGGCTCGCTTGCAACAGTTTTACAAGGATGCTGTGGTGCCTGAGCTGCTGAAGCAGTTCGGCTACAAATCCGTCATGGAAGTTCCGCGGATCAGCAAGATCACGCTGAACATGGGTGTCGGTGAGGCGGTCGGCGACAAGAAGATTCTGGAGAATGCGATTGGTGACATGACCAAGATCGCGGGCCAGAAGCCTGTGTCGACAAAGGCCCGTAAGTCGATCGCCGGTTTCAAGATCCGCGACGGCTATCCGATCGGCTGCATGGTGACGCTGCGCGGCCCGAAGATGTACGAGTTCCTGGATCGTCTGGTGACGATCGCTCTGCCGCGTGTCCGCGATTTTCGTGGTATCGCCGCCAAGGGTTTCGATGGTCGGGGTAATTACAATCTCGGCGTCAAGGAACAGATCATTTTTCCCGAGATCGAGTACGACAAGATCGACGTGCTGCGCGGGATGAACATCAGCATCACGACGACGGCCAAGAGCGATCAGGAAGCGCGTGCGCTTCTCGGTGCGTTCAAGTTCCCGTTCAAGAATTGAGGGTGATATGGCAAAACTGGCTCTGATCAATCGCGAAGAAAAGCGCCGCAAGCTGGTGGAGAAGTACGCCGCCAAGCGCGCCGCACTGAACGCGCAGATCAAGGATACCAAGTTGTCCGACGAAGAGCGGATGGCTGCCCGGCTGGCGGTTCAGCAACTGCCGCGCAATGCCAATCCGACTCGTGGTCGCAATCGTTGCAGCCTGACGGGTCGTCCGCGGGGTGTGTTCCGCAAGTTTGGTTTGTGCCGCAACAAGCTGCGCGAAATCGCGTTCCGCGGTGAAGTGCCGGGCATGACCAAGGCGAGCTGGTAAGGAGAAAACGAAGATGAGTATGTCCGATCCGATCGCCGACATGCTGACGCGCATCCGCAATGGGCAGCAAGCCCAGAAGGCGAGCGTGAGCATGCCCTCGTCCAAGCTGAAACTGGCGATCGCCAAGGTTCTGCAGGACGAAGGCTATATCGATGGTTTTGTTGTCCGCGAGGCTGCCGGCAAGGCCGAGCTCGACCTTGCGCTGAAGTATTACGCCGGCCGCCCGGTTATCGAGCGGATCGAGCGGGTCAGCCGCCCCGGGCTTCGTGTTTACAAGGGTAGCGATGATCTGCCGCGCGTCATGAACGGCCTCGGTGTCGCCATTGTTTCCACGCCCAAGGGTGTGATGACCGATCGTGCCGCGCGCGCCAGTCGCGTGGGCGGTGAAGTTATCTGCCTGGTCGCGTAAGGGGGTGCCATGTCTCGTGTAGCTAAGAATCCGGTGGCGATTCCCGGCGGTGTCGAAGTCAGCATTTCCGCGACTGAAATCGCAGTGAAGGGTCCGTTGGGCAGTCTGCGTCAGACGCTGAGCGCGGCGGTCAGTGTCGAGCGCGAAGGCGATGCGCTGGTGTGCAAAGCCCGCGAAGGCGTCGATAACGCCCGCGCGATGTCGGGTACGATGCGCGCCCTGCTCAGCAACATGGTGACCGGAGTCAGCAAGGGTTTCGAGCGCAAGCTGACGCTGGTGGGCGTGGGTTATCGGGCCCAGGCGCAAGGCGACAAGCTGAATCTTTCGCTGGGTTTCTCCCATCCGGTGGTGCATCAGATGCCCGCCGGCGTGAAGGTTGAAACTCCCACTCAGACCGAGATCGTGATCAAGGGTGCCGACAAGCAGCAAGTCGGTCAGGTCGCGGCCGAGGTGCGGGCCTACCGCGCTCCCGAGCCTTATAAGGGCAAGGGCGTCCGTTATTCGGACGAAGTGGTGGTGCTCAAGGAAACCAAGAAGAAGTAAGGCGGTTCGTCATGAACAAGAAAGAAACTCGTCTTCGCCGTGCGCGCAAAACCCGCGCCAAGCTCGCGGAGCTCAAAGCGGTGCGCCTGGCCGTGTTCCGTTCCAACTGCCATATCTACGCACAGATCATCTCGGGTTGCGGTTCGCGTGTGTTGGCGGCGGCTTCGACCGTCGAACCCGCGGTTCGTGCCCAGGTGTCGAATGGCGGCAACAAGCAGGCAGCGGAAGTGGTCGGCAAGCTCATCGCCGAACGCGCCAAGGCTGCCGGGATCGAGACGGTCGCATTCGACCGCTCGGGCTTCCTGTATCACGGTCGCGTGAAGACGCTGGCCGAGGCTGCCCGCGAAGGCGGTCTGAAGTTCTAAGCGAGGATTCGAATGGCTAAGCAGCAAACCAAACGCGCGCAGGCCTCCGAGGAGCGTGACGACGGCCTCCGCGAGAAGATGGTGGCGATCAACCGCGTCACCAAGGTTGTGAAGGGCGGTCGGATCCTCGGTTTTGCCGCGCTGACCGTGGTCGGCGACGGCGACGGCGGTATCGGCATGGGCAAGGGCAAGTCGCGTGAAGTGCCGGTCGCGGTACAGAAGGCGATGGACGAAGCGCGTCGCAAGATGAAGAAGGTCTCGCTGAAGAACGGTACCCTGCAGCACACCGTGATCGGCAAGCACGGCGCCGCCTCGGTGCTGATGCAGCCCGCTCCCGGCGGTACCGGCATCATCGCTGGCGGTCCGATGCGTGCCGTCTTCGAGGTGATGGGCGTGACCGACATCATCTGCAAGTGCATCGGCTCGACGAACCCCTATAACGTGGTTCGCGCGACGATCAACGGCCTGATGGCGATCAACACCCCGGCGGAGATCGCTGCCAAGCGCGGCAAGTCCGTCGAAGAGATCCTGGGGTAAGCGATGTCCGACAAGAAGATCAAGGTCACGCTCGTCAAGAGCGTGATCGGAACGAAACAGTCCCACCGTGCAACGGTGCGTGGTCTGGGCCTGCGTCGCCTGAATCACACCGTTGAGTTGATCGATACCCCTGCGGTGCGGGGCATGGTCAACAAGGTGTCGTACCTGGTTAAGTGTGAGGGTTGATATGCGCCTGAATACCATCAAACCCGGTGCCGGCTCGAAGTCCGCGGCCAAGCGTGTTGGTCGCGGCATGGGCAGCGGCCTGGGTAAGACCTGCGGCCGCGGCCACAAAGGTCAGAAGTCGCGTTCCGGCGGCTTCCACAAGGTCGGCTTCGAAGGCGGTCAGATGCCGCTTCAGCGTCGTCTGCCCAAGCGTGGCTTTGTCTCGCTCACCCGTGCGCGCAACGCCGAGGTGCGTCTGTCCGAGCTCGCAGCACTGCCGGTCGACGAAGTCGATCTGCTGGTCCTGATGCAGGCCGGTATCGTCCCTGCTGACGCGCTGTCGGCGAAGGTCGTGCTGTCCGGCGAGATCAGCAAGAAGGTCGTGCTGCGCGGCGTTGGCGCAACCAAAGGCGCGCGTGCCGCGATCGAAGCGGCGGGCGGCTCCGTTGCGACGGCCGAGTAAGCAAGGAAAAGGCTGTGGCTAATCCTGCTGCCACGATGGGGAATGCAGGGCGGTTCGGCGATTTGAAGCGCCGGCTCCTGTTCCTGGTCGGCGCGCTGATCGTTTATCGGATCGGCGCGCACATTCCTGTTCCGGGCATCGATCCCGCGCGACTGGCCGAGTTGTTCCAGTCGCAGGCGGGGGGGATCCTTGGGGTCTTCAACCTGTTTTCGGGTGGTGCGCTTTCACGCTTCACGATCTTTGCGCTTGGCATCATGCCGTACATTTCGGCGTCGATCATCATGCAGTTGATGACGGTCGCTGTGCCGCAGTTCGAGGCGCTGAAGAAAGAAGGCGAGGCAGGGCGTCGAAAGATCACCCAGTACACCCGCTACGGCACTCTCGTTCTGGCGTTCGCTCAGTCCCTCGGGATTGCGATCGCCCTCGAAGGGCAGGCGGGCCTCGTGCTGGATCCGGGCTTGATGTTCCGCTTCGTTACGGTCGCCACGCTGGTCACGGGAACGATGTTCCTGATGTGGCTTGGCGAGCAGATCACTGAGCGCGGCTTGGGTAACGGCATCTCGATCATCATTTTCGCCGGGATCGCGGCAGGGTTGCCGAGCGCGATAGGCGGCCTGTTTGAACTGGTCCGCACCGGCGCGATGCATCCCTTCACAGCGTTGGTGATTTGCATTCTCGTGGTGGTTGTGACCGGGTTCGTGGTCTTCGTCGAGCGCGGCCAGCGCAAGATTCTGGTGAATTACGCCAAGCGTCAGGTCGGCAACAAGGTGTATGGCGGGCAAAGCTCCCATCTGCCGTTGAAGCTGAACATGTCAGGCGTCATTCCGCCGATCTTCGCGTCCAGCATAATCTTGTTCCCGGCAACGCTGGGGCAGTGGTTCGGAGCGTCGGAGAACATGACGTGGCTGCGTGACATCGCTTCTACGCTGTCGCCCGGTCAGCCGATCTACGTGATGCTGTACGCGCTGGCGATCATCTTCTTCTGTTTCTTCTATACCGCACTAGTGTTCAATGCGCGGGAGACGGCGGACAACTTGAAGAAGAGTGGTGCGTTCGTGCCTGGTATCCGTCCCGGAGACCAGACTGCGCGTTACATCGACAAGATCCTCACGCGGCTCACCCTCGCTGGCGCGGTGTACATCACGCTCGTCTGCCTGCTGCCGGAGTTCCTGATTCTGAAGTGGAACGTACCGTTCTATTTCGGCGGAACCTCGCTGCTGATCTTGGTTGTCGTGACGATGGATTTCATGGCTCAGGTTCAGGCCTACGTGATGTCCCATCAGTATGAAAGCCTGTTGAAGAAGGCAAACTTCAAAGGGGCGGGATTACCGTCCAGGTGACCGATGGCCAAGGAAGACGTGATCGAGATGCAGGGGGAGGTCACAGAGAACCTTCCCAATGCGACGTTCAAGGTGAGGCTTGAGAACGGCCACATGGTCCTCGGCCATATTTCGGGGAAGATGCGGATGCACTACATCCGCATTCTTCCGGGTGACAAGGTCACGGTGCAACTCACCCCGTACGACCTGACCAAGGGCCGGATCGTGTTCCGGACCAAGTAAAGAATTAGAGAAACAGGAGCAAGAGCATGAGAGTCCAGGCTTCAGTCAAGCGGATCTGCCGTAACTGCAAGATCATTCGCCGCAAGGGCGTGGTGCGGGTCATCTGCACCGACCCCCGGCACAAGCAGCGCCAGGGTTGATCTTGTCAAGCCCAGGTATTAAAATTTAATGTTTAGCGTTTTGGGGTAAACGAATGGCCCGTATTGCTGGGGTAAACATTCCCAACCACAAGCATGCCGAGATCGCGCTGACCGCCGTCTATGGGATCGGCCGTTCGCGTGCTCAGAAGATTTGCGATGCTGCTGGGATTGCTCGTTCGGTGAAGATCAAGGATCTGACCGAGTCCGATATGGAAAAGCTGCGTGACGAGGTCGGTCGCTTCGTGGTCGAGGGCGATCTGCGTCGTGAAACGACGATGAACATCAAGCGTCTGATGGATCTCGGTTGCTACCGTGGCGTCCGTCACCGTCGCGGGCTTCCGCTCCGCGGCCAGCGCACCCGCACGAACGCCCGCACCCGTAAAGGGCCGCGCAAGGCGATCGCCGGCAAGAAGTAATAGGAACCGATAATGGCTAAGACTGCAACGAAGGTTCGTAAGAAAATCAAGAAGAACGTGGCCGAAGGCATCGCTCACGTTCATGCGAGCTTCAACAACACCATCATCACGATTACCGATCGTCAGGGCAACGCCCTGTCGTGGGCGACGTCGGGCGGCGCGGGCTTCAAGGGTTCGCGCAAGAGCACGCCGTTCGCCGCGCAGGTCGCCGCCGAGGCGGCCGGCAAGGTCGCGCAGGAATGCGGCGTGAAGAATTTGGAAGTGCGCATCAAGGGCCCCGGCCCGGGTCGCGAATCCGCGGTCCGCGCGCTCAACGCTCTGGGCATGAAGATCGCCAGCATCACGGACATCACGCCCATCCCGCACAACGGCTGCCGTCCGCCGAAGAAGCGCCGCATCTGACAAGGAGTTGAAACGTGGCTCGTAATCTCGATCCCAAGTGCCGTCAGTGCCGTCGCGAGGGCGAAAAGCTGTTCCTGAAAGGTGAGAAGTGCTTCACCGACAAGTGTGCCATCGAACGTCGCGCCTACGCGCCCGGTCAGCACGGCCAGCGTTCCGGTCAGCGTCTGTCCGGCTATGGCGTGCAACTGCGTGAGAAGCAGAAGATCCGCCGCCTGTATGGCGTGCTTGAGCGTCAGTTCCGCAAGGTTTATTCGGAAGCCGACCGCCGTCGCGGTCAGACTGGCGAGAACCTGCTGCAGCTGCTCGAAGGTCGTTTGGACTCCGTCGCTTTCCGCATGGGTTTTGGTGCCTCGCGTGCCGAAGCCCGCCAGGTCGTTCGCCACAACGGCGTGCTGGTCAATGGCAAGCGCGTGAACATTCCCTCGTATACCGTTCGCCCCGGTGATGTGGTCGAGCTGGTGGAGCGTGTCCGTGGCCACCTGCGCGTCAAGGCTGCCCTCGAGGCCGCCGAATCGCGTGGCTTCCCGGAGTGGCTGGAAGTCGATGCGAAGGCTGGCAAGGGCGTGTTCAAGGCCTATCCGCAGCGTTCCGAGCTGTCCGCAACGATCAATGAAGGTCTGGTTGTGGAACTGTACTCCCGCTAAGGGGGTGCGCTGAGCTCATAGTTCCGAGGAAATGCTGATGCAAAGCAATGTACTGCTGAAACCGCGCATCATCGACGTCCAGAGCATCTCGCCGGTTCAGGCAAAGGTGACGATGGAGCCGTTCGAACGCGGGTTCGGTCATACCCTGGGGAATGCGCTGCGGCGCATTCTCCTTTCCTCGCTGCCGGGTCATGCAGCGACGGAAGTGACGATCGAAGGCGTCTTGCACGAGTACTCGACGCTCGACGGCGTTCGGGAAGACATGGTTGACCTGCTCCTGAACCTGAAGGGAGTGGTGTTCAAGCTGCATAATCGCAGCGAAACGACGCTGCGCCTGAACAAATCGGGCGAAGGTGTGGTGACCGCGGCGGATATCGAAACCGGACACGACGTCGAGATCATCAATCCGGATCACGTCATTGCCCATCTTGCCCCCGGTGGCAAGCTGGATATGCAGATCAAGGTCGATGAGGGGCGTGGCTACGTTCCCGGCAACGCCCGTCCGAGCAATGGTGAAAGCAAGACGATCGGACGTGTGATGCTCGATGCGTCCTACAGTCCGGTGCGTCGCGTCAGCTATCTGGTGGAAAGCGCTCGCGTGGAGCAGCGTACCGACCTCGATCGCCTGATCATCGACATCGAGACCAACGGCGCGGTCGATCCCGAGGAAGCGATCCGCTATGCGGCTCGCGTGCTCATGGATCAGCTGTCCGTGTTCGCCGATCTGGAAGGCACCCCGGTTGCGACCGAGGCGGTCAAGCCCCAGACCATCGATCCGGTTCTGCTGCGCCCGGTTGATGACCTCGAGCTCACGGTACGTTCGGCGAACTGCCTGAAGGCCGAGAACATCTACTACATCGGTGACCTGATCCAGCGCACCGAGACCGAGTTGCTCAAGACGCCGAACCTCGGTCGCAAGTCGCTGAACGAGATCAAGGAAGTGTTGGCCTCCCGCGGGCTGACGCTGGGCATGAAACTGGAAAACTGGCCGCCTGCCGGGCTCGAAAAGCTCGGCTGATCGGTGGCTTCAAGTGAGGAATTGAAATGCGTCACCGTAACGGTCTTCGCAAGCTGAATCGGACCAGCAGCCACCGTCAGGCCATGTTCCGCAACATGGCCAACTCGCTGCTGCGTCATGAGGTGATCAAGACGACGCTGCCCAAGGCTAAGGAACTTCGCCGCGTGGTGGAGCCGATGATCACCCTGGGCAAGAAACCCAGCCTGTCCAATCGTCGCTTGGCGTTCAACCGCCTGCGCGACCGCGATATGGTGGTCAAGCTGTTCGACGAACTGGGCCCGCGCTACGCCACCCGCAACGGCGGTTACCTGCGCATCCTGAAGTTCGGTTTCCGTGATGGCGACAACGCGCCGATGGCGCTGGTCGAACTCGTGGATCGTCCGGATGTGGACGTGGAAGCGGTCGAGCAGGAAGCTGCAGCCTGAGTCTGGGCTCATGCATGCAGAAGAAAGCCGGGTTGCCCCCGGCTTTTTTTTCGTACGACGGCAAGCGCAGCTCAGCCCGAGCTGCAGTTTGGGGCGACTGCGGTGGCAGTGTGCCGCCGCCAGAACGCCTCGGGTGTGGCTGAAGCGAAGAGGTGAGGGTTTGTTGCCATGAGTACGATTCTGGTTACCGGGGGGGCGGGCTATATCGGCTCGCACACTTGCGTCGAGTTGCTGCAGGCCGGGCATGAGGTCGTTGTCGTCGACGACTTGTCAAACGCATCGGTCGTGGCCCTGGAGCGGGTTGCACAGTTGGCCGGGAGGCCACTGGCCGGTTTTGTCGAGGGCGATGTCGGTTGCCGGCAGACGATGGCTACGGTGTTCGGGACTTACCGCATCGAGGCGGTGGTGCATTTCGCGGCGAGCAAGGCGGTCGGCGAGTCGGTGCGCAAGCCCTTGCTGTATTACCGCAACAATCTCGGTGGCCTGTTCGGCTTGCTCGAAGCGATGGACGCCGCTGCGGTCAGGCGCATCGTGTTCAGTTCCTCGGCAACCGTGTATGGAGAACCGGAATCGGTGCCGATCGACGAGGGCGCGCCGACTTCGGCGACTAATCCATACGGCAGGACGAAGTTGATCGGCGAGGAGGTATTGCGTGACCTCGCCGCTGCCGACCCGCGCTGGCGTGTCGCGTTGCTGCGCTACTTCAATCCGGTTGGCGCCCATCCGAGCGGGCGTATCGGCGAGGATCCAGGTGGCATTCCCAACAATCTGATGCCTTATGTGAGCCAGGTGGCGGTGGGGCGCTTGCCCGAACTGCAGGTCTATGGCGGCGACTATGCGACGCCGGACGGCACTGGCGTGCGCGACTACATACATGTGGTGGATCTGGCGCTGGGGCATGTGCGTGCGCTCGAACGTCTCGATGCGCTCGATCCGGTGACCACGCTCAATTTGGGAACCGGGCGCGGCTACAGCGTGCTCGAGGTCGTGCGCGCTTTCGAGGCGGCCTCCGGGCGGCGGGTGCCGTACTCAATCGTCGACCGTCGGCCCGGCGACGTCGCCGCGTGCTGGGCAAATCCCGCGCGTGCCGCACAGAGGCTGGGCTGGCATGCGACGCGCGATCTGCTGGCGATGTGTGCAGACGCCTGGCGCTGGCAGCAGGCCAACCCTGCCGGCTATCGGGCGCCCTGAGGGGGCTTACCAGGACGCGCGACGGATCCGGCTGCGGTACTGGACATCGTGAGGCAGCAGCGCCTGCATCGCCTCGATATGGGTAGTCAGGATCGCCGCGGCTTCGGCCAGGGTGGCGGCGTCGAGATGGGGCAGTTCGCTCTGGCGCGCGGTCATGCGTGCGAGCTGGTCGATGGCGTGCTTGCGCTTTTGCTCCTCGGCCGGCAGGTACAGCCCCAGACCGCAGTCTTTCAGTGTGGTGAGGAAGCGCGTCCGTCGTTCGATGCGGTTGAGGAAACGCTCGCGGGGGTCGGTCGGCGTATCGGCCATGATCGGTCTCTCTGCTGGGATAGCTGTGCGGCATGTTCGCGCGCCGCGGCGCGGGCTGCAAGCCGGGAGGCGTCGCGAATTGTAAGTGCTGCCAGACTACGCCTTTAGTCGGAGCCTGTCGCCCGCCGGTCAGCGTGTCCCGGCAGGTGACAGGGCGCTGCGCAGATAGCGCCCGGTATGGCTCGTGGCGGTGGCGGCGACCGTTGTCGGGGTGCCCGCGCACAAGATCGTGCCGCCGCCGTCGCCGCCTTCGGGGCCGAGATCGATCACCCAGTCTGCGGTCCTGATCACGTCGAGGTTGTGTTCGATGACGACCACGGTGTTGCCGTGTTCGCGCAGGCGATGCAGCACCTTGAGCAGCAGGGCGATATCGTGGAAATGCAGGCCGGTGGTGGGCTCGTCGAGAATGTACAGGGTGCGTCCGGTGTCGCGCTTCGACAGTTCGAGGGCGAGCTTCACGCGCTGCGCTTCGCCGCCGGACAGCGTGGTGGCGCTTTGCCCGAGGCGGATGTAGCCGAGGCCGACGTCGCTCAGGGTCTCGAGCTTGCGGGCGACCGCCGGTACCGGGCGGAAAAAGGCGAGCGCCTCTTCCACGGTCATTTCGAGCACGTCGAAGATGGTTTTGCCCTTGTAGTGGATATCCAGCGTTTCACGGTTGTAGCGTTTGCCGTGGCAGACGTCGCAGGGTACGTAGAGGTCGGGGAGGAAGTGCATCTCGACCTTGATCAGGCCGTCGCCCTGGCAGGCTTCGCAGCGCCCGCCCTTGACGTTGAACGAGAAGCGGCCGGCGCCGTAGCCGCGGGCGCGCGCTTCGGGCACGCCGGCGAACAGCTCGCGGATCGGGGTGAGCAGGCCGGTGTAGGTGGCCGGGTTGGAGCGCGGGGTGCGGC
>JAEWVQ010000288.1 GCA_023459095.1 Pseudomonadota bacterium | reverse complement strand
TCATCATGCTCACCCATCAGACCGTGGAGAAGAACGCCAACGCCGCGATCGCGCGCATCGAGGCGCTGCCGGTGGTGCAGGGCAAGGTCACGCGTCTGCGGCTGGAAACGCTGTAAAGCACTGGAGCGGCGCTGTCCGCTCCGGTTTCGCAGACATGAAAAACGGCGCGTAAGCGCCGTTTTTCATGTCTTGGCGACCAAGCCTACCCTCGCGATGCCGGCGGCGTGGAACAGCTGGGTCAGCACAGCCCGACCAAGCGGGCGATCATTTCGGTGTGGGTGCGCACCTGCAGCTTTTTCATCAGCCGGGCGCGATGCGCCTCGACGGTGCGGGGGCTGATTTCGAGATGGCGGGCAATTTCCTTGCTCGTCTGCCCGAGCGACAGGAACTTGGCGATCTCGCGTTCGCGTGCGGTCAGGTCGGCGGTGACCGGGCGTCGTCTGGAAATGTCCTCGAACATCCATACCGCGCAGGCGTAGGGGTTGTCGCGGTCGAGGCTGCGGCCCGAGACATGGCACCAGAACAGGGTGCCATCGCGGTGGCGCATGATGCGCTCGTCGCTATAGCAGCCTTCGGCACGCAGCACCGGATAGGCCTGTTCGCCGATGCGCTGACCTTCCTGCTCGGAAGGGTAGAGCGAGGCGAGGGCGCGCCCGCCGAGTTCGTCGGCACGATAGCCGAACATCGCGGCAAAGGCCTCGTTGCAACGCTGAATGACCCGGCTGCGCGAAACGCACAGGCCCACCGGCGCGAGATCGAAAGCGAGTTGAAGGTCATCGGGGGTGAGCGGTGTGTTCTGCGCTTCGGTCATCTTCTGGAGCGGGGATTACGTATGGCTACGATAGGGTAGGCATACGAATGGAGTAGAGCAAGCGCGGCCGATAAAGTCGTCCCCCAAGTTGCCTCTGTCAGAACAGGCGACACAAGGAGACACACATCATGACCGCTCATATCGTGGGTTGGTCCCATTCGCCCTTCGGCCGTCTGGACCAGCACGACCTTGAAAGCCTCATCGTTACGGTTGCACGTGAGGCGCTTTCCCATGCCCAACTGCCCGCAGAGGACGTCGATGCAATCTGGCTCGGCAACCTGAACGGCGGCTTTGTTCCCGACATTTTCTGCTCCTCGATGGTGTTGCAGGCCGCCGACGGCCTGCGCTGGAAGCCCGCCACGCGGGTTGAGAACGCCTGCGCATCGGGGGCTGCGGCGATTTACTCGGCGATCGACGCGATCGAGTCGGGCCGCGCCAAAATTGCGCTGGTGGTCGGGGCGGAAAAAATGACCGCAGTGTCCGGGGCTGAAATCACCCGGGTGCTGGGCAATGCTTCCTATGTGCGCGAAGAGGCCAGCGCGGGGCTGAGCTTTCCGGGGATTTTCGCGCTCATGGCACAGGCCTACTTCAGTCGTTATGGCGACCATTCGGCGGCCTTGGCGCGTATTGCCGCCAAGGGCCACGCCAATGGCGTGCGTAATCCGTGGGCGCAGATGCGCAAGGATCTCGGTTTCGAGTTTTGCAATACGGTTTCCGAGCGCAATCCTGTCATCGCCGCGCCGCTGCGCAAGACCGATTGCTCCCTGGTGTCCGATGGCGCAGCGGCGCTGGTGATTGTGCATGAATCGTTGGCCGCGAATTTTCCGCGCGCAGTGCGTTTTCGCGCCCATGCGCAGGTCAGCGACTACCTGCCGATGTCACGTCGCGACCCGGCTGGCTTCGAAGGCCCGCGTCGGGCCTGGGCGCAGGCATTGACGCAGGCAGGGATCGATGTCAATGCACTGTCGTTTGCAGAAGTGCACGACTGTTTCACCATCGCCGAATTGCTCGCCTACGAGGCCATGGGCCTTGCCGCGCCGGGTCAAGGCGTGCGTCTGATCGAGGACGGTACGGTGTACGTCGATGGCCGCTTGCCGGTGAACCCCTCAGGCGGTCTCAAGGCCAAGGGCCACCCGATTGGTGCGACCGGGGTTTCGATGCATGTGCTGTCGGCCATGCAGTTATGCGGCGAGGCCGGTGCCATGCAGGTGCCGGACGCGACGCTGGCCGGGGTGTTCAACATGGGGGGCTCGGCGGTGACGAGCTACGTCAGCATCCTGGAGCGCGCGCAATGAACGTCGCACGTTTGCTCGAGCGCAGCGCACAGACCTCTCCGGAGCGCCCCGCCCTGCTCCATGGCGAGCGCGTGCTGTGCAATTACCGCGAGCTTGCCGAGCGGGCGGCGCGCCTTGCCGGCTACCTGCGCCAGCGCGCAGGCCTGGTGGCAGGCGACCGCGTTGCGCTCTTCATGCACAACTGCCCCGAGTATCTCGAAATCCTGTACGGCGCATGGTGGGCGGGGCTCGTGGTCGTGCCGATCAACGCCAAGCTGCATGCTCGTGAAGCGGCCTACATCATCGAAAACTCAAGCGCCGCGGCATTGTTCGTCGGTGACGATTTTGCCGCCGAGCTGCAAGGTGTGCTGGGCGATGCCCAGGTGCGGGAACGCTTGATCGTCGGTTCGGCCGCGTATCAGGCACTGTTCGACGCTAACGCAGCACTCGCGTTGCAGCGGTGCGAAGCAGACGCGCTGGCCTGGCTGTTCTACACCTCCGGCACGACCGGCCGACCCAAGGGCGTGATGCAGACCCATCGCAACCTGATGGCGATGGCCGCTTGCTATTACATGGATGTCGATGCGGTAAGCCCGGACGACGTCATGGTGTACGCGGCGCCGATGTCGCATGGCGCGGGCCTCTACAACTTCATGCAGGTCATCAAGGCGGGGCGCCACCTGATTCCCGAGTCGGCCGGATTCGATGTCGATGAGCTGATCGGTTTGTCGCAGAAGGTCGGCAAGCTCAGCTTGTTCGCGGCGCCGACCATGGTGAAGCGGCTGGTCGAACGGATCGCAGCGAGTGATTCGCCCGAAGCGGCTGCAGCCGGCTTCAAGACCATCGTCTATGGCGGAGGCCCGATGTACGTGGAAGACATTCGCCGTGCGCTCGACGTGATGGGGCCGCGCTTCGTCCAGATCTACGGGCAAGGCGAATCGCCGATGACGATTACCGCGCTGTCGCGCGAACAACTGGCCGATCGTCTCAGTCCGCACTGGCCGGCACGCATCGCATCGGTCGGCTGTGCGCAGACGCTGGTCGAGGTCAGGGTGGCCGACGAAAGCGGTGAGGCGCTGCCGCCGGGGCATGCCGGCGAAGTGCTGGTCTGCGGCGAAGCGGTGATGGCCGGCTACTGGGACAACCCCGATGCGACCGCCAGCGCCCTGCGTGGCGGCTGGTTGTGGACCGGTGACGTCGGCGTGATGGACGAGCACGGTTATCTGACGCTCAAGGATCGCTCCAAGGACGTGATCATTTCCGGTGGCTCGAACATTTATCCGCGCGAAGTCGAGGAAGTGCTGCTCCTGCACCCGGTGGTGTCGGAGGTTTCGGTGATCGGTCGCCCGCATCCGGAGTGGGGCGAAGAGGTCATTGCCTGCGTGGTGTGCGTTGCGGGCGCGACGGTTTCAGTGGCTGAGCTCGACGAGCTGTGCCTGGCTCACATCGCACGTTTCAAGCGCCCCAAGGAATACCGGTTTTTCGACGAGCTGCCGAAGAACAACTACGGAAAAGTCCTGAAGACTGCCCTGCGTGAGCAGCTCACCGGAAAGTAAATCCCAGCCCCAACGAGAGTGCAAAGGCCGGCCGCCTCTGGCCGGCATGCAGCGGTGTTTGCGCCGCCTATAAAAAGGAGACATGCAATGAAAATGAAGACCGCAACCGCGCTGGTCGTGTCCGCGATGTGCGCCGCACCGTGGGCACACGCTGCCGAAGTGGTGCTGAAAGTGGCGCACTTCTGGCCTGCGGCCGCGATTTCTCAACGTCAGGTGCTCGAGCCCTGGTGCGAAAAAATCAAGGCCGAATCGGCGGGCCGGATGGTGTGCCAGCTCTATCCGTCGATGCAGTTGGGCGGTACGCCGCAACAGCTTTACCAGCAGGCCGTCGACGGCGTGGCCGACATCGTGTGGACCGTGACGGGCTATACGCCGGGCCGTTTCCCGTCGGTGGAGGTGTTCGAGCTGCCGTTCATGGTGCGCGATGCCGAAAGTACCAGCCGTGCGCTGTGGGAATACACCCGGACGTTCAGCACCAAGGATTTCGCTGCCGTTCATCCGCTGGCTTTCCACGTGCAGGATCCTGGCTATATCCACACCAACAAGCGTCAGGTGAGGCGTGTCGAAGACCTCAAGGGGCTCAAGGTCCGCACCCCGACCCGTGCAAGCACCAAGCTTTTCAGCGCACTCGGCGCCGCGCCAGTGGCGATGCCGATGCCGTCGCTGCCGGAAGCCCTCTCCAAAGGGGTGGTCGATGGCTACATCCTGACTTGGGAGTCGGTGCCTTCGGTCAAGTTGCACGAGCTGACGCGCTATCACACCGAAACAGACGCCGGTGAGGCGGCGCTCTACACCGCCGTGTTTGCGATGGTGATGAACAAGAAGCGCTACGAGCGCCTGCCGGATGATCTGAAGAAGGTCATCGACGAAAACTCGGGCGCCGAGTTCTCCGCCGCCATCGGTCGCGCATGGGATGAAGCGGCGCCGCCGGCGAGGAAGGTCGCGGTCGATCACGGCAATACGCTGAACATGCTCTCCGGTGCTGAGCTGGAGGAGTTCAAGGCCGTAGGTGCCCAGGTCTCCGCCGAATGGGTGCAGGAAATGACCGCCAAGGGCCACCCCGCGCAACAGATGTACGACACGGCACGCGCCCTGATGCAGCAGCAGGCTCATTGAGCGTGCTCACCCCTGGGGGCGGTCAGCCGCGGCGCCCCCGCTGGATCGCGCGGGCCGGTGGCGACCGGACGCGACGCTCATGAAGAAGGAAAATTCATGCTTAGCACTTACAACTATCCGAAGTTCGAATACGTGCGTCCGCCTGAGCTCGATGGCGAGGGCGATGCCCGTTACCCCGTGGTGGTGGTCGGCGCCGGCCCGGTCGGGCTCTCGACGGCCATCGATCTTGCGCTGCTGGGGCAACGGGTGTTGCTGCTCGACAATGACGACACCGTGTCGATCGGCTCGCGCGGTGTGGCCTACGCCAAGCGCGTGCTGGAGATCTTCGACCGTCTGGGTTGCTGTGAGCCGATGATGGAGAAGGGGGTGTCCTGGAACGTCGGCCGCACCTTCTTCCGCGAAGAGGAGGTGTTCAACTTCAACCTGAGTCCGCAGCCTGATCATGAGCGCCCCGGCATGATCAACCTGCAGCAGTACTACCTCGAAGAGTATCTGACCCAACGGGCTCAGCAACTGAAGAACCTGGAAATCCGTTTCAAAAACAATGTGATTGGTGTGACCGTGGGAGAAACGTCGGTCAGCTTGCGGGTGGAGACACCAGACGGTGGCTATACCTTGAGCGCCGACTGGTTGGTGGTGGCCGACGGTGCGCGCAGCCCGATCCGCAACATGCTTGGGCTGGATATCGACGGCAAGATTTTCATGGACCGCTTCCTCATCGCCGACGTGGTGATGAAAGCCGAGTACCCCACTGAGCGCTGGTTCTGGTTCGACCCTCCGTTCCACCGCAATCAGTCGGTGTTGCTGCACCGTCAGGCCGACAACGTCTGGCGGATCGACTTCCAGCTTGGCTGGGATGCAGACCCGGAAGAAGAGAAAAAGCCCGAAAACGTGATTCCGCGCATCAAGGCGATGCTGGGCGACGAACGCGAATTCGAGCTGGAATGGGTCAGCGTCTATACCTTTCAGTGCCGGCGCATGAAGCGCTTCAACCACGGCCGTGTGCTGTTCGTGGGCGATGCCGCGCATCAGGTTTCGCCTTTTGGCGGGCGGGGCGCCAACTCCGGGATTCAAGATGCCGACAACCTGGCGTGGAAACTCAAACTCGTCATCGACGGCAAGGCGCCGGTCGCCTTGCTCGATACCTACAGCGACGAGCGCGTATTCGGCGCGGACGAGAACATTCTGAACTCGACCCGCTCGACCGACTTCATTACCCCCAAGAGCAAAGTCAGCAAGTGCTTTCGCAACGCGGTGCTGCATCTCGCCGGGCAGCATGCCTTTGCCCGCGCGCTGGTCAACTCCGGCCGCCTGTCGGTGCCGTGCTTTCTCACCGAATCGCCTCTGAACACGCCGGACACCGAAGTGTTTGCCGGCGATATGGTGCCGGGCGCGTCGATGGACGACGCCCCGATCCAGACCGCCGGTGGCCAGCAGTGGCTGCTGCGCGTACTCGGCAACGGCTTTCAGGCGCTCTATTACACGCCGGACGCATCGGCGCTCGATGTGGACGTGGCGCATACGCTGGCCACGCTGGCCGAAGGCGAATTGCCGGTTGAGGCCATCGTCGTGGCCGCACAGGGTGTCGCCCCGGCCGGGCTGAAAACGGTGATCGATACCAAGGCCCGCATCCGCGAGCGTTACGACCTCACTCCGGGCACCGTCTATCTGGCACGTCCGGATCAACACGTTGCCGCGCGCTGGCGCAACCTCGACGCGGGTGCCGTGCGCGCCGCTGTTGCCCGTGCCACCTGCAATGCTTGAAGGAGTCTGACATGGCCCTGAACACCCAGCCCAATTTCGCCGAACCGGGCAAACGCTATTTCCGCGCCTTCAGCCCAGGCGACGACTTCTATGAAGCGCTCATCGAAACGCATCGCGATCTCAGCGACGAGCAGAGCGAGATGGTCAATGCCCGCCTCATCCTGTTGCTCGCCAATCACATCGGCGACCTCTCCGTGTTGCGCGAGGCCATGCACCTCGCCCGCGAAGGCGTCTGAGCGTCCGAGCCCCTTTCCACGGGCGCGCCTGGCGCGCACCCGTCATGCACTAACAAAGAGAGCCCCATGCAGATCAAGAACATTCACCACGCGGCCTACCGCTGCAAGGATGCGTTGGAGACGGCGCGGTGGTACGAGGAGCATCTGGGCATGAAGCTGATCTTGTCGATCGCCGAAGATGCGGTGCCCTCGACCGGCGAAGCCGACCCGTACATGCACATCTTCCTCGATGCAGGCAACGGCAACGTGCTCGCCTTCTTCGAGCTCCCCACCCGTCCGCCGATGGGGCGCGACCTGAACACCCCGGTGTGGACCCAGCATCTGGCGCTCCGCCTGAGCACGCTCGAAGAGCTGGCCGAAGCCCAGGCCCGGCTTGAAGCTGCCGGGATCGAAGTCGTGGGGCCGACCGACCATGCGCTGTTCCAGTCGATCTACTTCTTCGACCCGAACGGTCACCGCCTGGAGTTGGCCGTCGACACCGAACTGCCGGGCATGCTCGACGCGCTCGACGCAGTGAAGTGGGACATGCTCGAGGAGTGGGCGCAGACCAAGAAGGCGCCCAAGCACGCCGCCTGGATGCACGACGGTAGTTATCGGGAACTGTTCGGCGCCTGACGCTTTGCCCGGGCCTGGCTGTGGGCGAGGACGCTGCGGTGCGCATTGCTTTGGGACAGCGGGCTTGTCAAACCCGCTGATTACAGCGCCAAGCCAGGCGGTGTGGCCCAGTCTGCAAACTGATCACGGACAGGGTAAGCGGCCGTTTCGCGGCCGCCGACAATCACCAATGAGGAATTCCCAATGAAACTCGCAACTTTGAAGCAGGGTGGGCGTGATGGCACGCTCGTAGTCGTCAGCCGCGATCTCGGTCAATGCTGCGCCGTGCCGCACATCGCCACGACCCTGCAGGCCGCACTCGACGGCTGGGCACAGGCCGAAGCCCCGCTGCGCGAGGTGTACGCCAAGCTGAACGCAGGCCAGGCCGAAGGCGCAAGGCCGTTCTCGCCCGTCGAGTGCCACGCACCGCTGCCGCGCGCCTATCAGTGGCTCGATGGTTCGGCGTACATGAACCACGTGGAGTTGGTGCGCAAGGCACGTGGCGCCGAGCTGCCACCATCGATGTACAGCGACCCGATCGTTTATCAGGGCGGTTCGGACAGCTTCATCGGGCCGTGCGATGACATCGTCGCCGCCGAGGAGTGGGGAACGGACTTCGAAGCCGAAGTGGCCGCGATCATGGGCGATGTACCGATGGGTGCGAGCGTGAGCGAAGCCGCAAAGCAGATCCGCCTGCTGATGCTGGTAAACGATGTTTCCCTGCGCAATCTCATCCCCGCTGAACTCGCCAAGGGCTTCGGCTTTGTGCAGAGCAAGCCGGCTTCGGCATTCAGCCCGGTGGCGGTGACGCCGGACGAGCTCGGCAATGTGTGGCACGACACCAAGGTCCATCTGCCGCTGCGGGTATGCCTTAATGACGCGCTTTTCGGCATGCCGAATGCCGGTGTCGACGCCACTTTCGACTTCGCCATGCTCGCCGCGCACGTGGCGAAAACACGCGAGCTCGAAGCGGGCACCGTGATTGGCACCGGCACGGTCTCGAACAAGCAGGGCAATCTCTGGGGGTCGTCGCTGGCCAACGGTGGCGTGGGCTATTGTTGCATCGTCGAGTTGCGCACTTACGAAACCCTGGAGCAGGGCCAGCCGGTGACCGGTTATCTGAAAACGGGTGACCGCGTGCGCATCGAAATGCTCGATGCGCAAGGACAGAGCGTGTTTGGTGCGATCGACCACAAGGTGGTCGCACCGGTCTGCCCCCGTGCAGGCTGATGCTCGAGGTCAGCTAGCCAGATATACGCTCGGAGGAGATTCGGATGGCCGAAGCCTTGGACCAGCCGCTTGTGCAGACCAGCGGCCCGGTCAGCAAGATCATTGTCGCGCTATGCACCTGGGTTGCGGTGCTGGGCGGCCTGTTTTTCGTCATCGAGGCGCTGATGTCGGTGGTCAGCGTGATCGGACGGGCGACCATGAGCCTGCCGGTGCCCGGTGACTATGAGTTGGTGCAGATGCTGTCGGCGATGGGGGTGGCGATGTGCCTGCCGTATTGCCAGCTGAAGAAGGGGCACGTGTTCGTGGACTTCTTCACGCTGTGGGCGTCGCCCCGGCTCAAGCACGTGCTCGACGCCTTCGCCGACCTGCTGCTCGCGGCGTGCGCGTTTTTCATCGCCTGGCGGGTGTGGGGGGGCATGCTGGAGATGCGCGAGTACGGCGAGACCTCGATGGTGATCGGTCTGCCGGTGTGGTGGGGCTACATTCCCATCGCACCTTCGTTC
>JAEWVQ010000287.1 GCA_023459095.1 Pseudomonadota bacterium | reverse complement strand
GTTGGCGGCTGTTGCTGTATGAGCAGCACGGCGCGGGCTTTCGCCAACCCGCAGCCGCCAGCCGTACTGGCCCCGCTCATTAAGTGGAGGGCGGGGGACTCCGTAACACATCGAAGCGGGCCGGTGCTGATCTCCGGCTTCCGTGACTCGATCATCGAGCGCTTTCGCTTCTCGGCAGGACACGACACGGCGGTTTCCTGTTTCGGCGCATCAGCCTGCGCATTCCGCTTCGATGTGCCCACTCTCTCGAATGGGCGTGTGCTTCTTTGCTGCTGGTGTCCGCATTCGTCTCGCCCATGCGGCTTTTTCAGGTCTGGTCTCACGACAGTCCGGGCGCGCACCCTTCATCGGTGCCGGCCTTCCCTCGGTCATCACAACGGCCCTTGCCATTGCTCGCTCGGTTCGGCGTCTTTGATGCTTTTGTCTGTCACCGCTGCATACGCGGCTTCCCGTTCGCTGACAGGCCCATCCTGTCGTTTCACCAAGGTTTCTCGCCGTTCTATCCGTCTGGCTGGTGGTGGGCGGCCGTGGTTGTTTCTGTGGCCTGCCACACCTACGAGGTGCGGGGTGCTTTGTTGTCGAGTTGTAGCGGGCTGCCGTGGTTAGGCACCGGCTCCGGGATTACCCGGTAAAGAGCGTGGTGAAGCGTTAGAAGAAAGTCAGGGCGCGGTCTTCGCGGAGTCGCCCTGCCAAACCAGCCGCGTCTGGCCCTTCTCGCTTCGGAGGTGAACCCTTGCGTCCTCCCGTGGCGCCTTTCCGTAGATCCGCGCCTGCACTGTGCCCAGGACGTCTTGCGCTCACTTCGCGCTGGGCTGCCGGGTCGCTGCGGTGTTGCGTGCTGCGATGGGTGAAATGTAAGCCACACCTAACAACAGCGTCAAGAGGAATGTTTGCTATGACTAACATGCTGCAGGCAGAATTCGGCTGTCACCTCACGGCGAGATCGAGATGGGAACAACGAGGTATGTGGTTGCCGGCGAGGAGCGCCAGCAGGGCGCGCAGCCGGGCCGCCGCCGGCTCACGCCTGCCGAACTCGCCTACCAGACGGCCCGCCACATCCGCATTCACATGCAGCAATGGCCGAGGTCTGATCGGGTCGAGGTGGAGCGCGGCATCCGGAAGCGGCTGCAATCCGGGCAGGCGTGGCTGTGGCCGTGGCCGGAGCAGTTGAGCCTGTTCGATAGCGCTGGGCGCTGGCCGCGCTGCGGTCTATGCTTTACGGGTAATAACTGCGAAAGGGATGGAGATGATGAAGCTGCGCCACTACACCGGAGCCGAGATCAGGGCATACCGCCGCCGGCTGAACATGACGCAGACGGAATTCTGGTGCCCGCTCGGCGCGACACAAAGCGGCGGGGCGAGGTATGAGAGTGGCCGCGACATTCCTCTGCCGGTTCAGATCCTCATCAATTTGGTTCTGGACCCGGAGAGAGGGGACGCGATACTCAAGGATCTGCGGGTCGAGTTAACGTCGAGCCGGCCGATTCGGCGAGCCCCGCGGCCTTCAGATAGGTTCGAGTTGTCCACGGATTCCGTGGATGGTGCTGTGGATAAGCGGCCGGCGGCCTGATGGGGCGTGGGGTAGGGCGGGTGCTCAGGAAGTGAGCGGGCATGAAAAAGCCCGCGCGGGGCGGGCTATGTGCCCTATGACGTACATTGCGCGCTAGGCAATGCGGCGATGGGCGATCTTCTGTGCAATCGTTTCCTTGTCGCTGATGTTCGGCACGACGTCGTTCGCAGCAGCCATCAAACGACTTCTGTCGGCACGAGATAGCTCTTCGCTGTCTTGGCAGACCACCATCGAGTCAAAAGGGCTTGCGTGACGCATGAGGTACTGCAGGATGATAGTCGTGAGGCGGGCCTTGTCACGGCCGTTCACTCCGAACAGGTAAAGTGGGCGTCCAGGTGTAGTGATCCGGAAGTCCACTGGGTAGTCAGATGCGTTTTGGATGTTTGGTACGATGTAGTCAGCTTCTATCTCTTCCGGCGGGACCGTCTCGGCAAGGACTCCTCGAAGGTCATCGTAAAAAGTGGACTCGACTCTGCTTCTGGTCCATAGACCAAGGCTTTCAATGCGCGAAAGACCTTGCCCAAGCACAAAGAGCCCGTGGACAAGATCGTCTGCGGGGACGTCGATATAGATGTTTCCGTCATCCTCTGCCAGCCCGCTCTCAGCGAGAGTTGAGGTGTAGAGCTTCTCGCGCGGGCCACTTAGCAGCTTGCCTAGATCGTGATCGTAAGAAAGTCGCATCAGCGTTGTGCCCATGTCGGAAACGCGCCATCCGCCGTTCTCCATGTGTGCGTAGACCGTGATGTGATCGCCGTCCCGAGACGTCATCGGCAGGGAGATTGCGACATTGTCTCCGCACGACCAAACCCCTACGTCCCTGCAGAACGCATCACACAGTCTCGCGCGAATGGCGGAAACCTGATCTGTCATGCAAATAGATCGCCTTGAGAAGTTTGTAGCCCGTCTATCCTGCAGTCTGCGCACAATGCTTGAAGCGCACCTTGCAGCGTTGAGTATCTATCTGTTTGTACAGCAAAGTGCTCCGGCTTTCTACCTGCCCTGATGTACCGCTCTGTCGCCTTATGGATATGGTATCCACCAAAGGTGTGAGACGACTCTAGGGGATTGCTGTGGAGATGGTCGCTACCGTTATACCGCGTCAAGCAGATTTCCGTGCCGTTCGATGCAACGTGGTACAGGCCGCAAGAAAAGTTCGTATCCAGGCGCAGATTCTGGCGCAAGAACAGCCGGAACTGCTGTCGTCCGTCACTGGAGACGACATCATAGTTCCTCTGCCGTGCTCCACGCTGTTCTTTCCATCTGGCCTGAGGGTTGGTCACGCGCTTGGGCAAGGTCAGCAACGTTTCGATTTGCTCATCAGTCATGGCATGGCCCTATGGGTATCGTTCTGCTCTACTTGCGACGCCACTCCCACGGCGCCACCGCCTTCGTGTCCGCCCACAGCCCGCGCCCGGCGGCCTGGGCCTCACCCTGCGGCCGATAACCGCCCACGAGTGGCAAGAGCAGCAATCACTCCGGCTCGTATTTCGCGATCACGGTGCCGAGCA
Organism: Pseudomonadota bacterium; assembly: GCA_023459095.1. GTDB lineage: Bacteria > Pseudomonadota > Gammaproteobacteria > Burkholderiales > Rhodocyclaceae > JAEWVQ01. The sequence continues at coordinate 15,927 of JAEWVQ010000287.1, read as the reverse complement.
CCCGGAATTCATCCCGGATTGGCTCATGAAGGGGGTTCAGCGGCTTTAGCCAGCGCTTGCCGTCCTCGTCCACGAACACCTTGAAGGTCACCGCGTTGGTGCCGACCAGTTTCGCGATGATGCGCTGCCCAGACGAGGGGCTGCGCTGCTCGGGATCGACGATGATGATCGTGCCTTCCGGGTAGCTCCTGCCATGAGGCGCCGTCATTGAGTCGCCCTGCACGCGAAGCGCGTAGCTGTGGGGACTGCCGTTGCGCAACACCGGGAGCCAGTCTTCGGCATACCCCGGTTCGTAGATATCGACAGCCTCGTTCCACACGCCTGCTTGCACCCAACTGATCAACGGAACACGCCCGCGAACGTCAGGTCCAGGCGACACGTTGGACTCTAGCGGCGATTGCCCATGTGGAATATTCGACGAAGGTGGTAAATCGTTCTCGATTCGCGCCGTGTCGTGATCTTTGTCACCCCTCTGGTGAGCAACAGGGTCACGCCCAACGCCATTGAGAAGCCACGCTGGGGTCACTCCAAGCAACGCGCACACCTTGCTGAGGTTCGTCCCTTTGAGGTCCTTGGTTCGCTTTGTTGCGTTCGGTGCCCACGCATAAACGGATGGGCGAGAAAGGCCGGTCGCGCGAACGAGGTCGGAGTAGCCAAGGCCTCTTGCTTTCAGAGCCGAAGCCAGGCGGTCATGCCATGTAGTCATTAGGCAAAACTAACGCTAGTTCTGTAAGGTGTGGCTTGTGATTGTTGTTAGGTGTGGCTTACAATGAGCTCATGCTTACCGACAGCCAAATCATCGATCAGCTGGGCGGCACCTACGCCGTTGCTCGGATGTTCAGCATCAAGCCCCCATCGGTTTCCGCATGGAGGGTTGATGGCATCCCGCAGGCTAGGCGTATGTACTTGGCCCTGGTGCGTCCTGACCTCTTCCCCAATGGCGAGAAAAGCCACGCGGAGCCGCCGCCACCTTCCCGACCCCGCCCCCTGCCCACGCTGAACGGGCAGGGGGCGACCCCAACCGCAGAGCCGGCGACGACCGCCGCACGGGCGCAGACCGCCGCGTGTGGGGTGAGCGCCGGGAGTGAGCACACGGAACAGGAGGCTGCGTCATGTCGTGGCTGAAGAAACTAAGGAACTGGTTCGCAGGCTGCAAGCAGGCCGAGCGCCAGCCGAGTCCGCCGGCGATCGACGCCGATGAAGAGCGCTTTTCTCGCTCGGCGGTCGACTCGACGGGCCTGCCGATGGACAAGATCTTCACGGTGCGCATGTCCGACGAGCTGCATGTTCTCGGCGGTCGCAAGGTGCGGACACTGAATATTTCGCTGGGCGCGTACATACGGATCCTCCTTGAGGCGGCGCTCGATTCCCCTCTGTCAAGTGTGATCAATGAGGAAGTCGAGCGGGTAATACGAAAGAACCCGGAGATGCGGCAATGAACGCCGGACGCAACAGCGAGCCCTGCGGGATTGGCGAGTTCCTGCTGTACGTCGGCGTTGCCGTGGCGGCGCCGGCCGTGGCGATTGCCGGCGTTTTGCTGGCTGTGCGCGCGGGGGTGTTGTCGTGAGCGCCAGCACGCTGCCCATGCGACTGCGCCGCGTCATCGAGGCGCTGCCGCGCTACTCGTATTCCTTCTCGAACGAGAGCGAGCTGCAGCATTGCTTGGCGAACGCGCTGGAGCTCGAGGGCGTGCCTTTCGTGCGCGAGCATGTCGCCGGCCCGGCGGATCGTTTCGACTTCCTCATCGAGCCCGGCATCGTGATCGAGGTGAAGTGCAAGGGCTCCATGAGCCAGGCGCTTTCGCAGTGCGGCCGATATCTTAAACGCGACGACGTGCAGGCGGTGGTGCTCGCCGCGGCGCGCTCGTGGGCAGGACAGCAGCCCGCGCTGGCGACCGTGTCGGGGAAGCCGCTGCATGTCGTGAAGTTGCGCGGAAGGGCGTTCTGATGACCATCGGAACAGTCCGCCTTGTGGCTGGGCGCGCATGGCACATCGAGTGCGAGCCCCACATTCGCGCACGCATCAAGCGCGTTTTTCCGCGCCTGCCGCAGTGGGCCGGCTCCAAGCTTGTGCTCTCGGCGACGCCGGAGAACACGCGGGAGCTGCAGTGGTTCCTGCAGCGCTACCCGATGGACGTGGACGACGCCGGTGCGATGGCGCGCCTTGCCAAGCTGCACGAGGAGCAGGAAAGCCGAATGGCCGACCTGATCGCCGGCCACATCGCGCCGGCCGACATCCAACTGGCCGAGCCGGCGCGCGACTACCAGGCGCTGGTGCCGAGTTTCCTCGCGGTGCGCGGTGGTCTGCTGCTCGGCGATGACCTCGGCCTCGGCAAAACGGTGTCCGCGATCTGCTGCTTGCAACTGGATGGCGCGCTGCCGGCCGTGGTCGTTTGCCCGGCCCATCTGCCCAGGCAGTGGGAGGCGATGATCAAGCGCTTCCTGCCGGCGCTCTCGACGCACATCGTCAAGACCTCGCAGCCCTATGACCTCACCCCCAAGCGCCGCCGCAAGACCGCACAGGCTGAGCTGCTGCCGGAGAACTCGCTGCCCGACGTGCTGATCATGTCATACCACAAGGCGCGCGGCTGGGCCGATACCGTTGCGGCTTTCGTCGGCGCAGCGATCTACGACGAGGTGCAGCAGCTTCGGCACGACGGCACCGAGATCTATCGTGCGGCCCGGGTGATTGCCGGGGGTGCGCGCTACCGCCTGGGGCTATCGGCCACGCCGATCTACAACTACGGGTCTGAGTTCTGGCCCGTGCTGGATGCCCTGATCCCCGATGTGCTCGGTACGCGCGAAGAGTTCCTTCGCGAGTGGTGCGCACCGGCGCCGGGCGGCAAGTCCCGGCTGAGCGACCCGACAGAGTTCGGCGCGTACCTGCGCCGTGAGGGTTTGATGCTGCGCCGCCGGCGCAAGGATGTCGGCCGCGAACTGCCGAAGCTCGCCAAGGTGGTGCACGAGATTGACGCGAACCGCCGCGCCCTCGACCAACTGCGGGGCGATGCGGTGGCGCTCGCCAAGGTGGTGCTCCAGCGCAATGAGCAATTCCGCGGCCAGAAGATGCAGGCCGCCGGCGAGTTCGACAACCTCATGCGTCAGGCCACCGGCATTGCCAAGGCGCCCTATGTCGTGGAGTTCATGAAGCTGCTGCTCGACTCCGGCGAGCAGGCCGTGCTCTTCGGCTGGCACCGCGCGGTGTACGACATCTGGGCCGAGGGACTGGCCGAGTTCAGCCCCGTCTTCTACACCGGCACCGAGAGCGCGCGACAGAAGCAGGAGGCGATCGAGGCCTTCGTCAGCGGGCGCTCGCGCGTGCTGATCATGTCGCTGCGCTCGGGTGCCGGCGTCGATGGCCTGCAGGCGGTGTGCAGCACCGTCGTGTTCGGTGAGCTCGATTGGTCGCCCGGCGTGCATGAGCAGTGCATCGGCCGCGTCGACCGCGACGGGCAGACCGATCCGAGCACCGCCTTCTTCCTCATTTCCGACGCGGGCGCCGACCCGATTATGGCCGAAGTGCTTGGCATCAAGCGCGACCAGATCGAAGGCGTGCGCGAGCCGGATGCGGCCCTGGTGGAGCGCATCGAAACCGGCGAGAACCACCTGCAGCGCCTCGCCCGCGAATTCCTCGAGAAGCGCGGCGAGCGCATCCCCGACAACGTAATTGAAATGGTGACCGCATGATCGCCCAGCTCGGAATCGCCATTTTCGGCGTAGCCGCGATCTGGCTCGCGCAGGACGAACGGCTTGCATGGCGCCGCTGGGCGCCCGTCTTCGGCCTCGCCGGCCAGCCGTTCTGGTTCTGGTCGGCGTGGACCGCAGAGCAGTGGGGAATCCTCGCGCTGTGCGTGCTCTACACGGTGTCGTGGGCGCGCGGGCTGCGGATGTGGAGGTCACCAGCATGATCCGTCACGTCGTCAGCGTATCAGGTGGCAAAGACTCCGCGGCCACGCTGCTGATCGCATTGGAGCGCTTCGGACATGGCCGGGTGATTCCGATCTTCTGCGATACCGGCAACGAGCACCGGGCCGTCTACGAATATCTTGACTACCTGGAGATGGCGCTAGATGTGCGCATCGTCCGGCTGAAGGCCAGCTTCGATCGCGAGATCGCCGCCAAGCGCCTGTTCATCGCCCGCGACTGCCGGGTGGGTCGCGACTACGACACTGAGCCGGTATTCGACGCGGAGGGGAATCCCGTGCCGAAGCGCGACGCCCGCGGCAACGTCATCCTGCGGACGGTGAAGCGCGACGGCGTCGAAGTGGAGGAGCCGGTCCAGAAAACGCGCAAGGTCGGCGGCGGCCGTCGGCGCCGATGGTCGAACAAGGCCAAGCGCCGCGCGCTCGCCGTACTGCACCCGACCGGGAACCCCTTCCTCGACCTGTGCCTGTGGAAGGGACGGTTTCCCAGCTGCAAAGCCCAGTTCTGCACAGAGGAACTGAAGCGGAACATCGCCGTTTCCTTCCAGCTCGACCTGGTCGATGCGGGCTTTACCGTCGTCAGTTGGCAGGGAGTTCGCCGGGACGAATCCATCAATAGGCGCCATGCGAAGCTCTTCGAGCGCATCGGGCCGGGGATGTTCGCATACCGGCCGATCGTCGAATGGACAGCTGCTCAGGTGTTCGCCTTCTGCGCCTCGCGCGGGATACAGCCGAACCCTCTCTACAAGCAGGGCATGGGGCGCGTGGGGTGCATGCCCTGCATCAACTGCGGAAAGGACGAGATCAGGCAGATCCACGCCCGGTTCCCCGAGCACCTGAATGAGAAGCACGCATGGGAACTGCTTGTCTGCCAGGCCAGCAAGCGCGGGTTCTCGACCTTCTTCAACAAGGATCTGCACGAGGACAACTACTCGGATCGGCATGTGCATCTCGCCAACGCGCTTCCTGAGGTCGTCAGATGGGCGAAGACGAGCCGCGGCGGAAAGCAGTTCGACATGTTGGCCGACTTGATCGAGCCGACGGCGTGCAGTTCGGCCTACGGGCTGTGCGAGTGAGGGTGACATGAGAGATTACGGGAAAGTCCATACCTCGTTCTGGTCTAGCTCGAACATCCGCGCGCTGTCCGAGGACGGCAGGACGCTCGCAATGTACCTGCTGACGTGCCCGCACGGAACCATTGCGGGGGTGTTTCGGTTGCCTGATGGCTACGCAAGCGAAGACCTTCAATGGGATTCGGAAAGGGTTCGGGAAGGGTTCGTAGAACTGTTGAAGAACGGTTTCGCAGACCGTTGCGAAACCACGAAATGGGTGTGGGTGCGCAAGCATCTTGAGTGGAACCCGCCGGAAAACCCGAATCAGCGCAAGGCGGCCGTCAAGGTTGTGCGCCAGATCCCGGTTGAATGCAGCTGGATCGCTGAGTTCACAATGGTTTGCGGCGGTGCGCTCGGGATCGAGCCGCAAGCCGAGCAGAACGGTTCAGGAACGGTTCAAAAAGGGTTTCTGAATCAGGAACAGGAACAGGAACAGGAACAGAAGCAAGAGCAGGAACAGGAAAAGAACACGTCGTCGCCTGCGCTGACCGGCGAACTCGTCGATGCCGAACTGCTCCCTGCCGTCGCTGCCGCTCCGGCAACCGAGGAAAAGCCACGTCGGGCGACAGCAGGGCAGGGTGGGGCAGAGACCGCCCTGCAGATCTCCTGCCGTGAAACCTGGGCAGCCTACTGCCGCGCCTACGCCGACCGCTACGGGGCTCCGCCGGTGCGCGCCGCGAAGCAGAACGCGCAGGTGAAGCAGATCGTGCAGGCCCTCGGCGCCGAGGAAGCACCGCAGGTGGCCGCATGGTTCGTCGGGCATCCCGCGCAGTGGTACGTGACGAAGGGTCACGACATCGGCCTGCTGCTGACCGACATCACGAAGCTGCGCACGGAGTGGGCGACCGGCCGCGTGGTGACCTCGACCGTTGCCCGGCAGGCCGATCGCCGCGGGGCCATGGCATCGGCTGTGCAGAACCTGCTGGCCGAGTGCGAGGGGGGCGGACGATGAAGGCCAGCATCCTGAAGGCCGTCGCCGTGACTGCGGAGCTGACCGGCACCGAGCTTTCCGAGGCTGCGCTGCGAGTGATGGCGCAAGACCTCGACGTCTATCCGGAGGCTGCGGTGCTGCGGGCGCTGGACCGTTGCCGGCGCGAGCTCAAGACCCGCCTGACGCTGGCCGCGGTGCTCGAGCGCATCGAGGAAGAGGACGGCCGGCCGGGCGCGGACGAGGCCTGGGCGATTGCGCTGGGCGCCGCCGACGAGGCCGAGACCGTCGTCTGGACCGAGGAGATCGCGCAGGCCTTCGCCGTGGCCCAGCCGGTGCTGGAGGCGCGCGACAAGGTCGGCGCGAGGGTGGCGTTCCGCGATGCCTACGAACGCCTGGTGCGCGAAGCCCGGGCCGCGGCGGCGCCTTGCAGCTGGGTTGCCTCGGTCGGGCATGACCCGGAGCGCCGCGCGGTCGCCCTGCGCGCGGCCATCGCGCTCAAGCGCATCGAGGCAGGGGCGGTGGCGGGGCTGCTGCCGCAGGCCGACTGCGGACCAGTGATCGCCGCAGTCATCGAGAACAAGCCGGCTGCGCTGCTCGCCAACCCGGAGCTGTCGGCGAGCGACAAGGCGGCTGCTGCGCGCGGGCTGGCCATGCTCAAGGCCGCGATGGCAGACCTCGACGCCAAGGCGGGGGAGCGCGCTGCGCAGGCCGCAGAAGAGGCGCGATTGCGCGCCGAGCGTGATGAGCGGCGTCGGGCGCATCTGCTTGCCCAGGTGGCATCCCTGCAGGAGGCGCAGGGCGTTCGATGACTGACGAAGCCCACCGGCACGCGTGCGAGGTGCGCGACTGCATCAAGCGGTTCTGGCCAAACGTCAACGCGATGCGCGAGCACCTGGCGCTGGTCGAGCGCCGTCGCGGGAAAGAGGCCGCAGGGCGTCTCGCGGCAGATGTGCGGGCAGCCTGGGTGAGGAAGAACGAAGAGGCAAAACAGTGATGTTCCACAACGCGAATCAGGAGCGGGAGTACCGCGACCGCACGAATCGAATCGTCACCGGGCCGTCGATGAGCAAGACGTTCCGCTGCGTGGAGTGCAAGCAGTTCAGGAACTACGTGGGCCGGCGCGCGGTGATTCCGCGCTACAGCAAGGCCGGGTATCGGTGTGCGCAGTGCGTGCGCGAGCGGGGTGCGGCATGAGGGCGTTCAAGCCACGCAAGAAGACCTGCAAGGTCTGCCGTGGACCGTTCGTCTCGACGAAACCCATGCAGAAGGTGTGCAGCCCTCTGTGCGCAGCCGCCTACGCGCAGTCGCTGCGCGCCAAGGCTGAGCGCAAGGCGGCGACACATGCCAAAGCCGAGGCCGCGAAGAGGCTCAAGACCCGGGCCGACTACGTGCGCGAGGCGCAGCAGGCTTTCAACGCGTTCATTCGTGCGCGCGACGCAGGCCTGCCGTGCATCTGCTGTGGCCAGCATGGGCGCGGGCAGACCAGTGGCGGGGAATGGGACGCCGGTCACTACCGCTCGCGCGGCGCAGCGCCGCACCTGCGGTTCGACGAGCGCAACGTGCATGCACAACTCAAGCAGTGCAACCGCTACAAGGCCGGGAACGTGGTCGGCTACCGGGCCGGGCTGATTCAGCGGATCGGGCTGGCTTCGGTTGAGGCGCTGGAGGCTGACCACGTGCCCAGGAAATGGTCCATCGACGACCTCATCGAGATCAAGCGCACCTACCAGCGGAAGGTGCGCGAACTGAAGAAGGAGGCAGCGTGAAGGCAGAAGCCATCGCCGGCACCCAGCAGCCGCGCAGCAAGTACCACCGTGAGATCAAGCCCGGGATCTTCGTGGACGTCTATGACGTGCTCGCAGCCTGGCAGGTCGACAACCCGGCCCTGCAGCACCTCATCAAGAAGGCGCTGCAACCCGGCGCCCGCGGGCACAAGACCCGGGCTCAGGATCTGGACGACATCGTTGCGAGCGCGGTGCGCGCGCGGGAGATCGGGTGATGCGCACCGACACCGCCATCCTCGCCAGCGCCCTGCGCATTCTGGCCAACGACATCGAGTCGCCCGACGGCGTCGCCAATGCGGCCATCCTTGAGGCCGCCGAGCGCCTTGAAGAGCTCGCAAAGGCGAATACCGAGCTGCGCGCCGCGCTCGATTTCTACGCCACATCGAGCAACTGGCGCCGGGAGATGCGAATCGCCGGCTCGCAGCGGAACTGGATCAAGTGCCGGGCCGCGTTCGATCGCGGGGCGCTCGCCAAATTCACGCTGGCGATGCTCGAGGGCAAACGGTGACCGCGCTCTACCGCGAGTTCCGCCTGACCGGCCGAGGCTCATGGGAGGCGCTGCGCGTGTTCATCGCGGCCAACGCCGCGGCGTGCATGGGGCGCGGCAAGCCGCTGCGGGTGATTGTCACCGAGGAGGACAAGAAGCGGACGGCAGAGCAGAACCGGTTCTTTCATGGGCCAGTGCTCGACGCAATCACGGCCCAGGCATGGTGGGAGGGCAGGCAGTTCCCGAAAGAGTTCTGGAAAGAGTATTTCCGGCGCCGCTACTTGCTGAAAGACGAATTCACGACGCCCGACGGTGAACTGGTGCAGGTCTATTGGAGCACGGCCGACTTGAATGTGAAGCAGATGACCGAGTTCATGGAAAAGGTGCAAGCGGAAGCGGCGAGCGAATGGGGCGTCGAGTTCGATGGTTGAGGGCCAAGCATGAGCCGTTACCGATCGCCCCTCGGGCGCCTGATCCCAACAACGATGGACGCGGAAGAGACAAAGCGCCGCGGCTACCGCGAGCAGGGGATCGTGGTCATCGACCTCAACAACGACAAGCTGGACATGGTGGAGCGGGAGATCGTCCGCCAATGGGCAGAGCGCAGGTATCCGAAGAAGGGGAAGCAATGAAGCGGGACGACATCCAGGCAATGAAGCGCGCCGTTGATGCGCTGGTGGGGTTGCTCGAGGACTGGGCGAGGTGGCAGCGACACGAGGACTACGGCATGCGTCTCGGCTACCCGACGCACAGCGCCGGCTTTGGCGGCAGGGGCGGCATCCACTCGTTCGAGGATCTGTGCGAAGAGGTGGATGGGGAAACCATGCGCACTGTCGACGCCGCGATCAATGACCTTCCGCCGGCCCAGCGCGCGGCGATCATGCGTCGGTACGGCGTGGCCTCGGTCTTCCGCTTTCCGCGTTACAACTACGAGGAGTGCTTGGCCGAGGGGCACGAGGCGCTGATGGGGGCGCTGGCGCGGCGCGGGGTGATGGTGTAGAGAGCGCTTACGCCATAAAGCCCGTCTTGCGCGTGAAGTGGTCGCTGATGTGCGCATAGATCCGCGCCACCTTGCCGCCTTCGGTCGCTGCCAGAATTTCCGCGTGCTGCAGCAGCACCACTTCGGCGAGCTTGTGCGTGTACGCCTGCGTCCAGCCGCCGCCCGAATTGATTTGCAAAAATTCGGCATCTGGGAATGCGGGGTCTGCCCGCATCCGCAGCCCGCTGCGCAGGCTGATCACCGTCGAACCGTTCTCGCCGTCGGCAAAGTCCATGCCGTTCAGGCTCCCGAAAAACCGGATCACCGCCTCCGCAACGGATCCTTCCGGCGCCTCTTCTCCGGCTCGGCCACGCATCGTCGTCAGCGCCTCTTCGATGACTTCCGATCGGCTGCCGGGCAAAGTGTCGAGCCACGCCACGAGGGCCGGCGGTAGCTGTATCGTGATCTGCTGCTTGCGCTCGCCTTCCGGGCGGCCGGCGCCCTCCCTCGTCCCGCCGTGCGTGCTTTCGGTCATGATTTTGCCCTCGGTTGTGTAAGTGGAAAAATCAAGATATCACGCAAAAAACAATTGACACAAGCGCAGCGCGCTACTACAATGGAATCACGGTGGCGATGACGCTACCGCCGGCGCCTCCCGGAATGAGGGGCAGGAGAGAAAAATGACCACCACCTACATCATCCACGAACTGCAAAACCTCAACAGCGTCCGCACTGGCACCAAGTTCGAAGGCACCCTTCGTGCCGCAAAGGCCAAGGCCACCCGCGAGCAGCTGTGGCAAGGCACTGTCCTGAAGATCACCACGGAAGACGGCATCACCGTGGCGATCAAGGACCGCCAAACCGGCAAGTGGTACGACCCTAACCTCTAATCGGGAGAGCCCTGCGAAAGCAGGGCTTTGCACATGGACATCCAGACCATCATCGAAGAGGCGGCGGCGCTGGCAGAGAGTTTGGCCGACAGCCCGGTCTATTTCAGGAGCGCCAGGGCAGCGGAGGGAGTCGAGGCAATGCAGCAAGCCGCCGCCGCGTTTCGAGCAGCCGAGACGCCGGCAGCCAGGTGTGATGCTGCGCTCTGGCTCGGAGAGGCCTATCTGCTGCTCAGCAGCGGCCTGCCGGACACCGGGCACTCTGAGCACTCGACCGGCTGGGCAACCGCCAACCAGATTTCACGCCTACTGGGCGGCCCGCTCGCATGGGAGCGCCGCGTTCGATCAGCCTACGGAGGCAACGATGAGTAACCGCCATCGACTCACGATCACCCCGGGCGGCCCTTGGCGCCTCTACCAGCATGTGGCGCCACCCGGCTGGGACATGCTCGGAACCGTCCAGCGCGGCGACGAAATCGGCGCGCTGGCGCGCCACCAGACCACCGGCAGCCTGGTCATGATGCGCGCCGGCGCCGCCTCGATGCTCGACCAGCGCAAGGCGCGCGCCGCGCTCGATGCAAACTCCGGCGCCTGAACTGCTCGGTGCACCGTACCGAGCCCCGGCAGGACGCCCGGGCGACTGGCTCGACGACGAAATCGACGGCCGCCTCGAGGTAGGCGGCTGGACATCCGCCCCCATCCCTTGGCCGCGGCGAAAGAAGAACGGCCGGCCCTCGCTCATCCTCACGGACGAACTCGCGCGCGCCGTGCGCACGGAAAGCGTCGAAGCGATCTGCCACTGGTGGGGCGTCGGCGCCACCAAAGTCTGGATGTGGCGCCAGGCGCTCGGCGTCGGCCGCGTCACCGCCGGCACTCGCAAGCTGCTGCAGGAAAACACCGGCGTGCCGCCTGAGGCCGCGGCGCGCGGGCGCGAAAAAGCCGCATCGCCCGAATCGCGCGCGAAGATCGCACAGAGCAAGCGCGGCAAGCCCATGCATCCGCGGACACGGGCGTCGAGCGGAGATTGATCCCGCGCGCAAGGATCAACGCAACCGCGCCGTGCGGACTTTTTCGGCTATCAAGCAGTAGCGCCCCCGGCCTTTCGCGATAGCTCGCTTGACGCAGAAAATTTTCCGGCGTACATTTCCGCCGTGGGCGAGGTGCGCCCAGAAAAAGCCGGTTCTCCGAAAGGGGCGCCGGCTTTTTGCTTGTGGCCGCCCGGCGACGCGGCGCGGCCCCACGATGTTTCACCCTCGAAGGAGAGTGATCCACCGGGCCGGTGAAAGGCCGGCGAGCGTGGTGCCATGGGGGCGCCGGCTCAACCGCCGCGAGGCGATGCAATCCCGCAGCAGGAACCAACGACGAGAACAGGCATGACCCGCAAGCGCGAACTGACCGACAAGCAGCGCCGGTTCGCAAAGGGAGATCTTGTCGATCTGAACGCAAGCACTGGCGCTGCACGCTTGAATGGGGGCGGCCGTGAGCAAGAAGGCTAAGCCCGTCGCCAAGCAGGGAACCGCGAAAGAAGCGGCCGAACAGCGCAAGGCCAAGTTCGTCGAGGCGTACATCGCGAATGGCGAGAACGCCACAGCTGCAGCGATCGAGGCGGGTTTCAGCGCGAAGACCGCCGGCCAGCAGGGATCGCGCCTGTTGAAAGATGTGAAGGTTGCCGAAGCCATACAGGAACGGCGCAAGTCCCTCGTGCAGAAGTACGAGCTGACCTCCGACATGGTGATGCGCACCATCGTGCAAGAGCTGACGTTCGACCCGGCGAAGCTCTACAACGAGGACGGATCGCTGAAGCCGCTGAACGAGCTGGACGAGGATACGCGCATGGTACTGGCCGGCGCCGAGTTCATGCAGGTCGGCAGTCCGGATGCGCCGGTGTTCGTGCGTAAAGTGAAGTGGGCGCAGCGCCATCAGGCGCGTGATCACGCCATGCGGTTCCTTGGAATGTTCGAGAAGGACAACAAGCAGAAGACCGACCCCATCACGGAGTTCCTTGCGTCGATGCGGTCTGCGCTGCCGGTGACCAAGTAGGGCTGTCGAATGGCGGCGGCAACCATCCCCTACGACTACATCCCGGAGTCGCAGGACGATCTGCTGCGCTGCCTCGCGGATCCGATGTGGCGGATCTGCTCCGGGCAGCTCTACAAGATCATGATCAAGACGGACGACGGGGAGGGCTCCGTCGTTCCGTTCGTGCCGAACCGGGCACAGCGCCGCCTGCTCAGCCGGCTGTGGCACAGGAACATCATCCTGAAGGCGCGGCAGCTGGGTTTCACGACGCTGGTGGCGATCTTGTGGCTTGACCACGCGCTGTTCAACGCTGACCAGCGCTGCGGGATCATCGCGCAGGACCGCGAGGCGGCCGAGATGATCTTCCGGGACAAGGTGAAGCTGGCCTATGAGCGGCTGCCGGCGTTCTTGCGGGAGCGGATGCCGCTGGCGCGGGACAGTGCTTCTGAGTTGCTGTTCGCCCACAACAACAGCAGCGTGCGGGTGGCGACCTCGATGCGCTCAGGGACGATTCACCGGCTGCACGTCTCCGAGATGGGCAAGATCGGCGCGAAGTATCCGCAGAAGGCCCGCGAGGTGGTCACCGGGTCGCTGCCGGCCGTGCCGCTCGACGGCATCGCGATCATCGAATCGACCTCTGAGGGCCAGGAGGGCGAGTTCTATCGCATGACGATGCGCGCCCGGGAGGTCGATGAGAAAGGCGTCGAGCTCTCGCCGCGCGATTTCCGCTTCCACTTCTTCCCGTGGTGGCAGGAAGAGGCGTACCGCCTGGAGCACCCCGGCGCCGCGGTGATCACGCAGAAAGACCTCGAGCACTTCGCCGAGGTCGAAGCGACGATGGGCTGCACGCTCGATCAGCAGCAGCGCAACTGGTACGTGGCGACGCGCGAGAGCGAGTTCTCCGGCGACCCGGAGTTGATGTGGCAGGAGTACCCGAGCACGCCCGACGAGGCGTTCAAGGTCTCTACGGAAGGCACCTACTACGCGGTGCAGCTGACCGCAGCGCGCAAGGCTGGGCGGATCGGCTTCTTTCCGCACGTCGCCAGCGAGCCGGTCAATACCTTCTGGGACATCGGCAGCGGCGACGGCACCGCAGTCTGGCTGCATCAGCGACTGGGCGGCGAGAACCGGTTCATTGGCTTCATCGAGGGGTGGGGCGAGCCGTACAGCTACTTCACCAACCAACTGCAGCAGCTCGGCTACGTGTGGGGCACGCACTACCTGCCTCACGACGCCGGGCACGAGCGGCAGCAGGGCGATGCGGTGATGGCACCCATCGACATGCTGCGAAAACTCAGTATCGGCGGCCGGTGGGAGATCGTGCCGCGGGTCGGCGAGATTCAGCACGGCATCCAGGCGGTGCGCGACGTGTTCGGACAATGCACGTTCGACGAGGCCGGCTGCAAGGATGGGCTCGCGCACCTCGCGCAGTACCGCAAGAAATGGAACGCCAAGCTCGGGACATGGAGCGCTCTTCCGCTGCACAACATCCACTCCGAGGCCGCGGACGCCTTCCGCCAGTTCGCCCAGGGCTATAGGTCGGGCAGCGTGGTCAAAAGGGATTCGTGGCGCGACAGGATCAACACCGCACGGCGGCGGGGCGCCGGCGCACAGGCTGCATAAACGTACAGGTAAGCGATGACCGACACCGACACTCTCGACGACAGCATGGCCGCCGAGAGCGGAGAAGGTGCGTCCGCGAAAGACGGCGACCTCGACAGCACGAACGCCGCGCGAGAGAACTGGGACCGCTACCGCTACGGCGTCGATCGCGGGCACCGGGCCTACACCCGGCTGGCCGCGCGCCTGGATGGTTTCTATCTTGGCGGTGACCGCGACGGCGACGGCAATGTGATCGGCGGCGGACAGTGGAGCGAGGAAGCGCTGCAGGTGCTGGCAGAGCAAGGGCGGCCAGCCTACGAGTTCAACGAGATCCTGCCGGCGATCAATTCGGCGCTCGGCTACCAGATCGCAAACCGGATGGACATCGCTTTCCGCCCCCGCGGCGGCGACGCGACCAAGGAACTGGCCGAGGTCCGCAGCAAGATCGCGATGCAGATCGCGGACAACAACAAGTACCGCTGGCACGAAACGCAGGTGTTCGCAGACGGGATGATCCAGCAGCGCGGGTTCTTCGAGTTCCGCCTGTCTTTCGATGACACGCTGCTGGGCGAGCTGCACGTCGGGACGCTCGATCCGATGGATGTGATCCCGGACCCTGATGCGAAGAGCTACGACCCCAAGGACTGGGCCGATGTGATCGTCACGCGCTGGATGACGCTCGACGAGATCGAGGGGTTCTACGGCCGCGCCGCGCGCAGGAAGGTCGAGGAATCGCGCGACGCGGGCGACGACTGGGGCGAGGGCTACGACGACGACGGCGCCGAGCGGAGCAGGTTCGGCGGCACGACCTGGCGCCACTACGATGCGGCTACCGAAGCCGGCGGCGGCATCAAGCGCTTCAGGATCATCGACCGTCAGCGCTGGATTCGGCGCTATGCCGACGTGGCGATCCACCCGAGCGGCGACGTGCGCACGCTGGAAGGCGACGAGGCACCCCAGGTCATCGAGGAAATGCGCGCGCGCGGCGTACTGATCGCAAAGCGCATGGTGCGCCGGGTGCGCTGGACCGTGAGCACCTGCGACCTGCTGCTGCACGACGACTGGTCGCCCTACGACCGCTTCACGGTTGTGCCGTACTTCCCATATTTCCGCCGCGGCAAGACGCGCGGCATGGTCGATAACGCGATCGACCCGCAGCAGGCGCTCAACAAGTCGGTGAGCCAGTACATCCACATCATCAACAGCACCGCGAACGGGGGCTGGATTGTGGAAGAGGACTCGCTGACCAACATGACCACGGAAGAGCTTGAGGGGCAGGGCGCGTCGACGGGGCTGGTGCTGGAGGTCTCCAAGAACGCGAAGCCGCCGCAGAAGATCCAGCCCAACCAGGTGCCGAATGGCGTTGATCGCATCATCGACCGGGCCGGCCAGACGCTGAAGGAGGTCACGGTTCCGGATGCGATGCGCGGCACGCAGGGGCCGGAGACCAGCGGCATCGCGATCCAGAGCAAGCAGCACGCAGCCCAGCAGGGACTGGCCGTGCCGCTCGACAACCTGGCGCGTACCCGGGCGATGTGCGCAGAGTGGATCAACTACGCAATCAGCAAGTATTACGACTCGCACCGCGTTTTCCGGATCACGAAGGTCGGCCCGCTCGGTCAGGAGCAGACCGAAGAGATCGAGATCAACAAGCCGCAGGGTAGCGGGCAGTACCTGAACGACATGACCGCCGGCGAATACGACCTGGTGGTGACCGAGCAGCCGATGCAGGTGACGTTCGAGAACAGCCAATTCACGCAGGCGCTCGAGCTGCGCAAGAACGGCGTGAATGTCCCCGACCCGGTGCTGATCCGCCACTCCAACCTGTCGGACAAGCACGAGGTCATCCAGCAGATGCAGACCCAGCAGACGCCGCCGGAAGATCCGCTTGCCGTGGCCGAGGCAGCGCTGCGCGAGGCGCGCGCACAGAAAGAGCGCGCCCTGGCTCGCAAGCACGACGCCGAGGCGGTGACCAGCGGCATCGCGGGCATGTACTCGGCGACGCAGGCCGCCGGCGCGATCGCTACCAATCCGGCCGTGGCGCGGCTCGCCGACGGTCTGATGCGGTCGGCAGGCTTCGCGGACAAGGACCAGGCGCCCATCGTGCCGCAACCGGCCGCCGTGCAGCCCGCGGCAATGCCGGAGGTGCAGCAGAACACCAGCCCGATGCACCCGCCGCGGGCGAATCCAGACGAGCCGGATGG
>JAEWVQ010000286.1 GCA_023459095.1 Pseudomonadota bacterium | reverse complement strand
GTGTGGCCGAGCGCGGTGCCGACGGTGCCGGCATCGACCGGGTTGCCGAGGCGGGCGCCGCCGACCGCGCCGACGTCGCCGGCGCCGTCCTCGGCGGCTTCGTGCAGCTTGTAGTCCCAGCGGCAGGAATTGGTGCAGGTGCCCTGGTTGGGGTCGCGGTGGTTGAAGTAACCCGACAGCAGGCAGCGCCCGGAATAGGCGATGCACAGCGCGCCGTGCACGAAGACCTCCAGCTCCATGTCGGGGCAGGCGTCGCGGATCTCGGCGACTTCGTCGAGCGACAGCTCGCGCGACAGGATGATGCGCTTGACCCCCACCGACTGCCAGAAGCGTACCGAGGCGTAGTTGGTGGTGTTGGCCTGCACCGAGAGATGGATGTCCACCTCGGGCCAGCGCTCGCGCACCATCATCATCAGGCCCGGATCGGCCATGATCAGCGCGTCCGGGCGCAGCGCGATCACCGGCGCCATGTCGTCCTCGAAGCTGCGGATCTTGGCGTTGTGCGGGTAGATGTTGGCGACGAGGTAGAAGGCCTTGCCCGCGGCGCGCGCCTCTGCCATGCCGGCGGCGAGCACTTCGAGCTTGCCGAAGCTGTTGTTGCGCACGCGCAGCGAGTAGCGCGGCTGGCCGGCATAGACCGCGTCCGCGCCATAGGCGAACGCGGTGCGCATCATGTCGAGGGAGCCCGCGGGGGCGAGCAGTTCGGGGCGGCGGGGAGCGGCGGGCATGGCGGCGACGGCAGACAAAACGGCATTCTACGCGCCTGCCGCAGTGCTGTTCAGCCCGGGGCGGTGTTGCGGGGGTCGAGCCAGGCGGCGGCCGCGCGGCCGGCACGCAGGCCGCTGGCGAAGCAGGCGGTGAGCAGGTAGCCGCCGGTGGGGGCTTCCCAGTCGAGCATCTCGCCGGCGCAGAAGGTGCCTGCGCGCGTGCGCAGCATCAGGTTGTCGTCGACCGCGGAAAAGGCGACGCCGCCGGCGCAGCTGATTGCCTCGTCGAGCGGGCGCGGCGCGGCGATCGCCAGCGGCAGGGCCTTGAGCGCGGCGGCGAGGCGCGCGGGGTCGTTGAGGACTTCGGTGGCGACGCACTCGCGCAGCAGCCCGGCCTTCACCCCCTTGATGCCGGCCTGGCCCTGCAGGTGGCTGGCGAACGAGCGGCTGCCGCGCGGGCGGGCGAGTTCGGCGGCGAGGCGTTCGAGGCTGCGTCCGGGGGCGAGATCGAGGTGGAGCACCGCCGTGCCGCGCGCGGCGAGGGCGTCGCGCAGGGGCGCGGAGAGCGCGTAGATGAGGCCGCCCTCGATGCCGCCGGCGGTGATGACGAACTCGCCGGTGCGTTCGACCGTGCTGCCGTCGAGGGCCTCGACGCGCGCGCTCACCGCCTTCACCGGGGCGCCGGCGAAGCGTTCGCGGAAGTGCGCGCTCCAGCCGCCGCCGGGCGCCGCGGCAACGTCGAAGCCGCAGTTGGCGGGGGCGAGGTCGCACACCTCGACACCGGTGGCGCGCAGCGGCGCCACCCAGGCGCCGTCGGCGCCGAACTTCGCCCAGCTGCCGCCGCCGAGCGCGAGCACGGTGGCGTCGGCGGTCACGCGGTGCTCGCCGTCGGGGCCCGCAAAGCGCAGCGCGCCGTCCGCGTCCCAGCCCAGCCAACGTTGGCGCACGGCGATGTCGACGCCGTTCGCGCGCAGGCGTGCCAGCCAGGCGCGCAGCAGCGGCGCGGCCTTCATCTCGGCGGGAAAGACGCGCCCCGAGCTGCCGACGAAGGTGGCCGCGCCGAGCGCATCGGCCCACGCGCGCAGGGCCTCGGGGCCGAAGGCGTCGAGCCACGGCGCGACGTGCGCGGCGCGCGCGCCGTAGCGCGCGACGAAGGCGGCGCGGGGCTCGGCGTGGGTGAGGTTGAGTCCGCCGCGGCCGGCGAGCAGGAACTTGCGTCCGACCGAGGGCATGGCGTCGTACACGGTGACGCGCACGCCGGCCTGGGCGAGCGCCTCGGCCGCCATCAGGCCGGCGGGGCCGCCGCCGACCACCGCGGCCGTCTTCGCTGTCGTCTGTGTTGCCGCCGTTGCCGCGTGCCGCGCTGCCTGCTCCGTCATCTGCCGCCACCTTGCCGAGAATCGGCGGATTGTACGGTTCGCGGCGCGATCGTGGCGCGCGCGGTGTGCGCTCAGGGCGCGCGCAGCAGCGCGGCGAGGCGGCGGTCGTGAATGCGGCCGAGCGCGGCGAGCGCGCAGCTCGCGCCGATGAGGGCGAAGAACATGTCGGACTGGGTGTCCCACGGGTCGCCCTGGGTGCCGAGGAACTCGTCGGCGCCCTGGCCGAGGGCGAGCGCCACCCACCATTCGATGAGCTCGTAGAAGGCGCTGATCGCGAGCGCGATGCACACGCACAGGAAGGCGGTCATCGCGCGTCCGGCGACGTGGCGGCCGCGCACCAGGATCTCGCGCGCCACCATCGCCGGCACGAAGCCCTGCATGAAGTGGCCGATCTTGTCGTAGGGGTTGCGGTCGAGGGCGAGCACCTCCTGCAGCCAGAAGCCGAGCGGCACGCGCGCGTAGGTGTGGGCGCCGCCGAGGATCAGCACCAGGGCGTGGGCGGCGATCAGCACGTAGAGCAGGTCGGTGAGCGGGAAGCGGCGCCGGGTGGCGGCGAGCAGCGGCAGCGCGATCAGCACCGGCAGCACCTCGAGCAGCCAGGTGGCGCGGTCGTAGGGCGCAACGCCGGAGGCGACGAGCGCTGCGGTCACGATCACGGCGAGGCCGGCGGGCAGGGCGGCGCCCGCTGCCGCGGCGTCAGTGCGCATCGGCGAGGGCGGTGATGCTGCGCACGAACGCTTGCGGCGCCGCGGTGATGCGGCGCGCGTCGTAGTCGAAGAACACGATGCCGGTCTTGCCGCGCGCCACCTCGCGACCGCTGGCGCGGTCGCGCATGCGCCACTGCAGGTCGCAGCCGTACTTGTTGAAGTCGCCGGCGCCCATCGCGACCACCATGGTCTCGCCGTGGAAGGCTTCGGAGCAGTACTGCACGGCGGCGTCGGCGACGATCACGCCGGCGCCGTCGACGTTGCCCTCGTCGAAGCCGAGGGCGCGGATGAAGCGGCTGCGCGCTTCGGACACCAGGGTGAGCAGCAGGGCGTTGTCGAGGTGGCCGGCGCGGTTGAT
Organism: Pseudomonadota bacterium; assembly: GCA_023459095.1. GTDB lineage: Bacteria > Pseudomonadota > Gammaproteobacteria > Burkholderiales > Rhodocyclaceae > JAEWVQ01. The sequence goes on along the minus strand of JAEWVQ010000286.1, from coordinate 16,400 downwards.
GTGGTTCAGGTAGAGCGGGAGTTCGACGCTGAACGGCAGTGTGTCGGGGAGATCGAGAGCGAGGCGGGGCATGGCGTGCGCGGCGGGGCGGTGCCCGCGGGTGAGAGGCTGGGGGCCGCGCAGGCCGGCGGGCGCTGCGCGGCGGCGGGGATGTCAGGCCTGCGGCGGAATGCGCAGCACCTGGCCCGGGTAGATCTTGTCCGGGTGGCTCAGCATCGGCTTGTTGGCCTCGAAGATCGCCGGGTATTTGTTGGCGTTGCCGTAGTACTGCTTGGCGATCGCCGACAGGGTGTCGCCGCGCACCACGGTGTGGAAGCGCGCCTCGGGTTCGGGATTGGCCACGGCGAGCTGGTCGTCGACGTTGGAGACGCCCTGGACGTTGCCTGCGGCGAGCAGGATGCGCTCCTTGGTGGCCTGGTCGGGCGCGGTGCCGCGGACGGTGACCGTGGTGGTGGCGCCGTCGAAGCTGACCGCCAGGTCGGTGGCGGCGAGCTGCAGGCTGTCGATGTAGCGCTTGATCGCCTCGGCGGCCTTGGCATTGGCCGCAGCGGCCTTGTCCGCTGCCGACACCGTGTCCGGGGCCGCAGCCTGGGCTTCGCCGGTGCCGAACAGCTTTTCGCCCGCTTCCTTGATGAAATTGAACAGTCCCATCGTGTTCTCCTGTGGTGGGTTGAGGCGTAAGCGAAAAAGCATAGACCACTACGTTCCGCTTGGCATCTTGGCAGGAATGTTTTTTCTGCCCGGGGTGGGCGCCTCCGGGTGGAGCGCGCCTTCCCCGTCTTTCGACTACACTGCACCGATTCCGCCGCGGCGGCGGCAAACTCATGTCGGAGAACAACAATGTTCGATCAGGAAGACGGTGAACTCAACGTCGTCATCGGGGTGCTGTTCGGCATCCTCGCCCTGGTGATCGCGCTGGTCATCGGTCTCGCTGTCTATGCGATGCGGCCCGCGGGCGCCCCCCCTGTGCCGGGCGCAGCGGTTGCCGTGCAGGGTGCGGCGGACGAGATCGTGTTCGCCGAGATCGAGGAGGTCGGCGAGGCGCTGGTCAAGCTCTATTTCGAATTCGGTCAGGCCACCCTGCCCGACGCTGCCGCCGGCGAACTCGCCCGGGTGGTCGAGGCGCTCGGCGCGCGCGCCGAGGCGCGGGTGCTGCTCTCCGGCTTCCATGACGAGGTCGGCAGCGCGCAGGCCAATGCCGAGGTCGCCAAGCAGCGCGCGCTCGCGGTGCGCGACGCCCTCGTCGCCGCTGGCGTGCCTGCCGAGCGCGTGTTGCTGCGGCGCCCGGCGGTCACCCTGGGGGGCAGCGATGCGGCGGCGGCGCGGCGCGTGGAGATCCGTGTCCAGTAACGCGCCGGCCACGCAACGGGCGCTGCACAGACGACAGAAAGGCCGGGATTCCCGGCCTTTCTGTCGTCTGCGGCGCGGCTTCCTGCGCCGCCGCGCGCGGGGCGCAGGCGTTTACTGCGAGTACTTCCGCACCAGCGCGGCGGCGGCGTCGTGGACTTGCTGGCCGTCGGCGCCCCGGGTCTTGACCTCGCCGATCCACTCCGCGCTCACCGGCCGCGTCGCCGCTTCCCATTTCGTCAGCTCTTCGGGGGCGATGGGATAGATCGTGTTCCCGTTCGCCACCGCCAGTTGGTGGCCAATGGCGTCGGCGTCGCGGAACTGCGTCGACACCCAGGCCGAGGTCTCGCGTCCGCTGTTGTCGTCGATCACCTTCCTGAGGTCGGCGGGCAGGCTGTCGTAGCGCTTCTGGCTCATGACGAAGATCATCGTCGCCACCGTCATCGGATGCGCGCCTGCGGCTTCGGCGTGGTAGCGCGTGAGCTCGTGGGTCTTGGTCGCGGGCACCACTTCCCACGGCACCAGGGCACCGTCGATCACGCCCTTCGACAGGCTTTCCGCCATCTGCGGCACCGGCATGCCCACCGGGGTGGCGCCGAGCGCGGCGAGCAGCTTGTTGCCCAGGCGCGACGGGGCGCGGATCTTCAGGCCTTTGAGGTCGTCGAGGGTGCGCACCGGCTTGTCGCGCAGGTGGAGCACGTTGGGGCCGTTGACCCAGGTCGCGATCGGTTTCATGCCGGCGAGTTCGCCGGCAGCGTGGGTCTGCATGAAGTCCCACAGCGCGCGCGACGAGGCCTCGTAGGTGGTGGTGAAGAAGGGCAGCTCGAATACTTCGGAGAGCGGGAAGCGTCCAGGGGTGTAGCCGGGCAGCGTCCAGACGATGTCGGCGACGCCGTCGCGCACCTGGTTCACCAGTTGCGGCGGGGTGCCGCCGAGCTGCATCGACGGGTAGATCTGGCACTTCATCCGGCCCTGCGATTCGGCGGCGATCTTGTCGCACCACGGGGCGATGAACTTGGTCTGGGCGAGCGAGGCCGGCGGCAGGAAGTGATGCACCTTGAGCACGACCTCCTGCGCCTGGGTCGGCAGCGGCAGCAGGGCGGCGGCGAGCAGGGTGAGGGTGAGGCGGGCGGGTTGCATGATGCTTGTCTCCGTGTTGGCGGCGTGTTGTAAACAGGCGCCGGCGGGCGGGCCGCCGGCGCGGTGCGGCTGCGGGGGCTCTCAGGCCGGTTGCGGGGCGCTCTGGTCCCAGTCCAGCGCCGGTGTGCTGGCGCCGGCGACCGAGTAGAGCGCGCCGGGGGCGTTGCGGGTCTGCTGGAAGGCTTCCAGCGACTCGCCGCGCATCGCCGCGTAGATGTGCAGGTTGGAGACGCCGACCACCGCGCCGAGCTTCTCCAGCATGAAGAAGATCACCCCGTAGTGGATCAGCGCGCGCCAGTCGCGCCGCCGCACCAGGTCGCGCTCGGTCTCGCTCAGCGCCGCGGCGGCGAAGCTGGCCTCGGGGTCGGCGAGAAAGCGGGCGCGGTGCTCGGGGATGATGAGGTCGTGGAGGAACTTGTTCAGGCGATAGGCGCGCTGACTGGTGGCGAGGCTGAACGGGTAGGTGCCGGCGAGCGCCTCGGCGCCGGCGAGCTGGGTGGCGACATGGCGGCGGTGGCGTTCGATCTCGCCGGCGGTGGCGGGGGCGGCGCGGTTCTCGTAGATCGCGGTGGCGATGCCGGTCATCGACGGCAGGTAGTAGGTCTGATGCACTTTGCGCACCGAGGCCGACAGCGCGCCGCGCATGATCAGCCACATGATCACCTCGGCGCCTTCGAGGCCACCCAGGGCGGCGTACTCGGCCTGGGTCAGCTCGGTGAGGCGCACCGGGTCGTGCTCGATCAGCTCGAGGAAGCGCTCGTCCCACGGCGTGTTGTTGAAGCCGGCGCGCTCGCCGTGCACCTGATGCGACAGGCCGCCGGTGGCGACGATCGCCACCTTGAGGTCCTCGGGGTAGCTCTCGATCGCCCGCCGCAGCGCCTGGCCGAGCTTGAAGCAGCGCCGCGCCGACGGGATCGGGAACTGCAGCACGCCGACCTGCAGCGGCACGATCGACAGCGGCCACTGCGGCGCGTGTGCGCACAGCATGGACAGCGGCGAGAAGCAGCCGTGGTCGAGCGCCTTGTCCTGGAAGAAGGACATGTCGAACTCGTCGGCCATCAGCGAGTGGCCGATGTGCTGGGCGAGGCCGGGGTGGCCGCCGATCGGCGGCAGGTCGCGCGCGCCGCCGCCTTCGTCGGCGACTGCGTAGCGTTCGCCGATGCCGAGGGCGAAGGCCGAGTAGTGGTCGAAGAAGAAGGAGGTGACGTGGTCGTTGTACACGAACAGCAGCACGTCGACTTCCTTGTTCTGCAGCCATTCGCGCATCGGCACGAAGGCGTCGAAGATGGGTTGCCACACCGGATCGTCGCCCTTGTTGCGGTCGAAGGCGAAGCCGATGGTCGGGGTGTGGGAGCAGGCGATGCCGCCGATGATGCGGGCCATGGAGCGATTCCGGTGCTGGTTGCGGGGAGTGCGCGCCGCGCCGGGGCGCGACGGCGGGAGCGGCAAAGTCTAGAAGGGCGGCACCGCGTGCAGAAGATGTCCCGATTGAACGCGCGATAACCGCTGGTTATCATCGGCCGCATGAAACTCCAGGCCCTGCGCGCCTTCGTGGCCGCGATCAACGACGGCAGCCTGCGCCGCGCGGCGAAGCGGCTGGGCGTGTCGCAGCCGGCGCTGTCGAAGACGCTGCGCGAACTCGAGTTGGAGCTGGCGACCACGCTGCTGCTGCGCTCCACCCGGGGCGTGGTGCCGACCGCCCAGGGCAAGGTGCTGTACACCCACGCCTGCGCCGCGGCGCGCGAACTGGAGCGGGCGGTGGAGGAAATCGGCCAGCTCGAGGGGCGCATGGTCGGCGAGCTCGGCATCACCGCGGTGCCGCTGGCGGTGATGCTGCTGATTCCGGAGGCGCTGCGTACCTTCAGCCGGGCGTTTCCCGACATCCAGCTGCGCATCAGCGAGGAGCTCTACATCGCCCAGCTCGCGCGCCTGCGCCGGGGCGAGGCGGAGATCGCGATCGGCCCGATTCCGGCCGATCTGCCGCAGGGCGAGTTCGTCGTCGAGCCGCTGATTCCGGTGTCGATGGCGGTGGTGGTGCGCAAGGGCAGCCCGCTGCAGGGGGCTACCCGCCTCGCCGAGCTGGCGGCGGCGCGCTGGGTCTATACGGGGGTGTCGGGTAGCACCGGCTACGCCCACGAACTCTTCGTCCGCAACGGGCTGGCGCCGCCGCCAACCGGAGCGGTGGTGAACTCCACGCTCGCCCTGCTTGCGGTGATTGTCGCCAGTGACGATTACGTCGGCCTGCTCCCGGCACAACTGGCCGCGCATCCGGTGGCGGCGCATCTGAGCGTGGTGCCGATCGTGGAAGGGGCGCTGGAGCTGACTCTCGGCGCGATCGTGCGTGAGGAGCAGGCGCTATCGGTGCGGGTGCGCCATTTCCTGTCGCATCTGCACCGTGCCGCCCATCATGCCGGGGGCTTGCGCGGCGGCGGCGGCGCGTCGAGCGCTTGAGGCGGGAGCGCCGGATGTGAAAACGCCCTGGCCGGACGAGGGCAAGGGCGTCGGTTTTGAACGGAGCGGGCGCTCAGCGTCGGCGCGGGGCCGGGGCGCTGCGCGCGTCGGGCGAGCGGCCGGGCAGGTGGCGGTAGGTGATGCGTCCCTTGGTCAGGTCGTAGGGCGACATTTCCAGCGACACCGCGTCGCCGGCGATGATGCGAATGTGGTGCTTGCGCATCTTGCCGCCGGAGTAGGCGATCAGGTTGTGACCATTTTCGAGGGTGACGCGATAGCGGCCGTCGGGCAGTACCTCGGTCACGGAACCATGCATTTCGATCAGTTCTTCCTTGGCCATGTTGGGGCTCCTAGTAAGGGCGGCGGATCGGGTTCCGGGAGGAACGGATCGGCCTGGCCTGCCGCCGCCAGGGCAGGTCTGAGGCCAGTGGCCGGGATGCGCGGATGGCGCGGCGGCTTGCTGGCGGAATCGGCGTGGAGATCGGCGGGCCGAGCGTCGGTGTTCGGTGGCAGCCCTGTGCATGAGGTGTGCGTCAGGGCAGGGCGACGCCTCGGTTCGAGGCGGGCGTCGCACAACGGGCGGTCGGTATCGCGTGACCGCAACTAGATTTGCCTGCCGGAGCGAGGTTCGATGCAGGCCCCGGATCGGGCCGGCGGTAGGACGATGCAGCCAGTGGCAGGTGGAAAAGAAAATAGCCGGATCGAAATCCGGCTATTTTCTTTGGACTTCTGGTAGGCCGTGCGGGACTCGAACCTGCGACCAACGGATTAAAAGTCCGCTGCTCTACCAACTGAGCTAACGACCCGAAAGACGAGCGATTCTAGGGAGTGAATCCTCGTCTGTCAAGAGGGTGGCGGTCGTTGGGTTAGGGCGGCGTGGGCTCAGGCTTCGCGCATCATCAGCCAGTACTGGACCTTCATCGTCAGCGCGGCGCCCGCAATGATTGCTGCGGTGGTCAGGATGGAGCCGATGGCGAGCGTGGAGAAGCCGCTGATGCCCTGGCCGATGGTGCAGCCGAACGCGGTGACGCCGCCGAAACCCATCAGCAGCGCGCCGCCGAGATGGCGCAGCAGGTCGCCGGCGTCGCGGAAGCTCTCGATGCGGAAGCTGCGGGTGAGCAGCGCGTAGAGCGCCGAGCCGGCGATCACGCCGAGTGCGCTGGCGATGCCGAAGCTCAGTACGCGGCTGCTGTCGCTCCACAGCATCAGCAGTTCGAGGGTGTAGGCGAGCGGGGCGACGAAGGTGAGCGATTCGGCGCGGTTGCTGTTGGTGGCGATGAAGGCCTGCTCGAGGGTTTCGGGGTGCTCGGCCACGTAGCCGATACGGCCGGTGACGTACCAGCCGGCGACGCACAGGGCGCCGATGACGAGGCCGCCGAGCAGCACGTCGCTGCGCCAGGCCTCGCGGCTGGCGAGGGCGGCGATCAGCAGGCCGCCGCCGATTGCGCCGGCGGCGGTGAGTACCGCGGTGGACGCGGAGAGACCGGCGGCGGTGAGAAAGGCGGGCAGGTCCTGGCCGTGGGCGAACTCCACATTGACGGCGTCGAGCAGATTCACCCGCCACACGCCGAACAGGCCGCGCATCGTCATGTAGGCGCCGAGGGCGAGGAACACGAACACCACCAGCGACTTGAGGTTGCCGCCGCCGAGCCGGATCAGCGTCTTGCTGCCGCATCCCGAGGCCAGTGTCATGCCGGCGCCGAAGCACAGGCCGCCGACGATGTGCGACAGCCAGATCAGGCGGTTGCCGGTGTACAGCGTGTAGGAGACGTCGAACAGCCCGGCCAGTTGCAGCGCGGCGGTGCCGAGGATGGCGGTGGCGATTGCCAGCATCCACATCCGCATGCGGTTCCAGTCGCCGATGTTGACGACGTCGGAGATTGCGCCGAGGGTGCAGAAATTCGTCTTGTTGCCGACGAAGCCGAACACGAGGCCGAGCGCGAAGGCGAGCGCGGTGATGGTGGAGGCGGCGACCAGAGTTTCTTCCATGATGCGCAGGCGGGAATGGACGGAACCGGCCATTCTATGTGAAAACGCCGCCGGTATAGCGCTCAGAGCCGCCGGATCGTGCGCGCTCAGCCGGCCTTGAGCTGGTAGGCGGTCGGGTCGGCGATGCCCGCGGCCTCGAAGCCGGCGCGGCGCAGCCGGCAGGCATCGCAGCGCCCGCAGGCGCGGCCGGCGTCGTCGGCCTGGTAGCAGGTCACGGTGAGGCCGTAATCGACACCGAGCGCGGTGCCGCGGCGGATGATGTCGGCCTTGCTGAGTTCGATCAGCGGGGCATGGATGCGGATCCGTCCGCCTTCGACGCCGACCTTGGTGGCAAGGTTGGCCATGTGCTCGAACGCAGCGATGAAGGCCGGGCGGCAGTCCGGGTAGCCGGAGTAATCGACCGCGTTCACGCCGACGAAGATGTCGCGGGCGTCGAGCACCTCGGCCCAGGCGAGCGCGATCGACAGCATCACGGTGTTGCGCGCCGGCACGTAGGTGGACGGAATGCCGTCGTCGTCGACGCCGTCCTCGGGGATGGCGATGCTGGGGTCGGTGAGCGCGGAGCCGCCGAACTGGCCGAGGCCGACACGGGCCAGGCGGTGCTCGCGGGCGCCGAGCGCGTCGGCGACGCGCTTGGAGGCGGTGAGCTCGGCGGCGTGGCGCTGGCCGTAGGACACCGACAGGGCGTAGGTCTCGAAGCCCATGTCGCGGGCGATCGCGAGACAGGTGGCGGAGTCGAGGCCCCCGGAGAGCAGGATGACGGCGCGCGGGGTGTCGGTCATGGCAGGAATTCTCGTGAAACGGCGGTGAGACGGACGGCGCCGCTCAGCGGCCGCGGGCGTCGTGCCACAGCACCTTGTGGAGCTGGAGCTGGAAGCGCACCGGCAGGCGGTCGCGGACGATCCAGTCGGCCAGGTCGGCGGGGTCGAGAGTGCCGGCCACCGGCGACAACAGCACGCCGCAGCGCGCGGTGAGGTCGTGCTCGGCGATCTGCGCCTTCGCCCAGGCGTAGTCGGCGGCGTCGGCGAGTACGATCTTGAGCTCGTCGTGGGCGCCGAGCAGGGCGAGGTTCTCCAGCCGGTTCTTGTCGACCTCGCCGGAGCCGGGGGCCTTCAGGTCCATGATGCGCGACACGCGCGGATCGACGCCGGCGATGTCGAGCGCGCCGCTGGTTTCCAGTGACACCGAGTAGCCGGCGTCGCACAGCGCGCCGAGCAGCGCCAGGCAGCCCTTCTGCGCCAGCGGCTCGCCGCCGGTCACGCAGACGTGGCGCAGGCCGTGGCTGGCGACCTCGTCCAGGATCGCGCCCAGCGTGGTGGCGCCGCCGCCGTGGAAGGCGTAGGCGGTGTCGCACCAGGTGCAGCGCAGCGGACAGCCGGTGAGGCGGACGAACACGGTCGGCAGGCCGACGCGCGTCGATTCGCCCTGCAGCGAAGCGAAGATTTCCGTCAGGCGCAGCTTGACGTTCCGGTCCACGGTACTGCCGGTCATCGCGTCAACGCTTGCCGAGGCGCTGCTTGGCGGCCTGCGCGGCATTGGACGAGGGGTAGCGTTCGACCAGCGACTGCAGCGTGCGCTGCGCGCTCTTGGCGTCGCCCATGGCCTGCTGGCTGTTGGCCAGGCCAAGCATGGCGTCGGGCGCCACCGCGTCGTTCGGCCACTTGCCGAGCACGGTGTTGAAATGGGTGGTCGCGGCGGCGACTTCCTTGACCTGCAGGGCAGCGTTGCCGGCCCAGAAGTGGGCGCCGGGCACGTTCGGGCTGTCCGGGTACTTGCCGATGAAATTCTCGAGGGCGACCAGGGCTTCGCGGTGCTTGCCGTCCTTGAGCAGGCCGAGCGCGCTCTCGAACTCGGCCGGCGCAGCGGCGGCGTCGGCTGCCGTTGCGGCGGGAACGGTCTCGAGCTGGCGCAGGCGGGCGTCGAGATCGACGTAGAAATCGCGCTGGCGCTGCTTGAGCGACTCCACCTCGTGCAGCAGCACTTCCAGCTGGCCGCGCAGGCGCGCCACTTCGGCGCGCAGCTGCTCGTTCTGGTTGGCCAGCTCGAGTTGACCGCGACTGGTCGTCTCGAGCCGGCCGGCCAGTTCCTGCCGGAGGTCGTCGATCTGGCGGCGGGCCTCGGCGTCATCGAACAGACCCGCTTGCGCGGGCCCGGCCGAAGACAAGGTGAGGAACACCGCCAGCGGCAGGAGGCGTTTCATCAGAACTCACCCGAGTAGAGCATGTCGCCACGGCGGTTCTCGGCGAAGCACGCTTCCGAGCTGTCGGTGCAGCGCGGCTTTTCCTCGCCCAGGCTGACGGACTCGATCTGCGCTTCCTTCGCGCCCAGCAGCAGCAGGGCCTGCTTGACCGCGTCGGCACGCTTCTGACCCAGCGCGAGGTTGTACTCGCGGCTGCCGCGCTCGTCGGTGTTGCCCTGGATGAGCATCTTCATCTGCGGGTTCTGCACCAGGAAACGGGCGTGGGCGTCGACCAGCGGCTTGGCTTCGGCCTTGATCACGAAGCTGTCGAAATCGAAGAACACGCTGCGCTTGGACAGGATGTTGTTCGGATCGGTGAGCGCGGCGATGCCCGAGCCCGAGGCCGACGGCGCGGTCACGGTGGCGACGCCGGCGCCGCTGCGGTCTTCGACCTTGGTGCCGGTGGCTTCCGGGCCGGTGCTCGAGCAAGCGGCCAGCAGCGCGGACAGTAGAGCGGGAACGATAAGCTTCTTCACGGATGTTTCTCCATTAGATTTTTTTGACGGACAGCAGTGTTGTTACCGCGCCAGCGGACCCCAGGCGGGTTCGCGGACGTCGGCGGCCTGCACCGACAGGCGTTGCTTCACCCGGCCATCGGACGACACGGCCGCCAGCACCCCGCGGCCGCCAGCATCGGTGGCGTACAGGATCATGCGGCCGTTGGGCGCGAAGCTTGGGGATTCGTCACGCGCCGAATCGGTGAGGATCGTGGTCTGGCGGCTGGCGAGGTCCTGCACCGCCACCTGGAAGCGTCCGTTGTTGCGGGTCACGAAGGCGAGCAGCTTGCCGTCGGCGGAGGGCCGCGGCGTGACGTTGTAGCTGCCGTCGAAGGTGACGCGCTGGGCGGCTCCGCCGCCCGTTGAAATGCGGTAGATCTGCGGACTGCCGCCGCGATCGGAGGTGAAGTAGATCCACTGGCCGTCGGGCGACCAGGCCGGCTCGGTGTCGATCCCCGACGAACTGGCGAGGCGGCGCACGCCGGAACCGTCGGCGTTCAGGGTGTAGAGCTGCGACAGGCCGTCCTTGGTCAGCACCACGGCGAGCTGGCTGCCGTCGGGCGACCAGGTCGGCGCCGAATTCGAGCCCTTGAAATTGGCCACCACCTGGCGCTGGCCGGTGGCGAGGGTGTGGACGTAGATGATCGGCTTCTTGGCCTCGAACGACACATAGGCCAGGCGCTGGCCGTCGGGCGACCACGCCGGCGAGATGATCGGCTCGCGCGACACCAGCGCGGCCTGTGCGTTCATGCCGTCGGCGTCGGCGATCTGCAACTCGTAGCGCGTGCCGCTCTTCACCACGTAGGCGATGCGGGTGGCGAAGTAGCCGGGCAGGCCGGTGAGCTTCTCGTAGACGAAGTCGGCGATCTTGTGCGCGGTGATGCGGTTCTGCGCCGGACTCATGCGCAGCGACATGGCGCCGAGTTCGGTCTGCTTCTGAGTATCGAACAGGCGGAAGCGCACTTCGTAGCGGCCGTCGCTCTGCGCGATCACCGAGCCGGTGAGCGCGGCATCGGCGCCGCGCCCGCGCAGGCCGGCGAGGTCGGGAACGACGCCTTCGGGCAGGGTGAGGACGCCGAGGTCGACGAGGCTGAAGAGGCCGCTGCGCTCGAGGTCGGCGCGCACGATGTCGGTGAGGCCGCGCGGCAGCGCGCCTTCGTTCTCGAACACGGGGATCGCCACCGGGAAGCGCGACGCGCCGGCGCCGGTGATCTCGATCGACAGCTGCGCGTGGGCAGCGAACGACAGGCAAGCGAGCGCCGTGGCGAGCAGCAGGCGGAAGCGGGGAACGATGTTCATCATGATGGGGTGCGCAACTCCTGAATTATAGCCATGGTGTCGACCTTATTCCTCGAGCGGTCGGAATTTGAGGTCCAGCGTGCGTTCGAAAAGTTCCCGGTTCTCCGGCAGTGGCAGCGGGCTGGAGCGGCGGATCGCGCGCTCGATGGCGTCGTCGAGCGCGGGGATGCCCGACGAGCGCTTGAGCCGGACGTCGAGCACCTCGCCGCTGGGGAGTTGGGTGACGACGAACTCGGCCTCGGGGTTGCCGCTCAGACCGGGCGGACGCAGCAGGTTGCCGCGCACCTTGGCGCTGATCGCGTTCTTGTAGCGGTCGATCTCGCCCTGCGCGCGTGCGGAGGCCGCCTTTGCCGCCTCGTTGCGCAACATGCGCTCGATCTGCGCGCGCTCGGCGGCCTGGGCGAGTTGCTGTTCCATGTAGTCGTCCTTGGGCGGCACGACGGGCTTGGGCTTTTCCGCCTGTGGCTTGGGTTCGGGCTTGGGCTCAGGCTTCGGTTCGGGTTTTTTCGGTTCGGGTTTGGGCTCCGGCTTCTTCGGCTCCGGTTTCGGCGGCTCCGGCTTGGGCTCGGGTTTCTTCGGTTCAGGCTTGGGTTCCGGCTTCTTCGGTTCCGGTGCCTTGGTCGCGATCTCGGGCTTGGCCGCGGCCTTCGGTTCCGGCTTGGGCTCCGGCCGTGGTTCGGGTTTGGGTTCCGGCTTCGGTTCCGGGCGGGGCTCCGGTTTGGGTTCGGGTTTGACCACGGGTTGGGGCGGCAGCGAAGCCGGGGGGCGGGCAGGCGCGGCGGCGAGCTCGACCTCGAGCGAGGCCGGCGGCTGGCTCTGCCAGCTGATGCCGAAGAACAGGAACAGGGCGAGACCGACGTGAACCAGGAGGGTCAACGCGAGCGAGGCCCACTTGCCGGGCTGCTCCTGCGGGACATCGCGGTAATTCATTGGCTGCTGCCCGACTGCGTGCTCAGGCTGATCTTCCTGACGCCCGCGTTGCGTGCCGCCTCGAGGATGTCGATGACCTTCTGGTAGGGCAGGTTCTTGTCGGCATCGACGAGGAAGGGCTGCTCGGGATTGGCGGCGAGCGCGCTCTTGAGTGCGCGCTGGAACTCAAGGGCGCTCACCGGGCGCGACCTCGTCTTGCTGCTCTCGCGCAGGGCGAGTGTGCCGTCCTTTTTCGCCTCGATGACGATGGCCTCGGCCGGCGGCGCGGCGAGCGGGCCGGCCGACGGTACGTCGATGGTGCCGGGCTGCACCATCGGCGCAGTGACCATGAAGATGACGAGCAGCACCAGCATGACGTCGATGTAGGGCACGACGTTGATCTGGTTCATCAGCCTGCGCTGGCGCATCGCTTTGCTCCCGTCCGCTCAGCGCAGGTTGCGCTGCAGGATGTTGGAGAACTCTTCCATGAAGCTCTCGAAGCGAATGCCGAGGCGGTCGATGTCATGGGCGAAGCGGTTGTAGGCGACCACTGCGGGGATCGCGGCGAACAGGCCGATGGCGGTGGCGACGAGCGCTTCGGCGATGCCGGGGGCGACCTGGGTGAGGGTCGCGGCGCCCACGTTGGACAGGCCGCGGAACGAGTTCATGATCCCCCACACGGTGCCGAGCAGGCCGATGTAGGGCGACACCGAGCCGACCGAGGCGAGGAAGGCGAGGTGCGCCTCGAGGTCGTCGACCTCGCGCTGGTAGGTCGCGCGCATCGCGCGCCGGGCGCCGTCTATGGTCGCCGAGGGGTCGTGGCTCTTGGCGCGCAGCTTGGTGTATTCGCGGTAGCCGGATTCGAAGATGCGCTCCATGCCGCCGGTCTGGTGGCGGGCGGCGGAGGCCGACTGGAACAGGGCGTTGAGATCGCCGCCGCTCCAGAAGTCGCGCTCGAACTCGCTGGTCTTGGCGCGCGCGGCGCGGATCTGGAAGCCCTTGCGGAAGATCCAGTACCAGGACACCAGCGACAGCGTGGCGAGCAGTGCCATCACCAGCTGGACGAGGACGCTCGCCTGGCTGATCAGGCTGAGGATGGAGAGGTCGTGAGAGACGTTCATGCGAGGGTGAGTCTTTCGAGTTGAGAGCGGATGTCGGCCGGCATCGCGGCGGCCTTCTTCTTGTTCCAGTCCACGCAGGCGATGGTGACGCGGGCGTCGAACAACAGTTCGTCACCGCGCATCACCTTCTGGGCGAAGCGCATGCTCGCCCGTCCCAGGGTCTCCAGCGTGGACACGACGTGTAACGCATCATCGAGCAATCCGGGGGACAGGTATTCGGCCTGCACCGAGCGGACCACGAAAACCAGGCCGCATTCCGCGCGCAAGGCCTGCTGTTCGAAGCCGATCGCGCGCAGCCATTCGGTGCGCGCGCGCTCGCAGAAGCGCAGGTAATTGGCGTAGTAGACGACGCCGGCAGCGTCGGTGTCCTCGTAATAGACGCGTACCGGCAGCACGAAGCGGGGCTGGCCGGCACGGGCTTCGGCGGGGCTGGGGGTTTGCATCGCAGCATTCTAGCCGAGCTTGGCGCGGCGCTCATGTTCGTGCGCGCGACGGAGTTGATTTCAAAACGTAAATGGCGGGCACCGCAAACGCGGTCACGCTCGCCATGACGGCCTGCTGGGCAAGCGCTCGGACGGAAGTGCTATCCTAGTTGGCCCGGCAATCGAACACTCGGCTCCGCTCGTCTCGAGCCCTTCGATCCTGTTCAAGACAGGCGCGTCGAAGGGCGTGGGCTTCGAACCCGCTTGGACGAGCGTAGCCCGAACGGTATCGGCCTGCCGGGGCATAGCGATCCGATGCATCCCGCAACTGGGCCATATTTTTCAGCAGGTAAGGGCGTGGCGCTTCCCTTTTTCGGCAAGAAAACTCCTCCTCCCCCTCCTCCTTCCCCGGCGCGGAGTCCGTCCCCGCCACCAGCTGCGGCCGCGGCCGCGCCGCGTTCCGTGCAGCCGCCGCCGACCGAGCTGTCGGCACTGGATTTCACCGTCGGCGATGCCAACCGCGCGCTCGCCGACTGTGCCGACATGGTCGAGGTTCAGGAGGTCAGCGCCGGCATCGGCGCGGTCTATGAAGAAGCGGCGGTGCTCTATGCCAACGGCAGCGACGCGGAGGCCGAGCAGGTGCTCAACGCGGTGCTCGACGATCCGGTCAATACCACCGGCGAGGGCCTGTGGATGATGCTGCTCGACCTGTACCGGCTGACCGGCCAGCGCCAGCGCTTCGAGTCGCGCGTGCTCGATTACGCCACGCGCTTCGAGCGTTCGCCGCCGCCGTGGCACGACCTCTCCGCTCAGGTCGTCAAGCCCAAGGGCAGCACGGTGCCGATGATCAATCTCGCCGGCACCCTGGGGCAGGGCTCGGCGGCGCAGTTGCAGCAGATCGACGTCATCGGCCGCAAGAGCGGTGCGATCCGCATCGACTTCGGCCGCCTGCGCGGCGCCGATGCCGCCGGCTGTGCGCTGCTGCGCGAGGCCCTGGTGCGCCTGGCGGCGAACCGGGTCAAGGTTGCGCTGCAACAAAGCAGCCAGCTCGCCACGGTGCTCGCCGGCCAGGTGCAGACCGGCCGGGCCGACAATCGCGACGCTTGGCTGTTGCTGCTCGAGGCGCTGCAATACACCGGCGAGCACGAACGCTTCGAGGAACTCGCCCTCGATTACGCGATCACCTTCGAGGAGTCGCCACCGTCGTGGGAGGACAAGGCGCCGAAGGCGCCGCCCGCGGGCGCGGCGCCCGAGCCGGAGACGGAGGCCGAGGACAAGGCCGGCAGCGGCTTCCGCTTCGAAGGCGAACTGGTCGGTGCCGCCAACGACACGATCCGCAAGCTCGCCGCGCAGGCCGGCGAGAACAAGAAGATCGTGGTCGATTGCAGCCGGCTGCGCCGCATCGACTTCGTCGGCGCCGGCACGCTGTTCAACGTGTTGTCGGCGCTGCAGGTGCAGGGCAGGGTCGTCGAACTCAAGGATGTGAACGCCATGGTCGCGGCGCTGCTGCGGGTCATGAGCGTCGATCAGGTCGCCCGCGTGTCGCTGCGTCCCTGAGACGCGGCGCGGGCAGCAGGGCCGGTGCGCCGGCAAGGAAAAGGCAATGGAACAGTATCACGGCACCACCATTCTCTCGGTGCGCCGCGGCAACCGTGTCGCGCTCGGCGGCGACGGGCAGGTCACCCTCGGCAACATCGTCATCAAGGCCTCGGCGCGCAAGGTGCGCACGCTCTATCAGGGGCGCATCCTCGCCGGTTTCGCGGGTGGCACCGCCGACGCGTTCACCCTGTTCGAGCGCTTCGAGGCCAAGCTCGACAAGCACCAGGGCAACCTGCTGCGCAGCGCGGTGGAGCTGGCCAAGGACTGGCGCACCGACCGCATGCTGCGCCGCCTGGAAGCGATGCTCGCGGTCGCCGACCGTGACCATTCGCTGATCATCACCGGCAACGGCGACGTGCTCGAGCCCGAGCAGGGCATCGTCGCCATCGGCAGCGGCGGCGCCTACGCCCAGGCCGCGGCGCGCGCGCTGATCGAGAACACCGAGCTCGCGCCGCAGGAGGTGGTGGCGAAGTCGCTGGCGATCGCCGGCGACCTGTGCATCTACACCAACCAGTGCCATACCATCGAAGTGCTGGAATAAACGCAAGACCTACGCCATGACCCAGATGACCCCGCCGGAGATCGTCTCCGAACTCGACAAGCACATCGTCGGCCAGGCCCGCGCCAAGAAGGCGGTGGCGATCGCGCTGCGCAACCGCTGGCGCCGCGCCCAGGTCGAGGAGCCGCTGCGCAGCGAGATCACCCCCAAGAACATCCTCATGATCGGCCCCACCGGCGTCGGCAAGACCGAGATCGCGCGCCGGCTCGCGCGCCTGGCCAATGCGCCGTTCATCAAGATCGAGGCGACCAAGTTCACCGAGGTCGGCTATGTCGGGCGCGATGTCGACACCATCATCCGCGACCTCGTCGAGATCGCGATCAAGGACGGCCGTGAGCGTGCGATGCGCGCGGTGCGCGATCGCGCCCTCGACGCTGCCGAGGACCGCGTGCTCGACGCCCTGCTGCCGCCGGCGCGTCCTGTCGGCTTCAGCGCCGAGGCCGAGCCGGCGCAGGATTCATCTACGCGGCAGAAATTCCGCAAGAAACTGCGCGAGGGCGAGCTCGATGACAAGGAGATCGAGATCGAGGTCGCGGCCCCCGCGATGCACGCCGAGATCTTCGCGCCGCCGGGCATGGAGGAACTCACCCAGCAGATCCAGGGCATGTTCCAGAACATGGGCGGCGGCCGCAAGAAGCAGCGCAAGCTGCCGATCCGCGAGGCGCTGAAGCTGCTCGCCGACGAGGAGGCCGCGCGCCTGATCAACGACGAGGAGGTGAAGGGCGAAGCGGTGCGCGCGGTGGAGCAGAACGGCATCGTGTTCCTCGACGAGGTGGACAAGATCGCCGCGCGCAGCGGTACGCAGGGTGCCGACGTGTCGCGCCAGGG
>JAEWVQ010000285.1 GCA_023459095.1 Pseudomonadota bacterium | reverse complement strand
CGCCTCCTGCACGCGCGGCAGCAGCTTCTCCTGGCAGTACGAACGCGCCGTGTCGCGCACCATCCGCTCCACGTCCGTCAGCTGGCTGTCCAGATACAGCGGATCGGCCCAGTCGAATTGCGGTTTGTTGGCGGCCATCGGGAAGTCCTCGTCAGTGTGGGAGTGGGATCGGAGTTCGGGCGCGGCAGGCGGCGCCTGCGTCGCGTACTGGACCCCATGCTAAGGAGCGCGGGATCTGCGCGCAACCGAAAATTCGGAAGTTATTTGTGCATTAAAATCACTCCGAAGAAACCGAGCCGCCTCAGAATCGAACAGGCAAGGCGAAAATCTCAATGACTGAAGCCTGAATCAATTCACCAACGGAACTCCATGATGCGCCGCAAGATCCCCAGCACCGCCGCGCTGCAGGCCTTCGACGCCGCCGCGCGACACGAGAGCTTCACCCTCGCCGCCGACGAACTGGCGCTCACGCAGAGCGCGGTGTGCCGCCAGATCGCCGCGCTCGAGGACTTTCTCGGCGTCGCCCTGTTCCGCCGCACGCGCCGCGGCGTGCGCCTCACCGAAGTGGGGCTCACCTACAGCCGCCAGATCGCGGCGCGCCTCGACGCCGTGGAGCGCGACACTCTGTCGGTCATGGCGCACCAAGGCAGCGCGGTGACCCTCGAACTCGCCGTGGTACCGACCTTCGCCACACGCTGGCTGCTGCCCCGCCTCCCAGCCTTCCAGCGCCAGCGCCCCGACGTGACGGTGAATCTGAGCACCCGCACCCGCCCCTTTCTGTTCGACGACACCGAGTTCGACGCCGCGATCTACTTCGGCGACGCCGGCTGGCCGGGCACCGAAGCCCACTTCCTGATGCGGGAATATCCGGTACCGGTGTGCAGCCCCGAGCTGCCCGGCGTGCGCGCGGCGATGGAGCCCGTTGAGATCGCGGCCCTGCCGCTGCTGCAGCAGACCACCCGGCCCTATGCCTGGCGGCAATGGTTCCAGTCCGCCGGACTCACCATCGACCACGACATGCGCGGCCCCCGCCTGGAGCTGTTCTCGATGCTCGCGCAGGCCGCGATCGAGCGCATGGGCGTGGCGCTGATCCCGCCCTTCCTGATCCGCCAGGAACTCGACGCCGGCGCGCTGATCGTGCCCTGCGCGCACAGCCAGCGCAGCGAGCGCGCCTACTACTTCATCGTCCCCGAGCGCAAGGCCGAGCGCCCCGCGCTCACCGAATTCCGCCAGTGGCTGGTGGCGGAAACCGCGCGCTACGCCGAGAACGAGAACTGAATCCGTTTCGAGCACGTCAATAAAAAAACAGCCGATAACACCTTGGCATAACCATGGCGGTATCGGCCGGTGAACGGATGGAACAACCGATGCCTCTCCAGCCTGCGCTCAGCGTGCCGGCCGGATTAGCGCCCCCTTTATTCAGGGAACTTCCGGGTCGCGACACCCTCGCCAAGAATCAGATTCTTCTGGGCATTCAACGCCTGAACGGTGAACTGATAGGTGTGCTTCGCGCCCATGGGCGGGCAAGGCCCCTGATAGTCCTTCAGCGCCCTTTCGGGGATGGTGTTGCCTCCGGTGTATTCGACCGTACCTCCACCATGCCGGAAATTGGCGTTGAAGTCCTTCATGTTGAACACCAGATACTTGGTCTCTTTCGGTACGTTGCCGACTTTGAACGCGGGCGAATGCCCAAAGCAGGTCGCATTGGCCGGCCACTCGAAAGACAGCTCGATCTTTGCGGCATCTTTGGCCACCGGAATGGACTGGCAACCGGCCAGCACGGCCAGCATCAAGGCCGCACCAACGATTTGAACCTTACGTCTCGCACTCACCTTCATCTCACACCTCCACACATAAATATTAATAAGTTTCAATTAATAATCAGATCAATACAAACCACAAGAAGAGCCTTCGATTACGCCACAACACTCAGTCGGAATGAATTATTCCATGTAACTCAAGCTTTCCCCCGCCTCACTCCTCCACCCGGATGAAGTCCTGCGCTAGGCTCAGGTACGGAATTTCTACGCTGCCCACCCGATCCAGCCCCTCCCCCGTCGTCAGGAACGCAGATCGTCGCGATTCGGGGGTACGCCGGGATTGTTGTGCTACCCAGATCTGGGCACTGGATGGCGGTGTGGCTTTGCCCGCCGGTGCTGGCGGCTGGATCGGCGGCTTAACGGGTGGCACGGGCGGCGTCACCGGAGGCTGTACCGGCGGCTCCACCGGTGTTGTCGGCGGCTCTACGGGCGGCACGATCGGCGGTTCCACAGGTGGCGTTACCGGCGGGGTGACGGGCGGCTCCACCGGCGGCGTGATCGCCGCGATGGTCAGCGTGCCGTTCTGCCAGGTAATGGCGTAATTGCCGCTGGTGAGCCCCGAAGGCACGATGCCGTAGCTGCCGGTGTCGACCGCTCCCTGGCTGCTGCCACCCCAAGCCAGCGTACCGCCGAGCACGGCGCTCGTCTCCCCGTTTACGAAGCCGCTGTAGCTCACCCCGTTGCCACCCGTCCAAGGGTTGCCGTCGTAGGTCTTGCCGGCATCGCGGGCGGTGATGGTGAGCGGCGCGGGGTCGATCACGCCCACGCTGCCGCTGATGCTGGTGGGCAGGATGTAGTTGGCGAGGTTGGTGCCGCCGACCGGGCTGTAGTCGCTGCCGGTCAGCGAAACCGTGACTGTCTTGCCCGTACCCGCGTTGGGGGTGTCATAAGTGCCGCTGGTCTTGCTCACCATGGCGCCGTCGCTGCCCACCCAGCCGGTGAGCAGGAAGTTGGCCGGGTTCAGCGTGGCGGCGGTGGTGCCGTCGTAGGTCTTGTGCACCGTGCCGGTGAGGCTACCGGTGATGGTGTTGGTGACGACCGCCGGGGTGATGATGCCGATGGCGGCGCTGGCCGTGGTGTTGCCCAGCGCATAGCCGTACACCGTAGCCGCGCCGTTGCTGGCGCTGGCAATGCCGATGCCGCTCACGCTCACGGTCTTGCCCGTACCGGCGTCGGGGGTGTCGTAGCTGCCGCTGGCCGGGTTGTTGAGGGTGACGCTGTCGCCGTCCACGGCGCCGCTCACTGCGTAGTTGGCTGGCGCGAGCGTGGCCGTGGCGGTGCCATCGTAGGTCTTGCTCACGCTGCCGGTGAGGCTGGCGGTGAGCGTCGGCGCCAGGGTGTAGAGGAAGCCGTTGCCGCTGGCGGCGGCCACTGCCGTGCTTCCGTGGGT
>JAEWVQ010000284.1 GCA_023459095.1 Pseudomonadota bacterium | reverse complement strand
TCGCCGGCGGCACCGACGTCGGCCTGTGGCTGACCAAGCAGCTGCGCGCGCTGCCGGCGCTGCTCTACGCCGGCGCGGTCGCCGAGTTCGCCCGCATCGTCGAGCCTGCCGACCAGCCCGGCGCCCTCGAGATCGGCGCCGCGGTCACCCTCGACGACGCCTTCACCGCGCTGCTGCGCCCGTATCCCGAACTCGCCGAACTGCAGCGCCGCTTCGCCTCGCGGCCGATCCGCAATGCCGGCACGCTGTGCGGCAACATCGCCAACGGCAGCCCGATCGGCGACGCGCTGCCGGCGCTGATCGCGCTCGGCGCCGAAGTCGTGCTGCGCCGCGGCGACGCCGTGCGCCGGCTGGCGCTGGAAGACTTCTATCTCGACTACCGCAAGCAGGCGCTCGCCCCCGGCGAATTCGTCGCCGCGGTGCGCGTGCCGGCGCGCCCGGCGGCACGCGCCGACGAAACCTGGGTGTTGCGCGCGTGGAAGGTGTCGCGGCGCACTGACCAGGACATCGCCGCGGTGTTCGCCGCCTTCGCCCTGCACTTCGAGCGCGGAACGGTGCGCAGCGCCCGCCTCGTCTACGGCGGCATGGCGGGCACGCCGAAGCGCGCGGCGCATGCCGAAGCCGTGCTGCGCGGGCAGCCGTTCGACGACGCCGCACTCGCCGACGCGCAGACCGCCCTGACCCACGACTTCCAGCCACTCACCGACCTGCGCGCCTCGGCGGGCTACCGCCTCGCGGTGGCGCAGAACCTGCTGACCCGCCTGCAGCTCGACATCGCAGGCACCGCGCCGACCCGCGTCGATGCCGAGGAGTGCCGCCATGCGTGCCGCTGAACCCGACCTCGCCGCCACCGCCCCGCAGGGCGGGGTGGGCAGCGCGCTGGCGCACGATTCCGCCCACCTCCACGTCACCGGCGCGGCCGCCTACATCGACGACCTGCCCGAGCTGCGCGGCACCCTGCACGCCGCGATCGGGCTCGCCACCGTGGCCCATGCCCGCGTGCGCGCGCTCGACCTCGACGCGGTGCGCGCCGCGCCCGGCGTGGTCGCGGTGCTGGGCGCGGCCGATGTGCCGGGGACCAACGATTTCGGCGCGGTGGTCGCCGACGACCCGATCTTCGCCACCGACACCGTGCTCTACCACGGCCAGGCGCTGTTCGCGGTGCTCGCCACCGACCTGCGCGCCGCGCGCCGCGCCGCCCGCCTGGCGCGCGTGGACTACGAGCCGTTGCCCGCGCTGCTCACCGTCGACGATGCGCTCGCCGCCGGTAGCCGCGTGCTCCCCGACGCCCACCTGCGCCGTGGCGACCCCGAAGCGGCGATCGCCGCCGCCCCCCACCGCCTCGCCGGCAGCGTGCGTCACGGCGGCCAGGACCACTTCTACCTCGAGACC
Organism: Pseudomonadota bacterium; assembly: GCA_023459095.1. GTDB lineage: Bacteria > Pseudomonadota > Gammaproteobacteria > Burkholderiales > Rhodocyclaceae > JAEWVQ01. The sequence continues at coordinate 22,173 of JAEWVQ010000284.1, read as the reverse complement.
CAGATCGCCTACGCCATACCGCAGGAAGACGGCACGATGAAGGTGCATGCGTCGACCCAGCATCCGGGCGAAGTCCAGCTTCAGGTCGCGCACGCGCTCGGCCGCGAGGCCAAGGACGTGGTCGTCGAATGCCGGCGCATGGGCGGCGGCTTCGGCGGCAAGGAAAGCCAGCCCGCGCAGATCGCCGCGATCGCCGCGATCGGCGCCTGGCGCACCGGCCGCCCGGTGAAGCTGCGCCTGGACCGCGACGACGACATGGTGCTCACCGGCAAGCGTCACGACTTCCGCATCGACTGGGAAGCCGGCTTCGACGACGACGGCCGCATCCGCGGCCTGCGCTTCATGCAGGCGACGCGCGCCGGCCACTCCGCCGACCTCACCGGCGCGATTGCCGACCGCGCGATGTTCCACGCCGACAACGCCTACTACCTCGAACACGTCGCCATCGCCTCGCACCGCTGCCGCACCCACACCGTCTCCAACACCGCGTTCCGCGGCTTCGGCGGGCCGCAGGGCATGTTCGGCATCGAAGAGGTGATCGATGCCATCGCCCGCCACCTCGGGCGCGATCCGCTCGACGTGCGCAAGTGCAACTACTACGGCATCGGCGCGCGCGACCTCACCCCCTACGGCCAGACTGTCGAGGACAACGTGATCGCGGAGCTGACTGCCGAACTGGAAGCGGACTGCGACTACGCCGCGCGCCGTGCCGCGCTGCACGCCTGGAACGCGGCGAGCCCGGTGATCAAGCGCGGCATCGCGCTGACCCCGGTGAAGTTCGGCATCTCGTTCACCGCCACCCACCTCAACCAGGCCGGCGCCCTGCTCCACGTGTATACCGACGGCACCGTGCTGCTCAACCACGGCGGCACCGAGATGGGTCAGGGCCTGTTCACCAAGGTCGCGCAAGTAGTGGCCGAAGAGCTGCAGATCGACGTCTCGCGCATCCGCGTCACCGCCTCCGACACCTCCAAGGTCCCCAACGCCTCCGCCACCGCGGCCTCCAGCGGCGCCGACCTCAACGGCAAGGCGGCGCAGGATGCGGCGCGCAAGCTCAAGGCCCGCCTCGCCGCCTTCGCGGCCGCGCACTACGGCGTGCGCGAAGATCAGGTCGAATTCCGCGCCAACCGCGTACGCGTCGGCGACACCGAACTCGCCTTCGCCGAGCTCGCCAAGGCCGCATGGATGGGGCGCGTGGCGCTGTCGGCGACCGGCTACTACCGCACCCCCAAGATCGCCTACGACCGCGCCACCCTGTCCGGGCGGCCGTTCTACTACTTCGCCTACGGCGTGGCCTGCGCCGAGGTCGCGATCGACACCCTGACCGGCGAATCGAAGGTGCTGCGCGCCGACCTGCTCCACGACGTCGGCCGTTCGCTGAACCCGGCGCTCGATCTCGGTCAGGTCGAAGGCGGCTTCATCCAGGGCATGGGCTGGCTGACCACCGAGGCGCTGTACTGGGACGCGGCCGGGCGCCTCGCCACCCATTCGCCCTCCACCTACAAGATTCCGGCGGTCTCCGACCTGCCGCCGGTGTTCAACGTGCGCCTGTGGGAGCGCGGCTGCAACGCCGAGGATTCGATCTTCCGCGCCAAGGCGGTGGGCGAGCCGCCCTTCATGCTCGCGCTGTCGGTGTGGCATGCGATCAAGGATGCGATCGCCGCGGTCGCCGAGCAGCGCGCCACGCCGCACCTCGACGCCCCCGCCACTGCCGAGGAGATCCTGCGCAGCGTCACCGAACTGCGCCGGCGCGCCGGCCGCTGACGACGATGCCTGCACTCCTCGACGCCCTCGCCACCCTGCTCGACGCCGGCGAATCGGCGGTGTGGGTCACCGTCGCCACGACCCGCGGTTCGACCCCGCGCGAAGCCGGCGCGCGCATGCTCATCGACCGCAACCACGCCTGCGGCACCATCGGCGGCGGCCACCTCGAGCAATGCGCCCTCGAACACGCCCGCGCCCTGCTCGCGCAGCACGCCGCGGGATGCACGCCGCCTGTCCGCATCGAGCGCTTCGTGCTCGGCGCCCGTCTCGGCCAGTGCTGCGGCGGCGTGGTCGAACTCGCCTTCGAGACCGTGACCCCGGCGACCCGCGCCTGGGTGGACCGCGCCCGCGCGCTGCACGCCACCGGCAGCGACTGGCTGCGCATCGCCACGGTGGGCGACTCATGCGTCGAGGTCTGGCCTGCGGCCGCGGCCCCTGCAGCAGCGCGCCACGCGCTGGGCATGGCGGGCGCGGTGCTCGCCGACGTCGCCGGCGAACGCCTGTTGATCGACGCCTGGCGCGCACCGACACTGCATGTGGCGCTGTTCGGCGCCGGCCACGTCGGCCGCGCCCTGGTCGAAGTGCTCGGCCGCCTGCCGCTGCGCGTGACCTGGATCGACGCGCGCGATGACGAATTTCCGCCGCAGATGCCGCACAATGTGCGCCCCGTCGTCAGCGAGCAGCCGGAAGCCGAAGTCCGCGGCCTGCCGCCCGCCAGCGCGGTGCTGATCATGACCCACAGTCACGCGCTCGATTTCGAGCTGGTGCGGGCCTGGCTGGAGCGCGGCGACTTCCGCTTCCTCGGGCTGATCGGCTCGCGCTCGAAGCGCGCGGCGTTCGCCCACCGCCTGCACGCGCGCGGCTACGATGCGGCCGGCGTGCGCCGGCTGCGCTGCCCGATCGGCCTGTCGGGCATTGCCGGCAAGGAGCCAGAGGTGATCGCGCTGGCGATCGCCGCGCAACTGCTGAGCCTGCGCGCCGACGCGGCAGCCGGCGACGGGATCGGGGACAATATGCACGAGATTGCCGACAACACCGCCAACCACGCCGCGCGCACCACTGGAAGCGCACCGACCACGACCTGACCACCGACCTGACGACCGCCTCATGAGCACCGTGTCTCCCCCGCCGCACGCCGGCCCGCCGCGTCTGGCGCTGAAGAACATCCGCAAGGTCTATCCCGGCGTGGTCGCCAACGACGGCATCGGCCTCGAAGTCGCCGCGGGCGAGATCCATGCCGTGCTCGGCGAAAACGGCGCCGGCAAATCGACGCTGATGAAGATCATCTACGGCGTCACCCATCCCACCGCCGGCGAAATCGAATGGGAAGGGCGCCCGGTCAGGGTGGCAAGCCCGGCGCACGCGCGCGAGCTCGGCATCGGCATGGTGTTTCAGCATTTCTCGCTGTTCGAGACCCTGACCGTGGCCGAAAACGTCGCCCTCGCCCTGCCTGGCGCGCCCGCGCTCGACGAGCTGGCGCGGCGCATCGAGGCGGTGTCGCAGCGCTACGGCCTGCCCGTCGATCCGCGCCGCCACGTCCACGCGCTGTCGGTGGGCGAGCGCCAGCGCGTGGAGATCGTGCGCTGCCTGCTGCAGAACCCGAAACTGCTGATCATGGACGAGCCGACCTCGGTACTGACCCCGCAGGCGGTGCTCAAGCTGTTCGGCACCCTGCGCCAGCTCGCCGCCGAGGGCTGCGCCATCCTCTACATCAGCCACAAGCTCGACGAGATCCAGGCCTTGTGCCACCGCGCCACCGTGCTGCGCGGCGGCCGCGTCACCGGCCACTGCCGGCCGGCCGAGGAGACGCCGGCGTCGATGGCGCGGATGATGATCGGCAAGGACCTGCCGCACTGCGAGCATGGCGCGCCGCCCGCCGGCGGCGGCGAAGTGCGGCTGCGCCTGGCCGGGCTGTCGCATGCCAGCGCCGACCCCTTCGGCACCGACCTGCGCGACCTCCACCTCGACGTCCATGCCGGCGAGATTGTCGGCATCGCCGGGGTGTCGGGCAACGGCCAGCAGGAACTGCTGCGCGCGATCTCCGGCGAGGAGCGCCTCGCCGAACGCTTTCCGGTGCAGATTCTGGGCACCGAAGCCGGCCGCCTGGGCCCGGCGCGGCGGCGCGAACTGGGCCTGTGCTTCGTCCCCGAGGAGCGCCTGGGGCGCGGCGCGGTACCGTCGATGTCGCTCGCCGACAACGCGATCCTGACCGCCGCGCGTTCGCAGGACCTGGTGCGCGGCGGCTTCCTGTCCTTCGCGCGCGCACGCGCCTTCGCCGAAACCTGCATCCGCGAGTTCGGCGTCAAGTGCAGCGGCGCGGGCGCCGCGGCGAAGTCGCTGTCGGGCGGCAATCTGCAAAAGTTCATCATGGGCCGCGAGATCCTGCAGGCGCCGAAGCTGCTGGTCTGCGCGCAGCCGACCTGGGGCGTCGACGTGGGCGCCGCCGCCTTCATCCGCCAGGCGCTGATCGACCTGCGCAACCGCGGCTGCGCGGTGCTGGTGATTTCCGAGGAGCTGGACGAGTTGTTCGAGATCTGCGACCGCATCGCGGTCATCGCCAAGGGCCGGCTGTCCCCGGCGCGTGCCGTGGCCGAGACCTCGGTGGAGGATATTGGGGTGTGGATGAGCGGGCTGTGGCCGGGCGCTGACGGCCCGGAGGGCGCGGCCACCGCCGCCGCTGCGCAGGAGGCTGCCCATGCTCAGGCTTGAAGCGCGCGCCGAGCCGTCGCGGCTGATGCGCTGGCTGTCGCCGCTGCTCGCCGCGGTGCTGACCCTGTGCGCCGGGCTGGCGATCTTCGCCGCGCTCGGCAAGGACCCGGTGGAGGGTCTGCGCCTGTTCCTGGTCAATCCGCTGAAGGATCTGTACGGCCTCTCCGAGCTGCTGCTCAAGGCCACACCGCTGATGCTGTGCGCGATCGGGCTGGCGGTGGGCTTTCGCGCCAACATCTGGAACATCGGCGCCGAGGGCCAATTCATGCTCGGCGCGGTGGGCGCCACCGGCATCGCGCTCCACTTCCACGATTCGGAGAGCGCGCTGCTGCTGCCGGCAATGGTGCTCGCCGGCGCCGCGGCCGGCGCGGCGTGGGCGGCGATTCCGGCCCTGCTCAAAACGCGCTTCAACGCCAACGAGATCCTGGTGTCGCTGATGCTGGTCTATGTCGCCCAGCTCTTCGTGTCGTGGCTGGTGTTCGGGCCGTGGAAGGACCCCGACGGCTTCAACTTCCCGCAGACCGCGATGTTCGCCGACGCCGCGCTGCTGCCCGCGCTGCTCGCCGACACCCGGCTCCACGTCGGCCTGCTGCTCGCGCTCGCCGCCCTCGTCGCCGGCCATGCCTTCATGAACCGCAGCTACGCCGGGTTCCGCATGCGGGTGGCCGGCGAGGCTGCCGAGGCGGCGCGCTACGCCGGCTTCTCGGCCTCGCGCACGGTGTGGATCGGGCTGCTGTGCGGCGGCGCCGCCGCCGGCATCGCCGGCATGTGCGAGGTCGCCGGGCCGATGGGCCAGCTCACCGACAAGCTCAGCCTGGGCTACGGCTTCGCCGCGATCATCGTCGCCTTCGTCGGCCGCCTCCACGCCTTCGGCATCTTCCTCGCCAGCCTGCTGATGGCCCTGCTCTACATCGGCGGCGAGCAGGTGCAGCAGTACATGAACCTGCCAAGCTCGATCGCGCTCGTGTTCCAGGGCCTGCTGCTGTTCTTCCTGCTCGGTGCCGACGTCTTCATCCACTACCGCCTGCGGTTCGGCCGCGCCACCGCCTGAGAGCGCACGATGGACGCTTCCTCCCTGTTCACCTCGATGCTGTTCGCCACCGTGGTCGCGGGCACGCCGCTGATCCTCGTCGCCCTCGGCCTGCTGATCAACGAGAAGGCCGGCGTGCTCAACCTCGGCGCCGAAGGCATGATGGCGATCGGCGCGGTCGCCGCGTTCGCGGTCACCCACCACAGCGCCAGCCCGTGGCTGGGCGTGCTCGCCGGCATGGCCGCGGGCATGGCGATCGCGCTCGTGTTCGGCGTGCTCGCGCTCACCCTGCAGGCCAACCAGGTGGCCTCCGGCCTCGCGCTGGCGATCTTCGGCGTCGGCCTGTCGGCCTTCATCGGCAAGCCCTACGAGTCGGTGGCGCTGCCCGCGGTGCCGGCGATCCGCATTCCCTTCGTCGCCGACATCCCGCTCATCGGCGAGGCCTTGTACAACCAGCAGGCCCTGGTCTATCTGTCGTGGGCGCTGTTCTGGGCGGTGCTGTGGTTCCTGTACCGCAGCCGCGCCGGCCTGGTGCTGCGCGCGGTCGGCGAGGCGCCGGCCTCGGCCCACGCGATCGGCCATCCGGTGGTGCTGATCCGCTACCTCGCGGTGCTGTTCGGCGGCGCCATGGCGGGACTGGGCGGCGCCTTCCTGTCGGTGTTCTACACCCCGATGTGGGTCGAGGGCATGGTCGCCGGCCGCGGCTGGATCGCGCTCGCGCTGGTGGTGTTCGCCACCTGGCGGCCGCTGCGCGTGCTGGTCGGGGCCTACCTGTTCGGCGGCGTGATGATCACCCAGCTGTTCATCCAGGGCTCCGGGCTGCAGCTCGATTTTTCCGCCCAGTTCCTGTCCTCGCTGCCGTACTGGGCGACGATCGTGGTGCTGGTGCTGATTTCGCGCAACCCGAACGCGATCCGCCTGAACTCGCCGCAGGCGCTGGGCAAGCCCTACCGGCCCGAGGCCTGAACCCCGGCAGGCGCCGCCTTCGTCATACAATCGCGCGCCGCGCCTGCCGCGCATCCCCGTCACGCCTCACGACACCAAGGAGAAAACCGATGATCCGCCGTCAATTCATGTTGTCCACCGCTGCCCTCGCGGTCGCCGCGGCGCTGCCGCTGCAGGCCGGCGCGCAGGACCCGCTCAAGATCGGCTTCGTCTATGTCAGCCCGATCGGCGACGCCGGCTGGACCTTCCAGCACGACGAGGCGCGCAAGGAAATGGAGAAGGCGCTCGGCGCCCGCATCCAGACCAAGTACGTGGAGAACGTCGCCGAAGGCGCCGACGCCGAGCGCGTGATCCGCGAGTTCGCCGCGAGCGGCCACAAGATCGTGTTCGCGACCAGCTTCGGCTACATGAACTACGTCGAGCGCGTCGCCAAGCAGTACCCGAACGTCACCTTCCTGCACGCCACCGGCTACAAGTCGGCGAAGAACTTCGCGCCCTACAACGCGCGCTTCTACGAAGGCCGCTACCTCAACGGCGTCATCGCCGGCAAGATGACCAAGTCCAACGTGCTCGGCTACGTCGGTGCCTTCCCCATCCCCGAGGTGCTGCAGGGCATCAACGCGTTCACGCTGGGGGCGAAGAGCGTCAATCCGAACGTCGAAGTGCGCGTGATCTGGGCGAACTCGTGGTACGACCCGGGCAAGGAGCGCGAGGCGGCGATGACCCTGATCTCGCAGGGGGCCGACGTGGTGACCCAGCACACCGATTCCACCGCGGTGGTGCAGGCCGCCGAGGAAAAGGGCGTGTACGCCTTCGGCTACCACTCCGACATGTCGAAGTACGGCCCGCGCGCGCATCTGACCGCGACCACCCACCACTGGGGCGATTTCTACGTCAAGACCGTGGAAGAGGTCGCCGCCGGCACCTGGAAGCCGGGCAAGGTGTGGGGCGGCTTCAAGGACGACATGGTCCGCCTGGCGCCGCTCAACCCGGCGATTCCGGCCGAGGTGAAGACGCTGGTGGGCGAGCTCGAAGGCAAGCTCAAGGCCGGCAGCTTCCACCCCTTCACCGGCCCCATCGTCGATCAGGCCGGCAAGGAGCGTCTGGCCGCCGGCGCGGTGATGGATGACATCGCCCTCGGCAAGATGGACTTCTTCGTGCAGGGTGTGGCGTCCAAGCTGCCGAACGCGAAGTAAGCGCCGCCGCGCCTCACACCACGAAGCGCGAGATCGCGCGATCGAGGTCGCGCGACACCCCGGCCAGCGCCTTCGACGCGCTGGCCATGCTGCCCACGGCAGCCGCCCCCTCTTCGGAATGCTCGGCGATGCGCTCGACGTTCTGTGAAATCGCCACCACCGCGTTCGACTGCTCCGCCGTCGCCGCTGCGATATCGCCCACCAGACCAAGGCTGCGCGCGGTGGCGTCGTGGATCGCGGCGAGCGCGGCGCGCGCCGCCTCGGCCTGTTCGACGCCACTCCGGGCCTGACCGTCGCCACGGCGCACGCCCGCGACCGCGCGCTCCATTTCGTCGCGCAGCGCATCGAGGATGCCGGAAATCTCGGCGGTGGCCTGGCGCGTGCGCTCGGCGAGCTTGCGCACCTCGTCGGCGACCACGGCGAAGCCGCGGCCCTGCTCGCCAGCGCGCGCGGCCTCGATCGCGGCGTTGAGCGCGAGCAGATTGGTCTGTTCGGCGATGTCCTTGATCACCGTGGCGATGCGGCCGATGTCCGCCGAGGACTGCGCGAGCTTGTCCATGGTCGCGGTGGTCGTCGCCACGGTGCGGGCGAGCAGACCGATCTCCTCGGCGGCCCGGCGCGCCGTCTCCATACCCCGCTGCGCGCACGCGCTCGACGCTTCCGCGGCCTGCGCCGCGGTGCGCGCGTGCGCGGCGACCTCGTTGATCGCCACGGTGACCTGCTCGACCGCGGCCGCGGTCGACGAGGCCGCCTCGCTCGAAGCCTCGGCGCCCGCCGCCACCTGCCCGCCTGTCTCGGCGAGCACGCCGGATTGCGCGGACAACTGCGCCGCGCCTTCGCGCACCTTGATCATGATCGCCTGGGTGTTGGCCATCATCGCGTTGAAGCTGCTCGCCAGACGGCCGAGTTCGTCGCGGCGCTCGACCGCGACGATGCGGCGCAGGTCGCCGTCGCGCTGGGTGTCAGCGATCGCCGCGTCGAGCACGCCGATATCGCGCAGCACGCCCCGGACCACGCCGAAATACAGCCAGCCGGTGACCCCGAGCGCGAGCGCGAGCGCGAGCAGCGCACCGACCGCCGCCGTGCCCCACGCGTTGCGCCGGTCGGCTTCGTTCACCGCTGCGCGCGCGACCTCGAACTGCTGCGCCACCAGGCGTTCGACCAGGTCGATCACGCGCAGGTATTCGGGCACCGACTCCTGGCTCGCCATGCGCAAGGCCGCGCCCCGGTCGCCCTGCTGCAACCGCTCCCTGCCCTGCGCGAGCGCACCCATGGTCCTCGTCAGCAGTGGCTCGAACTCGCCGATCAGCGCGCGCTCTGCGGCGGTATGCGGTAGCGCGCGATACGACTGCCATTGCGTCGTCATCGCCGCGAGCGCCTGACCGATCTGCTCGGCATGCCAGCCCGCCGGCGCGCCCTCGGCCGCCCCCAGCGCCAGGTTCATGCGCGCCCGGTTGCTCTGCGAGCGCAGCTCGGTCAGCGCGCCGACCGGAATCATGCGCTCAGAATGAAGACTGACGAGCGCCGCACGCGCCTCGCGCAGCTCCAGGAAGCCGACCCCGCCCACCGCCACGAGCAGCACCAGGACCGCGCCCATGCCCCAACCGATCCGCCAGCCGAGTCCGAGCCCGCCGCAGGCACCGCGCCAGCCCGCGCGCACCACCCGGCCGTCGCACACGGTCAGCCCGCTGCGGCCCGCGCGCAGACGACGGTACAAGGCATCGACGCTCGCCACCACCGCCGGATCGGCCCGCCGCCGCACCGACTCGAAGCCGACGATCTTGCCGTTCTCGCGCACCGGCGAGGCGAAGGCATGGACCCAGTAATGGCCGCCGTCCTTGCGCCGGTTCTTGACGAAGCCGTTCCACGGCCGGCCGTCCTTGAAGCAGCGCCACAGGTCGGCGAAGGCCTCGACCGGCATGTCCGGGTGGCGGACGATGTTGTGCGGCTGGCCGATCAGCTCTTCGCGGCGGAAGCCGGAGAGTTCGACGAAGAGGTCGTTGGCTTCCAGAATGCGGCCGTGGAGATCGGTCCGGCTGTAGATGAAGCGTCCTTCCGGAACCGCGGTCTCGACATTGACGACGGGCAGATTGGTGCGCATGCGAAGACCTCCTGGACGTGGTCGCGGCGCGGACGGGGCGGATCGTTTCGTTGCAGCGCGGACACCCCCGCCCCAACGCGATCGCATACCCATACTGGCAAAGGCACGGCGGTTTCGACATACATGGAATCCAGTATGCGCAGCCGGTGGCCCGCCACGCTGGCCGGCAACCGTGCGCCGGCCTATAGTCCGGGCTGTCGCCTTTACCCCTGCGCCTGCCCATGCCCCAGCCCTCCGCCCTGCGCGCGATCCGCGGCGAACTCGTCCATTTCCTCGGCGACCCTGCCGATCTCGGCGCCGCCGCGCTCAGCCACCTCGCCGACGGCGTGCTCGTGGTGCGCGACGGCCGCATCGCCGAACTCGGCCCCGCCGCCGACGTGCTCGCCCGCCTGCCCGCCGGCGTGCCTGTGGACGACTACCGCGGCAAGCTCGTCCTGCCCGGCTTCGTCGATACCCACATCCACTACGCGCAGACCGACATCATCGCCAGCCACGGCGAACAGCTGCTCGCCTGGCTGGAGAAGTACACCTTTCCCGCGGAACGCCGCTTCGCCGATGCCGCGCACGCGGGCGAGGTCGCCGAGTTCTTCTGCGACGAGCTGCTCAAGAACGGCACCACCACGGCGATGGTGTTCGCCACCGTGCACCCGGGCTCGGTGGACGCGCTGTTCGGTGCCGCGCAGCGCCGCCGCCTGCGCATGATCGCCGGCAAGGTGCTGATGGACCGCCACTGCCCCGACTTCCTGCGCGACACCGCGGCCACCGGCCACGCCGACTCGCAGACCCTGATCGCGCGCTGGCACGGCCGCGACCGCCTGCTGTACGCGGTCACGCCGCGCTTCGCGCCGACCTCGACACGCGCGCAGATGGCGCTCGCCGGCGAACTGTTCGCCGCCCACCCCGGCCTCTACCTGCAGTCGCACGTCGCCGAGAACCGCGGCGAGGTCGCCTGGGTGGCCGAGCTTTACCCCGAGGCGCGCAGCTATCTGGACGTCTACGAGCGCTACGGCCAGCTCGGCGCGCGCAGCGTGTTCGCGCACTGCATCTGGCTCGACGACACCGACCGCGCGCGCATGGCGGCCACCGGCGCGGCGATGAGCTTCTGCCCGACCTCGAACCTCTTCCTCGGCTCCGGCCTGTTCGATCTCGAGCGCGCCCACGCGCTCGGCGTGCGCGTCGGCCTCGGCACCGACGTCGGCGGCGGCACCAGCTTCTCGATGCTGCAGACCATGAACGAGGCCTACAAGGTGCTGCAACTGAACGGTCAGGCGCTGAGCGCCGAGCGCGCCTTCTACCTCGCCACCCTGGGTGGGGCGCGCAGCCTGTACCTGGACGAGCGCATCGGCAATTTCGCCCCCGGCAAGGAGGCCGACCTCGTCGTCCTCGACCCCGCCGCCACGCCGCTGCTCGCGCGCCGCACCGCGGGCACGGCAACGCTCGCCGAGCGCCTGTTCGTGCTCATGATGCTCGGCGACGACCGCGCCGTGGCCGCCACCCACATCCTCGGCGAACGCGCCCACACGCGGAACTGAACACCATGCCTGCCACACCCCCCGCCCCCGGCCCCGCGATCTGGGTCGACGCCGACGCCTGCCCGGGCGCGATCCGCGACATCCTGTTCCGCGCCGCCGGGCGCCGCGGCCTGGCGCTCACCCTGGTCGCCAACCAGGCGCTGCGCGTGCCGCCGTCGCCGTCGATCCGCGCAGTGCAGGTGCCCGCCGGTTTCGACGAAGCCGACAACTACATCGCCGAGCGCGTCGCCGCCGGCGACCTGGTGATCACCGCCGACATTCCGCTCGCCGCCGCCGTGGTCGGGCGCGGCGCGCACGCGCTCAGCCCGCGCGGCGAGCTCTACGGCAAGGAAAACATCGGCGAGCTGCTCGCGCTGCGCAACTTCATGGACACGCTGCGCGGCACCGGCGTCGATACCGGCGGCCCGGCGGCGTTCAGCACCGGCGACCGCCAGAACTTCGCCAACCGCCTCGACCGCTTTCTCGCCGCCGCGGCGCGGCCGCGCTAGACGCGGAAGCGCCCGACCTGCTCGCCCAGCCCGCGCGCCAGTTCGCGCAGGCGCGCGGCGTTGGCGGAGACGATGTCGGCGTGGCGGTTGTTCGCCTCCGACTGCCCGGCGATGTGCTCGGCATTGCCGGCGATGCTCTCGCTCGCCGCCGACTGCTCGCGCAGCGCGTCGGAGATCGCGGTGACCGCGGCCACCGTCTGCGCCGCGCTGTTGCAGATGTCGACGATGCGGTCGTGGGCGACGCGGCTGCGCGCGACCTCGGCATCGACGTTGACCACGCCCGACTCCATGCTGCGCACGGCGTCGCCGGTGTCGTGCTGGATGTGGGCGATCATCTCGCCGATCTCGCGCGTCGCCCCCCCGGTGCGCTCGGCGAGCCTGCGCACCTCGTCGGCGACCACGGCAAAGCCGCGGCCCTGCTCGCCGGCGCGCGCGGCCTCGATCGCAGCGTTGAGCGCGAGCAGATTGGTCTGGTCGGCGATCTCGTGGATGGTGCCGACGATGGTGGAGATTTCCGCCGAGCGCTGGCCGAGCGCCTGCACCGTGGCCGCCGAGCGGCGGACATCCTCGGCGACGCGCTGCGTGCCCGCGATCGCCTGCTCGATGACCTCGCCGCCTTCGGCCGCGACCCGCCCCGCATCCACGGTGAGCGTGCGCGCCTCCTCGGCGCGCGCGGCAATGCTGTCGATGGTCGCGCTCATCTGTTCGACCGCGGCCGCGGTGCTCGCCGCCACCGCGCACTGCTCGCTGGCGCCGGCGGCCACGCCGCGCGCGTCGTCGGAAAGCGCCGCGGACACCTCGCCGAGCTGCGTCCCGGTCTCGCGGATCAGCGCCACCGTGGTGCGCAGCTTGGCCACCATGTCGTCGCACGCGTGCAGCACGAGCACGACCTCGTCGCGGCTGTGCGGGTCGGACGCCGCGGCCGCGGGCGCGCTCAGGTCGCCGGCCGCGACCCGGTTCATCCGCGCCACCAGCGCGGCGAGCGGGGCCGCGATCCAGATGCGGGCGCTGATCGCGATGATCGCCAGCGCCACCACCAGGATGAATACGATGCCGGCGGCGGTGGCCAGATGCAGCGGGCGCAGCGCGCGCTGGAAATCGTCGGCATACACCGAGGTCGCCACCACCCAGTTCCACGGCTCGAAGCTGGCGTAGGCGGCGAGCTTGTCGCGCGCGGCGGTCTCGCCCAGCGCTTCGTTGATCCACGGATAGGTGATCTCGCCGTTGCGACGCTCGACGATCTCGCGGATGAATTCGCGTCCCCCGGCATCGCGCGCGGCGATGATGTTCTGCCCCTCCTGCGCCGGGTGCACCGCCAGGCGGCCGGCATCGCTGCCCGCCTCGACCACGAACACGTAGCCGCTGTCGCCGATGCGCAGGTCGCGGATGCGCTGCTTCAGCTCCGCCACCCCGGTGCTGAAATCGATGCCGACGAACAGCGCGCCGACCACCTCGCCACGGTCATCGAGCAAGGGCAGGTAGCGGGTCATGAAGTCGCGCCCGAACAGGCTGGCCTTGCCGGTGTAGGGGCGCTTGCGCAGCAACTCGGCGCGCGCCGGATTGTCCGCCGCGAGCGCCGTGCCGAGCGCGCGCGTGCCGTCCTGGCCGGTGATCGAGGTGGCGATGCGCACGAACTCGTCGCCGCGGCGGGCGAACACCGTGGCTTCGCCCTGCGCCCCGGCCTTGAAGCGCTCGACGAGCGCGGCATAGTCGGCCATGCCCAGCCGCGCGCCGTGGAGGGCCGGCCCGCCTGGGGCATCGGCCGCGACCGCGAACGGCCCCTCGAACTCGGCGGCGAACAGCCCGGCGAGGCGCTCGACCGTGCGCTCCACGCTGCCGGCATAGGCCGACACCATGTCGACAACCTGGGTACGAACCTGCCGGACTTCGTTCAGCCGGCGCTCCTGCATGGTCCGTTCGAGCCACAGCGTGATCGCCAGATATCCCGCAATCATCAGCACGAGCAGGCCGAGCGACTGCACGGCGATGAGCTTGGCGGCGAGCGAGAAGCGGGAGAAGTTTGACGCACTCGGCATTTGCGGATGTCCTGAATCACGAAATACGGTCGTTTTGGGCAGACCGAACGCCGGAGAGGGCATTCTAACGACAGAACCGCCTCCGACTTTAGAATTAGCCCACTACCCACATTGGGGCGCCCTTCCCTGTGCTGCCGGCACCCCGCCCGGCAGGCCTACGTCGAACGTTCTAGAATGAAAAGCCGACGGACCGGCGGGTCGGGGGAACGCTGGAGGGAGGAGGCGCGGCGCGTGCGCGCGCCGCGATCGCGAACGGGCGCGCACGCACCCGCCCGCCCGCCGAATCTCAGGAGAGAGATCATGGCCATCGCATCCAGAGTCCACGACTACATGACCCGGCACGGTCTGCGCTACGACGTGCTCGACCATCCGCCCTCGCACTGCAGCATGGAAACCGCGCAGCTCGCCCACGTCCCCGGCGACAGCCTCGCCAAGACCGTGGTGCTCGAGGACGACTACGGCTATCTGATGGCGGTGCTGCCCTCGACCCAGCACGTGCGCCTGGGCTGGCTCGGCAAGGAGCTCAACTGCCGCCTGCGCCTCGCCAGCGAAGCCGAGATCGCGCGCATGTTCACCGACTGCGAACCGGGGGCGGTGCCGCCGCTGGGCGCGGCCTACGGGCTGCGCACGGTGGTCGACGACAGCCTCGCCAGCAAGCCGGAGATCTATTTCGAGGCCGGCGACCACGAGCGCCTGATCCAGATGAGCGGCGCCGACTTCATGGCGATGATGGCGCACGCCAGCCACGCCCGCTTCGGCGAGCCGCGCTGGCACGGCCACTGAACGCGGAGCGCGGGCCTCTCGCAAACCTTCCCAGTCCCGCAACGGCGCCCGAAATACCGGGCCCAGGATCGCACCGCAATAGGTAAAACCGCCTAGTCCGCTCGCCCATTCCCACAATTACGGCAGGGGTTTTGCCGGCCGACAATGACCACGACTCCCATCGGACAAGGAGCGTTGTCATGAAACCCGGCTTCACGCCTCCCGCCGCCCCCTCGCCTTCGCGGCGGGCCTTCCTGCGCGGCATACCCGTCGTCACCGCGGCGGCGGTCGCGGCCCCCGCGCCTGCCGCCGCGGCCGGCGCCGGCCAGCAGTGGGCGATGCTGGTCGATGTGCGCAAGTGCATCGGCTGTCAGGCCTGTACGGTGTCCTGCATCCAGGAGAACGCCGTGCCGGAAGGCAGCTTCCGCACCGTGGTCTCCACCTACAGCGTCAAGCTCACCGACGATGCGCCCGGCGGTATGGCCGGCAATCAACCCGCCGGCACCTACGTGCTGCCGCGCCTGTGCAACCACTGCGACAACCCGCCGTGCATCCCGGTCTGCCCGGTGAGCGCGACCTACAAGCGCGAGGACGGCATCGTCGCGGTCGACGGCGACCGCTGCGTGGGCTGTGCCTACTGCGTCCAGGCCTGCCCCTACGACGCGCGCTTCATCAACCACGACACCAACAAGGCCGACAAGTGCACCTTCTGCGCGCACCGCGTGGATGCCGGCCTGCTGCCCGCGTGCGTCGAAACCTGTGTCGGCGGCGCGCGCATCTTCGGCGACATCAACGACGCCGACGGCGAGCTGGCGCGCCGCCTGAAGGACGCCCAGGGCGAGCTCAAGGTGCTCAAGCCCGAGCTCGATACCGCGCCGCGCGTGTTCTACATCGGCCTCGATCCGCGCTTCGCCGGCAAGGTCGAGGGCGAAGCCACGCTGTGGAAGCCGCGCGCCCACGGTTGAACTGACGAAGGAGCCTGATCATGAATGCGCACATCGTCGAGACCATCAACGTCGCCCGCGAGATCGCGTGGCTGCCGTGGGCGGTCCAGTACTTCTTCCTCATCGGCCTGTCCTACGGCGCCTTCCTGGTGTCGCTGCCGGGCATCGTGTTCCGCCGCCCGGGCTGGGACGGGATCTCGCGCCTCGCCCTGCTCGGCGCCCTCGTGTGCGGACTGGCGGCGCCGGTCGCGCTCCTCGCCGACCTGCATCAGCCGGGCCGCTTCTGGCACTTCTACGCCTGGTTCACGCCGAGTTCGTGGATGTCCTGGGGGGCCTTCTTCATCCCGGTGTACCTGGGTGGCCTGCTGCTCTACGCCTGGCTCGCGCTGCGCCCCGAACTCGCCCGCCACGCCGCCGCCGGCGGACGGCTCGCGGGGCTGGCCGGTGCGCTCGCCTACGGCGGCCACGACAGCCGCGGCGCGCTGCGCGCCGCCGCCGTGGTCGCGCTCCTCGGCGCCGTGCTGGTGGCGCTCTACACCGGGGTCGAGGTCATGGTGGTGCGTGCCCGCCCGCTGTGGAACACGCCGCTGCTGCCGCTGCAGTTCTTCGTCACCGCGGTCGCCGGCGCGCTCGGCCTGGCGCTGCTGTTCAACCGCTACGGCACGCGCGATGCCGACGCCACCCGGCGCATGGCGCGCGCGCTGGCGCTCACCCAGCTCGCCGCCCTCGGCATCGGCGCCGTGTGGCTGGCGCTCGGCCTCAGCGGGCTGTCGCCGGTGCATGCGCGCGCGCTGGCCGAGGTCGGACCGTCGTCGAACTGGCAGTTCGCCGCGCTGTGGGCGGTGGCCGCCACCGTGCTGACCCTGGCACTGGCATGGCGGCGCCCCGGCTCAGGCCTGCTCATCGGCCTGCTCGCCCTCCATTCGGCGTGGATGATGCGCTGGAGCATCTTCATCGGCGGCCAGGAGGTGCCCAAGACCGGCGCCGGCTACTACACCTACGCGCTGCCACTCGGCCCCGAAGGGCTGATGGGCATCGTCGGCACCGCCGGCCTGTGGCTCTTCCTCTTCATCCTGATCACCACGCTGCTGCCGCTCGAGCGCCCCGCCGCCGGCAGCGACGAAGCCCGCGCCTGAGCGGCCAAGGAGCCCATCATGAAAATCGAACGTCGTGACCTCATCGCCGCCGGCGGGCTTGCCGCCTTCGCCGCCGGCTTCTCGCAGACCCTGGGCCGCATGGTGGCCAACTTCACCGCCGAGCCCGAAGCCAGGATCGCCGACGGCCGCCACATTCACGGCCGCTCGGCGGCGCCCGAATACACCGTCGATCCGGTGAGCGGCGAACTGCGCATGAACCCCGACCAGCAGGTGAGCTACACCGCCTGCCTCGGCTGCACCACGCTGTGCGGCGTGCGCGTGCGGGTGGACAAGCCGAGCGGACGCGTGCTCCGCGTCAGCGGCAACCCCTACAGCCCGCTGTCGACCGATCCGCACCTGCCGATGAAGACCTCGGTCAAGGACAGCTTCATCGCCCTCTCGCGCTTCCAGGACAAGGGCCTGGCCGGGCGCTCGACCGCGTGCGGACGCGGCAACGCGGCGATGGACCAGATGAACTCGCCGTTCCGCGTGCTCACCCCGCTCAAGCGCGTGGGCCCGCGCAATTCCGGCCAGTGGCAGGCGATTTCGTTCGAGCAGCTGGTGCAGGAACTGGTCGAAGGCGGCGACCTGTTCGGCGAGGGCCACGTCGACGGCCTGGCCGCGCTGCGCGACCTCGACACCCCGATCGACCCCGCCTCGCCCCAGCTCGGCCCCCGGGTGAACCAGGTCGCGCTGCTCTCCAGCGTCAATGACGGCCGCGAGCCCTTCGCCCGCCGTTTCTGGAATCAGGCCTACGGCACGCTGAACTTCGTCGGCCACGGCTCGTACTGCGGCGGCGCCTACCGCTCCGGCTCGGGCGCGCTGTTCGGCGACCTGAAAAAGATGCCCCACGCCAAGCCCGATCTGGAGAACGCCGAGTTCGTGCTCTTCATCGGCACCGCACCGGGCAACGCCGGCAACCCGTTCAAGATCACCGGCAGCAAGCTCGCCAAGGGCCGCAGCGAAGGCCGGCTCGAATACGTGGTGGTCGATCCCGTGCTGAACAACTCCGACAACCGCGCCGCCGGCGACCGCGGCCACTGGCTGCCGATCCGCCCCGGCACCGACGGCGCGCTGGTGATGGGGATGATGCGCTGGATGTTCGACCACGCGCGCGTCAACAGCACCTACCTCGCCCACCCCAACCTGAAGGCGGCGCAGGCCGCGGGCGAGCCCTCGTTCACCAACGCGAGCTGGCTGGTGATCGCCGACCCCGACCATCCCCGTTACGGCCGCTTCCTGCGCGGCTCGGACATCGGCATGGCGGTCGCCGACGCCGACCGCGGCCAGGACGCCGACCCCTACCTCGTGCTCGGCGCCGACGGCACGCCCCAACCCGCCGACGCCGCCACCGGCCCGGCGCCGCTCGACGCCGGCGGCCGCGCCATCAGCGTGGACGGGAGCGACACCGTGCTCAAGACCGCGTTCGAACTGCTGCGCGAATCCGCCCGCCGCCACAGCCTCGCCGAGTACGCGGCGATCTGCGGCATCGCCGAGGACGTGATCGCCGGCCTCGCCGACGAATTCACCCGCCACGGCCGCAAGGCCAGCGCCATCGCCCACGGCGGCATGATGGCCGGCAACGGCTTCTACAACGCCTACGCGGTGGTGACGCTGAACGCGCTGATCGGCAACCTCAACTGGAAGGGTGGCTTCGTGATCAACGGCGGCGGCTTCAAGGATGCCGGCGTCGGTCCGCGCTACGACCTCGAAACCTTCCCCGGCCAGGTCAAGCCGCGCGGCACCCCGCTCGGACGCAACGTGCCCTACGAGAAATCAGCCGAGTTCGCCCGCCGCAAGGCCGCGGGCCAGCCCTACCCGGCGCGCGACGCGTGGTTCCCGAATGCGCCGGGCCTGGGCACCGAGTGGTTCCCGGCCGCGCTGCGCGGCTACCCCTACGGCCTGAAAGCGCTGTTCCTGTGGAGCAGCAACCCGATCTACGGCATTCCCGGGATCCGCGCGCTGATCGAGAAGGATCTCGCCGACCCGCGCAAACTGCCGCTGATCGTGTCGGTCGATCCGCTGATCAACGAGAGCAACGCCTTCGCCGACTACATCGTCCCCGACTCGATCATGTACGAGAGCTGGGGCTGGGCCGCGCCGTGGAACGGGGTGCCGACCAAGGCCAGCACCGCGCGCTGGCCGGTGGTCGAGCCGAAGGCGGCGAAGACCGCCGACGGCCAGGCGATCGGCATGGAAACCCTGTTCATCGCGCTCGCCAAGGCGATGAAGCTCCCTGGTTTCGGCCCCGAAGGCCTCGCCGACATGGACGGCCGGCGCGTGCCGCTGGAGCGCCCCGAAGACTGGTATCTGCGGGGCGGCGCCAACATCGCGTTCGCCGGCAAGGCCCCGGTGGGCGACGCCAGCGACGAGGATCTGGCGCTCTCCGGCGTCGACCGCCTGCGTCCGCTGCTCGAAGCCACGCTCAAGCCCGAGGAGTGGCGCAAGGTCGCCTTCCTGTACACCCGCGGCGGACGCTACCAGCCGCACACCGAGGCGCAGGACGAGGCCAACCCGGCGTGGCAGACCCACCGTTTCACCAAGCCGCTCTGGCTGTGGAACGACAATGTCGGCAGCGCGCGCAACACCCTCACCGGCAAGCGCTTTTCGGGCTGCGCGCAATGGCAACCGCCGGCCTTCCTCGACGGCACGCCGATGCGCGCGGTTCATCCGGAAGCCGAGTGGCCGCTGCAGCTGGTGAGCTACAAGTCGGCGCTGCAGAACTCCTACAGCATCGCCACGCGGATCACCGGCCTGCACCCGGACAACCCGGTGATCGTGCATCCGGCGGACGCCGCCGCGCTCGGTCTGCGCACCGGCGACCGCGCACGCATCCAGACCCCGGGCGGCAGCGCACCCTGCACGGTGATCATCCATGAAGGGGTGATGCGCGGCGTACTCGCCGTCGAGCACGGCTACGGCCACCGCGAACTCGGCGCGCGCGCCCACCGCATCGGCGAGGCCCGTCAGCCGGAGCGGCCGGATCTCGCCGCCGGCATCAACCTCAACGACCTCGGCCTGCTCGACCCGGCGCGCGGCAACGAGGCGGTGTGGGTCGACGCGGTCTCCGGCACCTCGGTGCGCCAGGGGCTGCCGGCGCGGCTGATGCACGCCTGAGTGCGGGCCGCGGGCACCGGGGTTTCACGAAAATCCGACCGCACGCAGGCTATAACGGGAGCGGCAGAAGCTTGCCGCTTCCCCGTGCATCCGTTCAGGAGATCACCATGAAATCCGCCACCCGCTCCCTGTTTCTGCTCGCCGCGCTGCTCTCGGGCGGTGCCCTCGCCCAGTCCGGGGCGCTGCCGCCGATCGCCGACGATGCGCCGATCTACGGCTCGCAGCTGATGACGCCCCAGGAGCGCATCGAACACCGCAACAAGATGCGCGCCGCGCAAACGCTCGAAGAGCGCGAGCGCATCCGCGCCGAACACCACACGCAGATGCAGGCCCGCGCCAAGGAGCGCGGCCTTACCCTGCCCGACGAACCACCGATGCCGGGCGGCCGGATGATGGGCCCGGGAAGCGGCATGGGGCCCGGCGGCGGCCTGGGACCGGGCGGGCGCATGGGCAACGGCACGGGCGGCCCCGGCGGCGGACGTTAGTCGCGTCCAGCACGAGCCGCCTTGCGCCGGTCAGGGCGACGGCCGATCGGCGGCGGCCTCGCCACCCGCCGCCGCGCCGCGGCTCAGGCAGGCCGCGACCGCGGTGGCGATGCCGTCGGCCATGCGCGCCTGCCGCACCGGGTCGGCAAGCAGCAACTCTTCGTCGCGGTTCTTGATCACCCCGGCCTCGAACAACACCGCCGCCATGCCCGCGTGGCGCAGCACCGCGAGCGTGTCGTAGTAGTGCACCGCGTGCTCGAAGTCGGCATAGGCGCGGCGGCGGCCGTTCTTGTGCGTGGGCGCGAACCCCAGGCGCTGCAGGCGGGCACCGATCACGCGCGCGCACAGGATGCTGCGTGCGGTGTCCGGGTTGTCGCGGGCGACGAAGGACGAATGCCCGGCGAAATCGTCGTTGTAATCGAGCGCCCGCGCCGCCCAGACCCAGGGCCGCAGTTCCTGCTCGCTCACCGAATCGTGATGGATGGAGAGCAGCAGGTCGGCACCCGCAGCCTGCGCCGGGCGCTCGCGCAGCGAGGCGATGCGGCCGTCCTCGTTGATCAGCCGGGCGTCGATGCCGCGCGCGCGCAGCGCCACCGCCACCTGGCGGGCGAGATCGAGGTTGAAGGCGAACTCGCCGCGCCCGCGCGCGCTGGTCGCTCCCGGCGCCGCCAGGGTGTGGCCGACATCGACCGCGACCCGATAGCCTCCGCCCGCCTCCGCCACCCTCTCCGTATCCGCCTCCGCCTGCGCGGCGCACGCCCATAGGCACAGCGCCACCGCCACCGGGCGCATGCGCCGCAGCCGATCCGCCACCGTCACCACCGCCGCTTCAGTCCAGCGCCGCCGGATCGGCGCGCAACATCAGCCGCGCGAGTTCGGCCGCGCTCCCCACTTCAGCCTTTTCCATGACGTGCTGACGGTGGATATGCACGGTGCGCTCGCTGATGTCGAGTTCGCGCGCCACCAGTTTATTGGGCAGACCGAGCGCGACCAGGCGGGCGACTTCGCGCTCGCGCGGCGACAGGCGTTCGAGCAGGGCGCCGGCCTCGCCGCGCCGCGCCGCGCGCTCGCGCTCCTCGCTGCCGCGGCGCACCGCCGCCGACACCGCGTCGAGCAGGGCCTGGTCCTTGAACGGCTTTTCGAGAAAGTCGCTGGCGCCGTGCTTCATCGCCTGCACCGCGAGTTCGACGTCGCCATGACCGGTGACGAACACGATGGGCAGCGCCCAGCCCCGGCCGCGCAACACCTGCTGCAACTCCAGCCCGCTCATCGTCGGCATGCGGATGTCGAGCACCAGACAGCCGAAATCGGCCGGCAGCTGCGGACAGGCGGCGAGAAAATCCTCCGCCGAGGCATGGGCGGCGACCCGCCAGCCCACCGAATCGAGCAGGAACACGAGGGAGCGGCGGAACGCGGCATCGTCATCGACGACGTGGATGACGCAGGAATCATGATCGATCATCAGCGGGCAGACTCAGGGTGAACACCATGCCGGGGCCGCCGTCGCCGGCCGCTTCCGCGCTCAGCCGGCCGCCGTGGGCCTCGGCGATCGTGGTGCAGATCGCCAGCCCGAGGCCGAGGCCATCGGGCTTGGTGGAAAAAAAGGGTTCGAACAGGCGCGCGCGGGTGGCCTCGTCGAGGCCCGGTCCGTGGTCGCGCAACGCGAAGCGGACGGTGCCGGCCGCGGCGCTCAGGCGCAGCGTCATCCCGTGCCGCGCCGCGGGCAGCGCGCGCGCGGCATCGTAGCCGTTCTTGAGCAGGTTCAGCAGCACCTGCTGGAGTTGCAGCGGATCGGCCTCGACCGTGGTCCCCGGCGGCAGTTCGTCGATCAGCGCGACCTCGGGGGCCTGCGCCAGCATGCCGCGGAACAGCGCCACCGCCTCGGCGGCGACCGCCGCCGGCGCGACGTGTTCGCGCTGCCCCGGGCG
>JAEWVQ010000283.1 GCA_023459095.1 Pseudomonadota bacterium | reverse complement strand
CCGATGTACTACGCGGTGGATCTCGGCGAGTTGGAGATGGCGCGGCTGCTGTTCGATTTCGGTGCGGACCCGAACCAGTTCGGTCTGGTCGATCCGATCCTGTTCGAGACCATGGACATGGGGCGGGGTGACGGCCCGCTGTTCCGGCTGTTCATCGAACGCGGAGCGGATGTCAATCTGCGCCAGGGGCCGCTGGGTACCACGGTGCTGGCGTATGCGGTGACGCGGGGACATTGTGAGGCGGCGTTGCGCCTGATCGAACTCGGCGCCGACGTCCATGCGCGCACGCGTATGCGCCTGGGCGGGCGCTTCCGGATGAATGATCCGATCGAAGACGATTGGATGTACATCAACGAGGCCGCGGTCGAACTCAACGGCATCGACCTTGATGAACGCCGCAATGAGGGCCGGTGCTACGCCCGGCTCAAGCGCGTGTTCATCGACCGCGGCGTCAGTTTCCCGCAGTTCGATGATCGCGCGATCAATCGCTGGCTACGCCAGAAGACACCGATCACCGAAGCGCTGTTGCGCGCGCACGGCGCCGACGACGACACCGTGCGGCGGGTCCTGCAGTGGTACGAGGAGGAAGTGCTGCCGCCGCCCTACCGGTGAGGTCCACGTTACCCGGCTCCGGCACGTAACCCGCGCTCACACGGCCGCCGCGGGGCGGCAGGGGCGATCCGCTATAATCGGCGGTTTCGATGTCCTCACGAGTGCCATGAGCGCCGATCCCAAAGTCCTGCTGTCCGATCTGCTGAAGGCCGCGCTGAAGAGCGTGGCGCCGGATCATGTCGATACCGCCATCCTGCTCGAGCGCCCGAAGCAGGCGAGCCACGGCGACTTCGCCACCAATCTCGCGCTGCAGCTGGCCAAGCCGCTGCGCCGCAATCCGCGCGAGCTCGCCGCGCTGCTGCTGGCCGAACTGCCGGCTTCCGAGTTGGTGGCGAAGACGGAGGTGGCCGGTGCCGGCTTCATCAACTTCACCCTGGCCTCCACCGCGAAGACCGCGGTGATCGGCGAGGTGCTGGCGCGCGGCGCCGACTTCGGGCGCGGCGCGGCCAAGGGCGTCAAGGTGCAGGTGGAGTTCGTCTCCGCCAACCCCACCGGCCCGCTGCACGTCGGCCACGGCCGCGGCGCAGCCTACGGCGCCTCGTTGTCGGAGGTGCTGGCCTTCGCCGGCTACGACGTCACCCGCGAATACTATGTGAACGATGCGGGCCGGCAGATGGACATCCTGGCGCTGTCGACCTGGCTGCGTTACCTCGCGCTGTTTGGCATCGATGTGCCCTTCCCGCCCAACGCCTACCAGGGCGATTACGTGATCGGCATGGCCCATGCCCTGCGCGACGCCCACCAGGACCGCTACGCGCGCGTCACGCTGGCGCAGGTGCTGGACGGCACGCCCGGGTTGCCGCCGGCCGAGCGCAAGGACGACGAGTCCAAGCAGCAGCGCGAACTGCATCTCGATGCGCTGATCGCCAACGCCAAGCGCCTGCTCGGCGAGGACTACCCCTTCGTGCATGGCTTCGCGCTCAACGAGCAGCTCGGCGACGGCCGCGACGACCTGCAGGAATTCGGCGTTCATTTCGACAAGTGGTTCTCGGAGAAGAGCCTGTTCGACACCGGGCTGGTCGAGCGCGCGGTGGCCGAGCTGGAAAAGCGTGGCCACATCTACCTGCAGGACGGCGCCAAGTGGTTCCGCTCCACCGACTTCGGCGACGAGAAGGACCGCGTCGTGCAGCGCGAGAACGGCCTCTACACCTACTTCGCCTCCGACATCGCCTACCACCTCAACAAGTACGAGCGCGGCTTCGACCGCATCATCGACATCTGGGGTGCCGACCACCACGGCTACATCCCGCGGGTGAAGGGCGCCATCGCCGCGCTCGGCCTGCCGACGGAAAAGCTGGAGGTGGCGCTGGTGCAGTTCGCGGTGCTCTACCGCGACGGCCAGAAGACCTCGATGTCCACGCGCTCGGGCGAATTCGTCACCCTGCGCGAGCTGCGCAAGGAAGTGGGCAACGACGCCTGCCGCTTCTTCTACGTGCTGCGCAAGTCCGACCAGCACCTCGATTTCGACCTCGACCTCGCCAAGAGCCAGAGCAACGAGAACCCGGTGTATTACATCCAGTACGCCCACGCCCGCGTGTGCTCGGTGCTCAACCAGTGGGGCGGCGAACTCGCCGAACTGCAGGCCGCCGATCTCGGCAAGCTCGAGAACGAGCGTGAGCTGGCGCTGTGCGCCCGTCTGGCGACCTTCCCCGAGCTCGTGCAGAACGCCGCCGCCGACTACGCGCCGCACCAGATCGCCTTCTACCTGAAGGATCTCGCCGCCGACTTCCACAGCTGGTACAACGCCGAGCGCATGCTGGTCGAGGATGAGGCGGTGAAGCTTGCGCGCCTGGCGCTCGCCGCGGCGGTGCGCACCGTGCTGCGCGGCGGTCTGGCGGTGCTGGGCGTGTCCGCGCCCGAGTCGATGTAAGAGGCGGAGCCGTTCGTGAGTCGAGATCGCAAATCGCCGCGCAAGTCCATCCGCTCGTCGCCCGCGAAGAGCGGTGGCGGCACGCTGATCGGGATCTTCATCGGTCTGATGCTGGGCGCGCTGATCGCCGCCGGCGCGGCCTGGTATTTCACCCGGGCCAATCCCTTCCAGGCGGCACCGGTCGCGCCGCGCGTGCCCACCGGCGACCAGCCGCCCGCGGCGCTGCCGGGCAAGCCCGGCGACCGCCCGGTGGTGAAACAGGATTTCGAGTTCTACAAGATCCTGCCGCAGGGCGACAACGTGCCGACGCCGGCGGCGCAGCCGGCTACGCCGCCGCCCGCCCCGGTGGTGGAGGCGAAGCCCGCCGAGCGCCTGTTCCTGCAGGTCGGGGCGTTCGAGAATGCGGCCGAAGCCGACAGCTTGAAGGCGCGCCTGGCGCTCGCCGGCATCGAGGCCAGCGCGCAGCGCGCGCAGCTGCCCGACGGGCGCACCGTGCACCGGGTGCGGGTCGGGCCGTTCAGCTCGCCCGAGCAGATGAACCCGGTGCGCGGCCGTCTCGCCGCGGCGGGCTTCAGCGCCAGCGTCAGCCGCCAGTGAGTTTTTGCGCCTGGCCGGAACCGGGGCTTGCGCCCGGCGTCTGAGTCAGCGTCTTTGATACGGGAGTCACGCATGAATCGTCGTACCGCGCTGCAACAACTGGGGGCGATCGCCCTGCTCGCCGGCCCCGCCGGCACCGTGCTGGCCCAGGGCAGCGCCCGGTTCCAGACGCTGGACCCGGTCGTCGCGACGTCGTCGCCGGGCAAGGTCGAGGTGCTGGAGTTCTTCCATTACGGCTGCCCGCACTGCCGCGACTTCGACCCGCTGCTCGAGCAGTGGAAGAAGAACCTGCCCGCCGACGTGGTCTTCGTCCGTGTGCCGGCGATCTGGGGCAATGCCCAGCTGCGCGGGCTGGCTCAGCTCTACTACGCGATCGAGGCCTCGGGGCAGGTTGACGCGCTGCATGGTGCCGTGTTCGGCGCGGTGCAGTCCGACAAGCTGCCGTTGTTCTCCGAAGACGGCGTGCGCGACTGGGTGAGCAAGCGTGGCGTCGATGCCAAGGCCTTCATGGACGTCTACAAGTCCTTCGGCGTGCAGTCCATGGTGCAGCGCGCCGATCAGGTCGCGCGCAGCTACAAGATCCAGGGCGTGCCGACGATGGCGGTCGGCGGCCGTTACCTGACCTCGGCGTCGATGACCGGCAGCCATCCGGCCGCGCTCAAGATGGTCGACGAACTGATCGTCCGCGCACGCGGCGAGCAGAAGGCCAACTAAGCCGCACCGTGCCGCCGCCCTCGACCGTCTTCCTCACCGGCGCGTCGAGCGGCCTCGGTGCCGCGCTCGCCCGTCATTACGCCGCGCGCGGCGCCACCCTCGGGCTGGTCGCGCGCCGCGGCGAGGCGCTGGATGCGCTTGCCGCGGCGCTGCCCGGCACTCATCACGTCCATGTCGTCGATGTCGGCGATGCCGCGGCACTGCGCGCGGCGGCGCTCGCCTTCATGGACGCTGCCGGGGTGCCGGATGTGGTCATCGCCAACGCCGGCGTGTCGGTCGGCACTCTCGGCGGCGAGGCCGACGACCTGGTCGCGCTCGAGCGCGTGCTGCGCACCAATCTGCTGGGGCTCGCCGCCACTCTGCAGCCCTTCGTCGCGCCGATGCGGGCGCGCGGCAGCGGGCGTCTGGCGGGGATCGCCTCGGTCGCGGGCGTGCGCGGCCTGCCCGGAGCGGGCGCCTACAGTGCGTCGAAAGCGGCGGCGATCGCCTATCTGGAAAGCCTGCGCGTCGAACTGCACGGCAGCGGCGTGCGCGTGGTGACGGTGGCGCCCGGCTATATCGAAACGCCGATGACCGCGGTCAATACCTATCCGATGCCCTTCATGCTGCCCGTTGCCAGCGCCGCCGCCCGCATCGCGCGCGACATCGAGCGCGGCATCGGCTACACCGTGGTGCCGTGGCAGATGGGCGTGGTCGCCAAGCTGCTGCGCCTGCTCCCCAACCCGCTCTACGACACCTTGTTCGCCCGCGCCGGACGCAAGCCGCGCGGGCTGCCGCTGTAAGACGTCCGCACCCGGGGCAAACGCGCGGCGGGCGCACGGCTTCGTTTATCATGCGTGCTGTTTTTTTGATGGAGCACGCCCCATGAGCGATCCCATTGGCAACGATTCGGCCGAACGGCGTACGCGTCAGCGTTTCGTCGCCCGGCGCCGTGGTGCGCCCTGCTTCTGGGCGCTGCTCGGCGACGCGCGCATCGCGCTCAACGATCTGTCGATGGAAGGGTTCGCGCTGCAGTGCGCAACGCCGCCGGCGCTCGGGGTCGAGCAGGCGGTGGTGCTGCAGCGCGAGGGCGTGCCTGACGAGATTCGCGGCCGCGCGGTAGTGGTCAATCACATCGCCCGCGCCGATGGCGGAGTGGCCGGCTTTCGCTTCGTCGGGCTCGACGGCGATGGCGCCGAGCGTTTGCAGGACTGGCTGGTCGCGCACGTGATCATGAACGCCTCCGTGCGCATCAGCGAGAAGGAAGCGACCGAGATCGTGCTCGGCCGCTCCCTGATCTAGAACGCTGCAGCCTCAGGCCGCCGCTGCGGCCTGTGTGCGCCGCGCGCGGCGCGACTGCGACAGCATCACCAGCGCGAGTACCAGCAGCGCTGGAATGAACATCCACTCCTTGGCCGGGCGCTGTGCTGGCAGCTCAATATGGGTGATGCGCAGGCCCTGCTCCAGCCCGAGCTTTTCGGCGCGGCTGCCGAAGCGCACTGCGGCCACCTGTACCTCGTCCCCCAGCGCCATCGTGGTGAGGCCGATCGCGGCCAGCCGCTCGCGTGCCGTGCCCGGTTCGCCCAGCGGCAGCAGCACGCCCTTGGCAATATCCTTGCCCTCGAGCGTGGTGCCTTCGACGAACACGCGCAGATTGGCGTTGCGCGGCGCGGATTCGACCTGCTGTGCGAGCTGCGCCGCCGGAATGGCGTCGTACGGCGGATACACCATGTCCATCCAGAACCCGGGGCGGAACAGGCTGAAGGTGACGAGCAGCAGCAGCGCGCTTTCCCACAACTTGCTGCGCACCAGCAGCCAGCCCTGGGTGGCGGCGGCGAACATCAGGTTGGCGACGATCGCGCTCGACACGGTGAGGAGGAGGAGCCACCACGAATCGACCCCTATCATCAGCAACTGGGTGTTGAAGATGAACATGAAGGGCAGGATCGCGGTGCGGATCGAGTACGCGAAGGCCTGCACCCCGGCGACGATCGGGTCGCAGCGCGCGATGCCGGCCGCGGCGTAGGAGGCGAGCCCCACCGGCGGGGTGACGTCGGCCATCAGCCCGAAATAGAACACGAACAGATGCACCGCGATCAGCGGCACCAGCAGCCCGCTCTGCGCACCCAGCTCGACCACCACCGGCGCCATCAGCGTCGACACCACGATGTAGTTCGCGGTGGTCGGCAGGCCCATGCCCAGAATCAGGCAGATCACCGCAACCATGAGCAGCATCACCATCAGGTTGCCGCCGGAGATGATCTCGACGAACTCGGTCAGCACCAGGCCGATGCCGGTGAGCGTCACCGTGCCGACGATGATGCCCGCCGCCGCGGTGGCGATGCCGATGC
This sequence comes from Pseudomonadota bacterium, assembly GCA_023459095.1. Taxonomy (GTDB): domain Bacteria; phylum Pseudomonadota; class Gammaproteobacteria; order Burkholderiales; family Rhodocyclaceae; genus JAEWVQ01. The sequence goes on along the minus strand of JAEWVQ010000283.1, from coordinate 5,726 downwards.
CGATCATGTTGCGCGCGCCGGTGACCAGCCCGCTGTACAGGTCGCTGAAGCCGCGCAGCGCGGCGCCGCCGACGTCGCCGGTGCCGCGGAACAGCGCGAGCAGCGGGCGCTGGGTGACGAGGATGAAGGCCATGAAGGCGGTCGCCCAGAACGCCGACAGCGCGGGCGAAAGTTCTTCGACCATCAGGTTCCAGATCAGCGCCACCACCGGCAGCAGGAAGTACAGCCCGGTCTTCAGCGTGGGGCCGGTTTCCGGCAGTTCGGTGAGCGGCGCGTTGGGATCGTCCATGTGCAGCTCGGGCTGGCGCGACGAGTACCACAGCAGGCCGAGGTAGGCGGCGAACATGAGCACGCCGATGACCGCGAACGAGGCCTCGCCGGTGGCGCTCTTGATCCAGCCCAGGCCGTAATACACCGCGCCGGCGAGCACCAGCAGGCCGCTGACGGTGAGGCCGAAGGACAGCAGGCGCTGCAGCGGCGACTTCTTCACCCGGCGCGGCAGGCCCTCGATGCCGGCCTTCATCGCCTCCAGATGCACGATGTAGAACAACGAGATGTAGGAGATCACCGCCGGCAGGAAGGCGTGCTTGATGACTTCGGTGTAGGGAATGCCGACGTACTCGACCATGAGGAAGGCGGCGGCGCCCATCACCGGCGGCATGATCTGGCCATCGACCGAGGCGGCGGCCTCGACCGCGGCGGCCTTCTTTGGCGCATAGCCGACGCGCTTCATCAGGGGGATGGTGAAGGTGCCGGTGGTGACCACGTTGGCGATCGACGAGCCGGAGATCAGCCCGGTGCTCGCCGAGGCCACCACCGCGGCCTTCGCCGGGCCGCCGCGCATATGGCCGAGCAGCGAGATCGCCGACTTGATGAAGTAGTTGCCCGCGCCCGCGGTCTCGAGCAGCGAGCCGAACAGCACGAACAGGAAGATGAAGCTGGTCGACACGCCGAGGGCGACGCCGAACACGCCTTCGGTGGTCAGCCACAGGTGGCTCATGCCCTTGCCCAGCGAGGCGCCGCGGTGGGCGATGACGTCCGGCATGTAGGGGCCGAGGAAGATGTAGCCGATGAAGACCACGGCGAGGATCACCAGCGGCAGGCCGAGGGCGCGGCGCGCGGCCTCCAGCAGCAGCACGAGGCCGCACACCGCGACGGTGAGGTCCATCGTCGTCGGTAGCCCGGGGCGCTGCGCCAGTTCGGCGTAGAACAGGAACAGATAGGCGGCGCAGAACGCGCCGACCAGGGCCAGTACCCAGTCGGCGAGCGGAATGTACCCGCGCGGCGAGCGCTTGAATGCCGGATAGGCGAGAAAGGCGAGAAACACCGCGGCGGCCAGGTGCAGGGCGCGCGCCTCGGTGTCGTTGAGGATGAAGACGCCGAAGGTAAACGGCAGCGGCGAGGCGATCCACAGCTGGAACAGCGACCACACCAGGGCGACCCCGGCGATGGTGGCCGCGGCGAAGCCCACCGGCTTGCGGCCGCCGGTGTCGGCCTCGGCGACGACCTGGCGCAGTTGCTCGTCGGTCAGGGTGAATTCGGATTTTTCGTTGGGATTGTCGTTTTGATCTTGCGGGCGGGTCATGGCCACTTCTCCCCGTTGGATTTGGAGCTGGCGGTGGCGGCCAGGCTTGCTGCGCGGCCACCACCCGGAGGCCGCGAGGAGGCCTCCCGAAAGGGGCCGGCGGGCGGGCGCCCGCCGGCGTCACGCTTACATCCAGCCCTTTTCTTTGTAGTACTTGACCGCGCCGTCGTGGAGCGGCGCGGAGAGGCCGTCCTTGACCATGTGCTGGGGTTCGAGGTTGGCGAACGCCGGGTGCAGCTTCTTGAACTCCTCGAAGTTGTCGAACACCGCCTTGACCATGGTGTAGACCACGTCGTCGGCGACCTTGGAGGAGGTGACGAAGCTCGCGACCACGCCGAAGGTCTGCACCGGATCGGGGTTGGCGGCGTACATGCCGCCCGGGATCGTCGCCGCCGCGTAGTACGGATACTCCTTGAGCAGCTTGTCCACGGCCGGGCCGGTGATCGACACCAGCTTGGCGCCGCAGGTGGTGGTCGGGTCCTGGATGTTCGCCGCGGGGTGGCCGACGACGAAGGAGAAGGCGTCGATCTTGTTGTCGCACAGCGCGGCGCCGTGCTCGTCGGGCTTCAGCTCCGAGGTCAGCGAGAAGTCCGACGTCTTCATGGCGCTGGCGGCGAGCAGCATGTCGATGGTCGCGCGCGTGCCCGAGCCGGGGTTGCCGACGTTGAAGCGCTTGCCCTTGAGATCCTCGAACTTGGTGACGCCGGCGTCCTTGCGCGCGACCACGGTGAGCGGTTCGGCGTGCAGCGCGAACACCGCGCGCAGCTCGGGCATCGGGCCGCCGTCCTTGAACTGGGCGAGTCCCTTGATGGCGTTGAACTGGGTGTCGGACTGGGCGACGCCGAAGTCGAGCTCGCCGGCGCGGATGGTGTTGATGTTGTACACCGAGGCCCCGGTGCTCTCCACCGAGCAGCGGATGCCGTGCTTGGCGCGGTCCTTGTTCATCAGGCGGCAGATCGCGCCGCCGGCGGCGTAGTACACGCCGGTGACGCCGCCGGTGCCGATGGTCACGAATTTCTGCTGGGCCTGCGCGGGGGTGGCGCCGAGGCTGCCGGCAAGGGCGAGGGCTGCGGCGAGGGCGGTCAGTTTCTTCATGTTTCCTCCTGAGAGTGGGGCGACAGGGAATCGATGCGGGCCGTGCCGCCGCCAGCGCCGGAGGGCGCCACGGCCGCGGCGCTGGGCCTTGCAGCGCGCCCAGCTTTCCACAAACCGTGGTCAGGTGCCAGTCAGGGATATTACGAAGGTGTGACCGTGCGCCCTCACGCCGCGGTGGTGGGCGCGCGCCCGCGCCAGCCCAGCGGGCGCGCCGCGCCGAGCCGGAAATCGGCATCCGGGATTGCCGCCGGCCGGCCGCCGATACGGTCGGCGAGCAGCCGGCCGCAGCCCGCGGCGAGGGTGAAGCCGAGTGCGCCGTGGCCGACGTTGAGCCACAGCCCGCCGATCGCGGCGGCGTCGACGATCGGCCGCCCGGTCGGGGTCGCCGGGCGAAGCCCCGCCCACGGCGTCAGCGTGGCGAAGTCGAGGCCGGCGCCGAACATCGCGCGCGTCTCCTCGACCAGGCTGGCGATGCGGTCGTCGGCGAGCGCGGTATCGAAGCCGACGATGTCGGCCATGCCGGCGACGCGCAATTGCTCGCCGAGGCGCGCATAAACGATCTTGCGCTGGTAGTCGGTGACGCTGACCGCGGGCACTGCGGCACGGTCGGTGATCGGAACGCTGAGGCTGTAGCCCTTGAGCGGATAGAGCGGCAGGGCGATGCCGTGCGGCTTGAGCAGGGCCGTGGAGGCCACGCCGGCGGCGATCACGCAGGCATCGACCGCATGGCGCGTGCCTGCGGCACGGACCGCGGTGATGCGGCCGTCGGCGAGCTCGAGCGCGTCGACCGCGGTGCCAAGCACGAAACGCACCGGGTTGTCGCCCGCCGCCATGCGTGCGGCGAGCGCCAGGCACAGCTTGTGGCAGTCGCCGGCCTCCTCGCTGCGGGTGTAAATGCCGCCGGCGATCTGTGCGCGCAGGCCGTGCAGCGCGGGCTCCACGGCGATGCAGCCGTCGGCGTCGAGCGCCTGCTGCTCGTCGGCGAGTTCGGGCTGGCTGGCGAGCAGCGCCCGTGCCGAGGCGAAGGTGCCGGGGTCGCGGTGCACGATCAGCTTGCCGTTGCGCACGTAGTCGAACTGCAGGCCGTGGTCGTCCACCCATTCGTGGATCAGGCGCTGGCTGTACAGCGACAGCGGCAGCAGGGCGGCGACCGAGCGCAGTTTGTCGTTGCCGTTGCAGGCTTTCAGGAAGTCGGCGATCCAGCGCCACTGCTCGGGGTCGAAGCGCGGGCGGAAGCGCACCGGAGCGTCGCGGCGCAGCATCCAGCCCGGAATCTTGCCGAGCACGTCGGGGTCGGCGAGCGGTGCGATGTAGCGGTAGCTGAGCTGGCCACCGTTGCCCTGGCTGGTGCCGGCGCCGACTTCGGCGTTGCGGTCGAACACCGTGACACGGTGTCCGTCCTGTTGCAGATACCAGGCGGTCGAGAGTCCGACGATGCCGCCACCGATGACTGCGATATCCATTGCGTGTTGTCCCGTGCATGAGGGCTGCCGCGACGCGGCAGCGCTACCGCGGCCGACTATAGGCGTTGCACCGGGTGCCGGAGATAGGGATGATGCGCCAAGGTATGTCCTGAAGACATGGAAAGCGCCATGCGTCTGCGCCAGATCGAAGTGTTCCGCGCCGTGATGCTCACCGGCTCGGCCAGCCAGGCCGCGCGCCTGCTCCACGTGTCGCAGCCGGTGGTGTCGCGGGTGCTGCGCCATGCCGAGTTGCAGCTCGGCTTCCCGCTGTTCGAGCGTCAGCGCGGCGGCCTGCTGCCGACGCCGGAGGCCAAGGCGCTGTTCGGCCAGGTGCAGCGCGCCTGGGGCGAGATCGAGCGGGTCGATGCGCTCGCCGGCAATCTGCGCCGCGGCGGCGGCGGCCTGCTGCGCATCGCCGCCACGCCCTCGCTGGCGAGCGCGCTGCTGCCCGATGCGCTGGCGGCACTGCGCCGCACTCATCCCGACGTCGAATGCGAGCTGTGGGCGAGCCACACGCGCGAGATCGAGGCCCATCTGCTCGCCTACGACGTCGATGCCGGCTTCTCGATCGAGCCCGCGGAGCACGTCGCGCTGTCGATCGAGGGCTTGACCGCGGGGGAGATGGTGCTGGTGGCGCCGCGGCCGTGGGCGCAGGACGTGCTGCGCCTGGACGAGCACGGCTGGCTCGCGGGCCGCCCCTACATCGGCCTCGATGCGACCACGCCGTTGGGCGAACGGCTCGCGGCCCGGCTCGCCGCCGCCGACTGGGTGCCGCATTCGGCCTACCGCGTACAGACCTACGCGCTCGCCGGGCAGATGGTCGCCGAAGGTCTGGGCTACGCCTTCGTCGATGTCTACACCGCGGCCCGCCTCGACCCGGCGCGCGTGGTCGCGCTGCGCCTTGCGCCGCGGGTGAGCTTCGAGCTGTGCCTGATGCGCGACGCGGGCAGCGCCGCCTCGCTGCTCGTCGGCCGCTTGCAGGCGTGCATGGCGGGGGCCGCCGAAGCCTGCGTGGCCCAACTCGCCGGCCGCCTGTGGGCGGCGCCGCTGCCGCTGTAGGAGGGGGCCATGCCCGGGGTGGTGGGAAGGGAGGTTGCGCGGCGTGCCGGCGTGGTCGCCATCGGGGCGCGGCGTCTGGGCGCTGTGCTGGCCCTCGGCGTGCTCGCCGCCTGTGCCACGCCACCGCCGCTCGCCGACCATGACCGCAATCCGGAAGCGGCTGGTGCGGTGGTTGCCAAGCCGCTGGTCGAGGCGCGGCGTTTCATGCTCGTCACCGCCCATCCGCTCGCCACTGCCGCCGGCGAACGCATGCTCGCCGCCGGTGGCAGTGCGGTCGATGCGGCGATCGCGGCGCAACTCGTGCTCAACCTGGTCGAGCCGCAATCCTCGGGCATCGGCGGCGGCGGCTTTCTGGTGCACCGCACCGCCGCCGGCCGCATACAGGCGTTCGACGGGCGCGAGACCGCGCCCGCAGCCGCGCGCGCGGAGCGCTTCGTGCGCGGCGACGGCACGCTGGCCTGGGCCGACGCGGTCAACAGCGGTCTCGCGGTGGGCACGCCGGGCCTGCTGCGCATGCTCGAACT
>JAEWVQ010000282.1 GCA_023459095.1 Pseudomonadota bacterium | reverse complement strand
CCGGCGCCGGCCTCCCTGAACCCGCTCGCAGCGACGCGGTGGGGGCCTCGAGCATGCCGCGTACAGCGGGTGGACAGCCTGTCGAGATGACGGTGCGCAAACCCACTGGCCATCGAGGTCATTGATGTCTAACGCCGTGCAATCGGCGCAAACCCCGGCACACATCAAGCCTCACCCACGAGCGAGATGGAGGTCCCCATGAAAAGTCGTCGTCGATTTCTCGCGACCAGCCTTGCTGCCGGTGTGCTGGCCATTCACCGCAGCACGTTCGCCCATGGCAACGCCGAGCATGCCGACAAAGCATCGTCCGATACCCCCAGGGAGCAGCAGCAATGGGGGATTGCGGGGGACGCGAAATCCGTCTCGCGCACGATCGCCATCGTGATGACCGATGAAATGCGCTTCGTGCCGGACCGCATCGAGGTGCGCCTGGGGGAGACGATCCGCTTCACCCACGAAAATCGCGGCGCGGTGATGCACGAGATGGTGCTCGGCACGCCTGCTACGCTTGCCGAGCACGCGGAGCTGATGCAGCGCTTCCCGGAGATGGAGCATGACGAACCGTGGATGGCGCATGTCGCTCCCGGTGGGCACGGCGAGATGATCTGGCACTTCAACCGTGCGGGGGACTTCCAGTTCGCCTGCCTGATTCCCGGCCACTTCCAGGCCGGCATGATCGGCACGGTCAAGGTCGGCTGACGGAAATGTAATCCGTGCGTCAGCATCCTGTCGGGGAGCGCTTCGCATAATCGCGCTCACGCTCGAACTCACACAGCAATTCAACCCTTGGAGAAACCCATCATGAAAAAGCCCCTCATCGCCACTGCGCTCCTCGCCCTTCTGGGTGGCACTGCGCCGGCGGCGTTTGCGCAGGCCGACCACAGCGCCCATCACGGCGGGGCGAGTGTCCCGGCCGCAGCCGACGCCAAACTGGCCGAGGGCACGGTCAAGAAGATCGACAAGGCCGCCGGCAAGCTCACCATCGCGCATGGTCCGCTGGAGACGCTCGGCATGCCGGCGATGACCATGGTGTTTCGCGCGGCCGAGCCGGGCCAGCTCGATCAGGTGAAGGTGGGCGACAAGATCCGCTTCGCGGTCGAGCGGGTCGGTGGTGCGCTGACCGTGACCTCCATCGAGACGGCGCGGTGACCTCTTTCCCGCAGGTGCATCGCGCTCCGCGCTGACCGTCCGCCCCCCGGAGGACGAGCGGCGACGCGGGGGCAGGGCCTGCGCATGCACTTGACCCCCTGCCGGAATCGTTTGTTCATGACGTCCCTGTCCGCACTACCCGCAGCCCACCTGCCACCTGCCGCCGCATTTGCACTGGCGTTCGCGCTCACGCTTCCCTTGGCAAGTGGCCCTGCCTGGAGCCAGGACCCGCCTGCCCCCCCGGTGCTCGGCGCGCACCCGCAGGCGTTGATCGACCATGCGCGCCACAGCAACCCCGGTTTGGCCGCGGCGCGGGCGGAAGCGTCCGCTGCGCAAGAACGCGTGACCCCGGCCGGTGCGCTCCCCGACCCGACCTTCGAGATCGAGCTCATGGACGCCACCAACACCATGAACGGGCGCTCGACCTCGCTGCTGCCCGGCCAGGTCGGCGAGACGCGCTACCGCATCAGCCAGGCGCTGCCCGGCTGGGGCAAGCGCGAGCTCGCCGTCGACGCCGCCCAAGCCCAGGCCACGCAGGCCGATGCGCTGCGCGACGCGGCCTGGGTCGAGCTCGCGGCGCAGATCGAAGCCTTGTGGCTGCGCTATTACGCCGCCGACCGCGAACTCGCACTCAAGCGCGAGGGCCTGACCCTGCTGCACAGCCTGGAGGAACTCAGTCTGGCCCGCTACCGGCTGGGCCTGCTGCCGCAGCAGGCGGTGCTGCGCATGCAGCGCGAGATCACCGCCCAGCGCCTCGCCCTGGTCGAGGTCGAGCAGCGGCGCAAGGGCCTCGCCGCCGGGCTCAACGGCCTTCTCGGCCGCGCCCACGACGCGCCGCTGGCGGCGCCTGCCGATCCGCCCCCCTTGCCCGAGCAGCTTGCGCCCGGCGCGCTGTTCGAGGCGGCGGCGAGCGCCAACCCGGACGTGCGGGCCGCCACCTCCGGCATCGAGGTCGCCCGTGCCGAGCGCGCCCGGACCTATCAGGACCGTCTGCCCGATTTCGCGGTCGGTGTGCGCAACAACCGGCCCTACGACGGCAAAGCCTCGTGGGACGTGATGGTTGAGGTGATGATCCCGCTCCAGCAGTCCAGCCGTCGCGCCCGGGAGCGCGAAGCCGAGTACCGGCTGATCGCGGCCGAAGCGCGGCGCGAGGACGCCGGTGCGCGCGCCGCTGGCGAGCTCGGCCGCGCGTGGTCGATGTACGCACAGGGCCGCGAGACCCTGCGCCTGCTCGAACAGACGCTGCTGCCGCAGGCGCAGGCCACCCGCGAGGCGAGCCAGGCCGCGCTCGGCAGCGGCCAGGTCGATTTCGACAGTGTGATCGAAGCCGAGCGCCAGCTCATCGACATCCGCACCCAACGCCTGCAGACCGAACTCGACACCCGCCTGGCGCTCGCTGAAATCAAGAAACTGACGGGAGAAACGAAATGAGCGCAGCCGTGCGGATGGCGGCGATGGCCGCTGCAGTGGCCATCGCCGCGGGGGCGGGATACTGGCTGGGGCGCACGCCGCACGACGCCGCACCGCCGGCGTCGGCACCGGCGGGCGAGGCCCCGCCCGCGGCCGGCGGCGAACGCCCGATCCTCTACTACCGCAACCCGATGGGCCTGCCCGATACCTCGCCGGTGCCGAAGAAGGATTCGATGGGCATGGACTACATCCCGGTCTATGCCGACGACAAGCCGGACGACAGCGGTGTGGTGGCGGTGAGCCCGGCGCGCATCCAGACCCTGGGCGTGCGCACCGCCGAGGTCGAACTGCGCGCCGTGGACGCCGCCGTGCGCGCGAGCGGGCGCATCGAACTCGACGAGCGCACCCAGGTGGTGGTGGCGCCGCGCTTCGAAGGCTGGATCGAGCGTCTCCACGTCAATGCCGTGGGCGACCGGGTGACGAAGGGCCAGCCGCTGTTCACCGCCTACAGCCCCGAACTGCACTCCGCCGGCGAGGAGCTGCGCATCGCCGAGCGTCTCGCTCAGCAAAGCGCCGCGCACGATCCGCTCGCCAGCGCCTCCGCGCAGCGTCTGGCCGAGGCCACGCGCGCGCGCCTGCGCAATCTGGAGGTGGCCGGTCAGAGCGGCGCCCGCCAGGTTTTCCACGCCCCGGCGAGCGGCGTGGTGCTGGAGAAGGCCGCCGTCCAGGGCGGGCGCTTCACGGCGGGAGAGGTGCTGTTCCGCATCGCCGATCTGGCCAAGGTGTGGATCGTCGCCGACGTGTATGAGCAGGATCTCGCCCGCGTGCGGGTCGGCCAGAGCGCGCGGGTCACGCTCGACGCCTGGCCTGGGCGCAGCTTCGCGGCGCGGGTCGGCTATCTCTACCCGACGCTCGATGCCGCCACCCGCAGCACGCGCGTGCGCCTCGAACTGGACAACGCGGAAGGCTTGCTGCGCCCCGGCATGTTCGCCCAGGTGACGCTCGCCGCCGGCGATGCCGCGCCGAAGGTCGTCGTGCCCGCCTCCGCCATCATCGACGATGGCGAGCGCCGGGTGGTGCTGCGCGCGCTCGGCGACGGCCGCTTCAAGCCGCAGCCGGTGAAGCTGGGCGAACGCGGCGGCGACCTAGTCGAGGTGCTCGAAGGCGTCGCCGTGGGCGAGCGCGTGGTGGTGTCGGCCAACTTCCTGATCGACTCGGAGAGCCAGTTGAAGGCGGCGCTTTCCAATCTGGTCGACGCCGACACCGGCGGGGCGGCGGAGGCGAGTCCGACCCTGTACGAAACCGAAGGCAGCTTCGATGCCCTCGATGCCGCAGCGGGCAGCGTCACCCTGACCCACGGCGAGATCCCCGCCCTGCAGTGGCCGGCGATGACCATGGACTTCGTGCTGGCCGATCCGGCGCTGGTGGAGGGCATCGCGCCGGGCACGGCGGTGCGCTTCGTGTTCAAGGCCGGCGCGCCCGGCGAGTACATCGTCACCGCGATCGCGCCGCTGGCAGGCGCCGCGCCGGCGCCGGGCGCCGGCGGCCACGGGAGGCACTGAGATGGAGGCCGACGTGACCGATTCTGCGCGCGCCACGCCCATCGAGCCGGCTCCCGGCCTGCTCGACCGCGTCATCGACTGGTCCGCGCGCAACGTCTTTCTGGTGCTGCTTGCCACGCTGTTCCTGATCGGCGGCGGCGTTTACGCGGTGAAGCACACCCCGCTCGACGCGCTGCCCGACCTCTCCGACGTGCAGGTCATCGTCTACACCGACTATCCCGGCCAGGCGCCACAGGTGGTCGAAGACCAGGTCACCTATCCGCTCACCACCTCGATGCTGGCGGTGCCGCGCGCGAAGGTGGTGCGCGGCTTCTCGATGTTCGGCGCGTCCTACGTGTATGTGATCTTCGAGGACGGCACCGACATCTACTGGGCGCGCTCGCGCGTGCTCGAATACCTGAGCACCGCCGCCGGCCGTCTGCCACAGGGGGTGGCGCCGCAGATCGGCCCGGACGCCACCGGGGTGGGCTGGGTGTACCAGTACGCCGTCGTGGGCCGCGACATGAGCCTCGCCGACACCCGCAGCCTGCAGGACTGGTATGTGCGCTACCAGCTCACCAAGGCGCAGGGCGTGTCCGAGGTGGCCAGCATCGGCGGCTTCGTGCGCGAGTACCAGGTGACCGTCGATCCGCTGCGCCTGGCGGGCTACGGCCTCACCCTCGATGCGGTGACCCAGGCGATCCGCGCCTCCAACCGCGACGTCGGCGGCCGCGTCGTGGAACTCGCCGAAAAGGAATACATGGTGCGCGGGCGCGGCTACCTGCGCAGCACGGACGACATCGCCGCCATCGTGCTCAAGGCCGAGCGCGGCACCCCGGTGCGGGTGGGCGACGTGGCCCGCGTCGAGCTGGTGCCGGCCGAGCGGCGCGGCATCGCCGAGCTCAACGGCGAGGGCGAGGTGGCCTCCGGCATCGTCATGGCGCGCTTCGGCCAGAACGCGCTGGATGTGATCGCCAACGTCAAGGCCAAGATCGCCGAGATCGCGCCGGGGCTACCGGCCGGGGCGGAGATCGTGCCGGTGTACGACCGCTCGGAACTGATCGAGCGCGCCATCGCCAACCTCAAGTGGACGCTGCTCGAAGAGAGCCTGATCGTCGCCGCGGTGTGCGTGATCTTCCTGCTCCACGTGAGGAGCGCGCTGGTGGCCATCGTCACCCTGCCGCTGGGCATCCTGTTCGCCTTCATCGCCATGCGCGCGCTCGATCTCGGCTCCAACATCATGAGCCTGGGCGGGATCGCGATCGCGATCGGGGCGATGGTCGATGCCGCCATCGTGATGATCGAAAACGCGCACAAGCACATCGAGCGCCTGCCCGAGGGCGCCGCCCAGAAGGACCGCGCGGCGGCCATCGTGCTCGCCTGCAAGGAAGTCGGCCCGGCGCTGTTCTTCTCGCTGTTGATCATCACCGTCTCCTTCCTGCCGGTGTTCGCGCTCGAGGGCCAGGAGGGGCGGCTGTTCTCGCCGCTCGCCTTCACCAAGACCTTCGCCATGGCCGGCGCCGCGCTGCTGTCGGTGACCCTGGTGCCGGTGCTGATGCTGTTCTTCGTGCGCGGGCGCATCCTGCCCGAGGCGAAGA
>JAEWVQ010000281.1 GCA_023459095.1 Pseudomonadota bacterium | reverse complement strand
GGACCCGGGGCCGGACCCGGCGGCATGATGATGGATCCCAAGCTCATGCAGGCGCACATGAAGATGATGCAAGAGCACATGGGCATGATGCAGAACATGATGAAGATGCATCCGGCCGCCAAGCCGGCGATGCCCAACTGAGCATCGGGACGCGGAGCGGCGACCTCGTCGATCGCCCCGCGTCCGATTCATCACAAGACCAACAAAGAGACATTCCCCATGCAGAGACGACTCATCCACCTCGGTGGAGGATTGGCCGTCGCCGTGGCGCTCGTGTCGGGCGCGCAGGCCGAGCCCTCCTCTCCGTCTAATCCCGCTGACCACGCGCCTGCCGCGACCCAGTCTGGGTCACCCAAGCCACAGCGCGTGCCGGCGTATCGCTCGCCCCTGAACGAATATCGGCCCTACCGTGTCGATGAGCCCTTGCGGTCGTGGAAGGATGCCAACGACGAGGCTGGACGTCTCGGCGGGCACATGGGCCACCTCACGCCGACTTCGAAAGGGGGCGAGCGATGAGAGCCAGTCTCCCCATATCCTTGCTGGCCGCCACCGTGCTGACCGGGTGCGCCAGCGTTGCGATCGATGAGAACTTCGCTGAGGTCGAGCGCTTTGCGCGCGAGCAGACGGGTAGCGAGGTGCGCTGGCTGCGCTCGGACCCTGAGCGCGAGGCGATGCGCGCCGAGGTCGATCGCCTGCTCGCACAGCCGCTGGCGATCGACGACGCGGTGCGCATCGCGCTGGGCTACAGCCCGGCGTTCCAGTCCCTGCTGGCGGAAGCCGCCGTGGCCTCGGCGGATGCGACCGGTTCGGCCCGCATCGGCAATCCGGTGTTCACCTTCGAGCGGTTGTTTCGCTCGGGCGCCGAGGGGCGCGAACTCGACATCGGCCGTTCGCTCGGCATCTCGCTGTTCGACCTGCTGTTTCTGCCCGCGCGGCTGGAGCAGGCCGAGTTCCGCCAGCAGCAGACCCGGCTGCACTCCTCGATTGCGCTGTTGAGCACCGTCACTGAAGTGCGCCAGGCCTGGGTCGATGCGGTCGCGGCGCGACAGGTCGCGCGCTACCGCGAGGAGGTGGCCACGGCCGCCGGGACCGCTGCCGAGCTCGCCCGTCGGATGCAGGCCACCGGCAACTTCAGCCGCCTGCAGCGCGCGCGCGAACAGGCGCTCGCCGCCGAGGAAACGGCCAACCTGATCCGCGCCCGCCAGAACGCCACCGCCGCACGCGAAACCCTGATCCAGCGTCTGGGCCTCACTCCGAGCCAGGCGCAGGCGCTGCGTCTGCCCGATCAGTTGCCGGCCTTGCCCGAGGCGCCGATGGACGAAGCCACCGCCGGTGCGGCGTTGCTGGAGAACCGGCTCGACGTGCGCATCGCCCGCACCGATCTCGACCGGACGGCGAAGAGCCTGGGCCTCACGCGGGTCACCAGCGTCGTCAATGGCCTGCATGTGGCCGGCGTGCGCAACAGCGAGACCGGCGAATCGACCCAGCGCGGCTTCGAGCTCGAGCTGCCCTTGCCGCTGTTCGACCTCGGCGACGCGGCGCGCGCCGGCGGCGAGGCCCGCTATCTCGCGGCCTTCAATCGCACGCTCGAGCTTGCCAGTAACGCCAGCTCCCAGGTCCGGGTAGCCTACGAGGGCTATCGCAGTGCATACGATCTCGCGCGCCACTACCGCAACGAGGTGGTCCCGCTGCGTCAGAACATCACCGAAGAGTCGGTGCTCCAGTACAACGGGATGCTGATCGGCGTGTTCGAGCTGCTTGCCGCCGCGCGCGCGCAGTCGGCGAGCGTGGTGCAGGCGATCGAGGCCGAACGCGACTTCTGGCGCGCCGAGGCTGGGCTCAAGGCCAGCCTGCTCGGCCAGCCGATCGCGCCGCTCAGCCTTCAATCAAGCGCATCACCGGCGCAAGCCGGTGGTGGCCACTGACCTATCCGGAGACGATCATGACCACCCGACGCAGCTTTCTCGCCGGGGCAGGCCTGCTGGCCGCTGCCGGAACCGTCAACCGCGCCGCGCTCGCGGCGCTGCCCGAGCCCGTGATCCAGACCAGCGCCGTAACGGCGGCCCCACTGTCGCCACCAGACGGACGCCCCTACGACCCGGTCGTCACCTTGAACGGCTGGACCGCCCCCTGGCGCATGCGCAACGGCGTGAAGGAGTTCCACCTCGTCGCCGAGCCGGTCGAGCGCGAGATCGCCCCCGGCATGGTGGCGCGGCTGTGGGGCTACAACGGCCAGTCGCCCGGGCCGACGATCGAGGTCGTCGAGGGCGACCGCGTGCGCATCTTCGTCACCAACCGCCTGCCCGAGCACACCACCATCCACTGGCACGGCCAGCGCCTGCCCAACGGCATGGACGGGGTCGGCGGCCTCAACCAGCCGCAGATCCCGCCGGGCAAGACCTTCGTCTATGAGTTCGTCGCCCGCCGCCCCGGCACCTTCATGTACCACCCGCACGCCGACGAGATGGTGCAGATGGCGATGGGCATGATGGGCATGTGGGTCACGCATCCGCGCGCGCCGCACCCGCACATCGCGGGCGTGGACCGCGACTTCTGCTTCCTGCTCAACGCCTACGACATCGAGCCCGGCAGCTACGTGCCCAAGATCAACACGATGCTCGACTTCAACCTGTGGACCTGGAACAGCCGCGCCTTTCCGGGCATCGACTCGCTCAATGTCAGGAAGGGCGACCGGGTGCGGGTGCGCATCGGCAACCTGACCATGACCAACCACCCGATCCACATCCACGGCCACGAGTTCGAGGTTACCGGCACCGACGGCGGGCCGACGCGGCCGGAGTCGCGCTGGCCCGAGGTCACCACCGACGTCGCCGTCGGCCAGATGCGCCAGATCGAGTTCATCGCCGACGAGGAGGGCGACTGGGCGATGCACTGTCACAAGTCGCACCACACCATGAATGCGATGGGCCACGACGTGCCGACCATGATCGGCGTCGACCATCGCGGCCTGGTCGAGGGCATCCAGAAGCTGGTGCCCGATTACATGCTGATGGGCGAGCGCGGCATGGCCGACATGGGCGAGATGGAGATGCCCCTGCCCGACAACACCCTGCCGATGATGACCGGGCAGGGGCCGTTCGGCGCGGTCGAGATGGGCGGCATGTTCACCGTGCTCAAGGTGCGCCGCGAGCAGCAGCGGGGCGACTACCGCGACCCGGGCTGGTTCAAGCACCCGAAGGGGACGGTGGCCTACGAGTGGGCGGGCGCGGCGCTACCCGAACCGGCGCGCAGTGCTGCAGCCGGACCCTCGAGCATGCCGCGCACCGAGCCTGCGCGATCGGTCGAGATGACGGTTCGCAAGCCTGCCGGCCATCAGGGGCATTGAAGTCGATCGCCTCGTAATCAGCCCCCACGACAACACCAACAAGATTCAACCCACAGAGAAGGAGATTCCCATGAAAAGTCGTCGTCGATTTCTGGCCACCAGCCTTGCCGCCGGTGTGCTTGCCGTTCACCGCAGCACGTTCGCCCATGGCAATGCCGAACATGCCGACAAAGCAGCGTCCGATACCCCCAAGGAGCAGCAGCAATGGGGGATTGCGGGGGACGCGAAAGCCGTCTCGCGCGCGATCGCCATCGTGATGACCGATGAGATGCGCTTCGTTCCGGACCGCATCGAGGTGCGTCTGGGCGAGACGATCCGATTCACCCACGAAAATCGAGGCGCGGTGATGCACGAGATGGTGGTCGGTACGCCCAAGACGCTTGCCGAGCACGCGGAGATGATGCAGCGCTTTCCGGAGATGGAGCATGACGAACCGTGGATGTCGCATGTCTCTCCGGGTGGGCGCGGCGAGATGATCTGGCACTTCAACCGTGCGGGGGACTTCCAGTTCGCCTGCCTGATCCCCGGCCACTTCCAGGCCGGCATGATCGGCACGATCAAGGTCGGCTGACAGAAATGTAATCCGTGCGTCAGCGTCCTGTCGGGGAGTGCTTCGCATAATTGTGCTCACTCTCGAACTGACACAGCAATTCAACCCTTGGAGAAACCCATCATGAGAAAGACCCTGATTACCACTGCGCTCTTGGCCTTGCTCGGCGGCGGTGCTCCGCTTGCGTTCGCACAGGCCGATCACGATGCACATCATGGCGGGGCGAGTGCCCCGGCCGAAGCCGACGCGAAGCTGGCCGAGGGCACGGTCAAGAAGATCGACAAGGCGGCCGGCAAGCTCACCATCGCGCACGGCCCGCTCGAATCGCTCGGCATGCCGCCGATGACCATGGTGTTCCGCGCGGCAGACCCGGGCCTGCTCGATCAGGTCAAGGTGGGCGACAAGATCCGCTTCGCGGTCGAGAAGGTCGGCGGTGCGCTTACCGTGACGTCGCTCGAAGCTGCTCAGTGACGCCGACCCCGCAGGTGCGTCGTATTCCACTCTGACCAGTCACTCCGGGGAGCCCCTCGGTGGGTGAACGATGAGGCGGGTAGCGAAGGGCCTGCGCATGCACTTCACCGCCTGCCGGAATCGTTTCCCGATGAAATCCCCGTTCGCAGTACCCTCATCGCACCTGCCGCGCCCCGCAGCGCTTGCGCTTGTGTTCGCGCTCGCGTTGGGAAGTGGTAGTGCCTGGACTCAGGGCTCACCCGACACTCCTACGCTCGGCGCGAGCCCCCAGGCGCTGATTGAATATGCTCGCCAAAGCAACCCCGGCTTTGCCGCTGCACGCGCGGAAGCATCTGCAGCGCAGGAGCGTGTGACGCCCGCCGGCGCGCTGCCCGACCCGACGTTCGAGGTCGAGTTGATGGATGCCACCAACACCATGAGCGGACGTTCGGCTTCGCTGCTGCCCGGCCAGGTGGGCGAGACGCGCTACCGTATCACCCAGCCGCTGCCCGGGTGGGGCAAGCGCGAGCTGGCGGTGAAAGCCGCTGAGGCCCAGGCAATCCAGGCTGATGCGATGCGCGATACCTCCTGGGCTGAGCTCGCGGCAAAGATTGAGGCGCTGTGGTTGCGCTACTACGCGGCCGACCGCGAGCTCGTCCTCAACCGCGACGGCTTGGCCTTGCTGAAGAGCCTGGAGGAACTCAGCCTGGCCCGTTACGCGTTGGGTCTGCTGCCGCAGCAGGCGGTGTTGCGCATGCAGCGAGAGATCAGTGCCCAGCGCCTGGCGCTCGTGGAGGTCGAACAGCGGCGCAAGGGCCTGGCAGCAGGGCTGAACGGCCTGCTCGGCCGGTCGCACGACGCGCCGCTGGCTACACCAGCTGATCCCGCCCCCTTGCCCGAGCATCTGGACGCTGGCGCCCTTTTCGAGGCAGCGGCGAGCGCCAACCCGGAAGTGAATGCTGCCGCCTACGGCATCGATGTGGCGCGTGCCGAGCGCGAACGGACCTATCAGGACCGGCTGCCGGACTTCGCCGTCGGTGTGCGCAACAACCGCCCGGATGAAGGTAAGTCGTCCTGGGACGTGATGTTCGAGGTGATGATCCCGCTGCAGCAGTCCAGCCGTCGCGCCAGGGAGCGCGAAGCCGAATACATGCTGATGGCGGCCGAGGCGCGACGGGAGGATGCCAAGGCGCGCGCATCCGGCGAACTTGGTATCGCCTGGTCGATGTACGCGCAGGGTCGCGAAACCTTGCGCCTGCTCGAACATACGCTGCTGCCGCAGGCTCAGGCTACCCGGGATGCAAGTCAGGCCGCGCTCAGCAGTGGCAAGGTTGACTTCGACAGCGTGATCGAAGCCGAGCGCCAGCTCATCGACATCCGGACTCAACGCTTGAAGACCGAGCTCGACACGCGACTGGCGCTGACAGAAATCAAGAAACTAACAGGGGATCTGAAGTGAGCTCAGCCGTTCGAATGACGGCGATCGCTGTGGGCGTGGCGATTGCCATAGGTGCGGGGTACGGGATTGCGCACCTGCAAAATACTGGAAATGCAGCTCCCATGATCAGCGAAAGCCAGGCGCAAAGCGTTAGCGCAGTCCCGGCCGATGGCGAACGCAAGATCCTCTACTACCGCAACCCGATGGGCTTGCCCGACACCTCGCCGGTGCCGAAGAAGGACTCGATGGGCATGGACTACATCCCCGTCTATGCCGACGACAAGCCGGACGACAGTGGCGCGGTGGTGGTGAGCCCGGCGCGCATCCAGACCCTGGGGGTGAAGACCGCAGAGGCCGAACTGCGCGCCGTGGATGCGGCGGTGCGCGCGAGCGGCCGGATCGAGCTCGACGAGCGCAGGCAGGTGGTGGTGGCACCGCGCTTCGAGGGCTGGATCGAGCGCCTGCATGTGAATGCGGTCGGCGATCCGGTGAAAAAGGGCCAGCCACTTTTCACCGCCTACAGCCCCGAGCTGCAATCCACCGGCGAGGAACTGCGCATTGCCGAGCGCCTGGCGAGCCAGAGTGAGTCGCAAGATCCAGTCGCGAGCGAATCCGCCCGCCGCCTGGCCGAGGCGACGCGTGCGCGCCTTCGCAACCTGCAGGTCGCCGGCCAGGCGGGGGCGCGCCAGGTGTTCCACGCCCCGGCGAGCGGCGTGGTGCTGGAGAAGGAGGCAATCGAAGGCGGACGCTTCATGCCGGGAGACGCACTGTTCCGCATCGCCGACCTGTCGAAAGTGTGGATCATTGCTGATGTGTATGAACAGGACCTCGCTCGCGTGCAGGTTGGTCAGACTGCGCAGGTGGCGCTCGAGGCCTATCCTGGTCGCAGCTTCGCGGCGCGGGTCGATTATCTCTATCCGACGTTGGACGCCGCGACGCGCAGCACCCGCGTGCGGCTGGCAATGGACAACACGGAAGGCCTGTTGCGCCCGGGCATGTTCGCCCAGATCGCGCTGGCGACAGGTGATGCCACTCCAAAGGTTACCGTGCCGACCTCGGCGATCATCGATGATGGCGAGCGCCGGGTCGTTCTCCTCGCCCTCGCTGAAGGCCGCTTCAAGCCGCAGGCAGTGAAGCTCGGCCAGCGCGGACGTGATGTGGTCGAGGTGCTCGACGGCGTGGCGGCGGGCGATCGCGTGGTGGTTTCGGCCAACTTCCTGATCGACTCGGAGAGCCAGCTCAAGGCGGCACTCTCCAACCTCGTCGAGCCCGATGCCGGCGAGCAGCCCCAAGCGAGCCCGACGCGTTACGAAGCGCAAGGGACGTTCGATGCCCTCGATGCCGAAGCCGGCAACGTGACGATGACGCATGGTGAGATCCCGGCCCTCCAGTGGCCTGCGATGACCATGGACTTCATGATTGCCGATCCGGCGCTGGTCAAGAGTATCGCCCCGGGCTCGCCGGTGCGTTTCGTCTTCGAGGCGGGTGAGCCAGGCGAGTACATCGTCACAGGCATCGAGCCGGTTGCAGGTGTTGCACCTTCACCTGCGGCGACCGCCGCCGGTCACGGGGGACACTGAAATGCATGCCCCCGTGACGGACACTTCGGGCCCCGTGCCGACCGATGCTGCAGCTGGACCGGCAGCACCCGGCCTGCTCGATCGCATCATCGACTGGTCCGCGCACAACGTCTTCCTGGTGCTGCTCGCCACGCTGTTCCTGATCGGCGGTGGCCTCTACGCGGTCAAGCACACCCCGCTCGACGCGTTGCCCGACCTGTCGGACGTGCAGGTGATCGTATACACCGACTACCCCGGCCAGGCGCCGCAGGTGGTGGAGGATCAGGTCACCTATCCGCTCACCACCTCGATGCTGGCGGTGCCGCGCGCGAAGGTGGTGCGCGGCTTCTCGATGTTCGGCGCGTCCTATGTGTATGTGATCTTCGAGGACGGCACCGACATCTACTGGGCGCGCTCGCGCGTGCTCGAGTACCTGAGCACCGCCGCCAGCCGCCTGCCGCAGGGCGTGGCGCCGCAGATTGGCCCGGACGCCACCGGCGTCGGCTGGGTCTATCAATATGCGGTGCTGGGCAAGGACATGAGCCTGGCCGACACCCGCAGCCTGCAGGACTGGTACGTGCGCTACCAGCTCACCAAGGCGCAGGGCGTGTCCGAGGTCGCGAGCCTGGGCGGCTTCGTGCGCGAGTACCAGGTCACCGTCGATCCGCTGCGCCTCGCGGGCTACGGCATCACCCTTGATCAGGTGACACAGGCGATCCGCGCCTCCAACCGCGACGTCGGCGGGCGGGTGGTGGAGCTCGCCGAGAAGGAATATATGGTGCGCGGTCGTGGCTACCTGCAAAGCGTGCAGGACATCGCCGATATCGTGCTCAAGGCCGAGCGCGGCACGCCGGTCCGCGTGGGCGACGTGGCCCGCGTCGAGCTGGTGCCGGCCGAGCGGCGCGGCATCGCCGAGCTGAACGGCGAGGGCGAGGTGGCCTCGGGCATCGTGATGGCCCGCTTCGGCCAGAACGCGCTCGATGTGATCGCCAACGTCAAGGCCAAGATTGCCGAGATCGCTCCCGGGCTGCCGGCAGGCGCGGAGATCGTGCCGGTGTACGACCGCTCCGAACTAATCGAGCGCGCGATCGGCAACCTGCAATGGACGCTGCTCGAGGAAAGCCTGATCGTCGCTGCCGTGTGCGTGATCTTCCTGCTCCATGTGAGGAGCGCGCTGGTGGCGATCATCACGCTGCCGCTGGGCATCCTGTTTGCCTTCATTGCCATGCGTTCGCTCGGCCTGGGCTCCAACATCATGAGCCTGGGCGGGATCGCGATCGCGATCGGGGCGATGGTGGACGCGGCGATCGTGATGATCGAGAACGCGCACAAGCACATCGAGCGCCTGCCCGCAGGGGCGACCCAGAAGGCGCGCGGCGCCGCGATCGTGCTGGCGTGCAAGGAGGTCGGGCCGGCGCTGTTCTTCTCGCTGCTGATCATCACCGTGTCCTTCCTGCCGGTGTTCGCGCTCGAAGGCCAGGAGGGCCGGCTGTTCTCGCCGCTCGCCTTCACCAAGACCTTCGCCATGGCCGGCGCCGCGCTGCTGTCGGTGACCCTGGTGCCGGTGCTGATGCTGTTCTTCGTGCGCGGGCGCATCCTGCCCGAGGCGAAGA
>JAEWVQ010000280.1 GCA_023459095.1 Pseudomonadota bacterium | reverse complement strand
GCCGCCATAGTACTGGTTGAGGTTGTCGACTTTCAGCATGTTTCGTCCTTTCGGCGGATCCTGGCGCTTTGGCCTCGGGGCCTGGGGCCAGGGGCCAGGGTGTTAAGCAAGAAGTGGGCGCGATCTTTCTGTGCTGAACCGGCGTGGTTCTAACGCCGGCTGCACGGGGCATTCCTTCCAGGGGCTGCGGAACTCGCCGTCGCTGCGCTTGGCTCGGGCAGTCCTCGCCCCTTCCAGGAACACCCCGCACATCCGGCTTGGCGTGGATGCCGCTCCCTGACTGCGGTTCTCCGAGGCTCGACCACCGGCCACGCCGAGCCAGTCGTGCGGGGTGTTTGTGAAGGGGCGAGGACTGTCCGAGTCCGAAGGGCGCTCGTTTGCGTACCCTCCGCAAGCGTCGCGCAGCGGCAACCCCGGAAGAAACACCCCGTGCGGCTGGCGGTTAAGCGCAACCACAACGCAGCACCCAAAATATTCAACGCCCCAGATAAACCTCGATCACCCGCGGATCGGCCTGCACCGTGGCGAGATCGCCCTCGGCCAGCACGGAGCCCTCGCACAGCACGGTGACCTTGCCGCCGAGCGCCTCGACGAAGGCCATGTCGTGCTCCACCACCATCAGCGAATGCTTGCCGGCGAGGCTGACGAAGAGTTCGGCGGTGCGCTCGGTCTCGTCGTCGGTCATCCCGGCGACCGGCTCGTCGAGCAGCAGCAGCTTCGGCTCCTGCATCAGCAGCATGCCGATCTCCAGCCACTGCTTCTGGCCGTGGGAAAGCAGTCCCGCGCTGCGGTCGGCGAGCGTGTCGAGGCGGATCTGCTTGAGCACGTCGCTGATGCGGTCGCGCTCGTCGTCGAACAGGCTGGCGAACAGCGTGCGGCGCACCCGCTTGTCCGCCTTCATCGCCAGCTCCAGGTTCTCGAACGCGCTGTGGTTCTCGAAAATGGTCGGCTTCTGGAACTTGCGGCCGATCCCGGCGTGGGCGATCTCGGGCTCGGTCATCCGCGTCAGATCGATGGTCTGGCCGAAGTAGGCCTTGCCCGAATCCGGCCGCGTCTTGCCCGTGATCACGTCCATCATCGTCGTCTTGCCCGCGCCGTTGGGGCCGATGATGCAGCGCAGTTCGCCGGCATCGATGGCGAGCGAGAGCTTGTTCAGCGCGCGAAAGCCGTCGAAGCTCACGGTGATGTCGTCGAGATAGAGGATGACGTTGTGCGACAGATCGAGCTCGCCGGGGCGCACGACGTGGCCGGTGGTGGCCTCGCCCTCCCACTGTTCGCGGCGCTCGTTTTCGAGAATTGCGCTCATGCGGTGGCTCCCTTGGCGGCGGGGGTGCTGTGGTTTGCGGACGGACGGCCCTCGGCCGCCACCGTCACCGACGGCACGGGCGGCGCTGCGGTCGCCGCGGTGGCGGCGGCCGATTCGACGCGGCGCGCGCGCAGCTTGCGCCACAGGCCGACCACGCCGTCGGGCAGGTAGAGGGTCACCGCGATGAACAGGAAGCCGAGGAAGAACGGCCAGTATTCCGGCACGGTGACGGTGAAGAAGCTCTTCGCCAGATTGACGATGCCGGCGCCGAGCACCGCGCCCACCAGCGTGCCGCGCCCGCCCACCGCCACCCACACCGCGATCTCGATCGAGTTCGCCGGGCTCATTTCCGACGGATTGATGATGCCCACCTGGGGCACGTAGAGCGCGCCGGCCAGCCCGCACAGCACCGCCGACAGCGTCCAGATGAAGAGCTTGTAATGCAGCGGGTTGTAGCCTATGAACATGACCCGGCTCTCGGCGTCGCGGATCGCGGCGAGCACGCGGCCGAAGCGCGAACCGACCAGGTAGCGGCCGAGGATCAGGCAGGCGACGAGCAGCGCCGCCGACAGCGCGAACAGCGTCGCCCGCATCTCCGGCGAGGTGATGCTGTAACCGAGGATGCGCTTGAAGTCGGTGAAGCCGTTGTTGCCGCCGAAGCCGGTTTCATTGCGGAAGAACAGCAGCATCGCGGCATAGGTCAGCGCCTGGGTGATGATGGAAAAATACACGCCCTTGATCCGCGAGCGGAACGCGAACCAGCCGAACACGAAGGCCACCGCCCCGGGCAGCGCCATGGCGAGAAACACCGCCCACAGGAAGGAGTCCGAACCGCCCCAGTACCAGGGCAGCGCCTTCCAGTCGAGGAACACCATGAAGTCGGGAATGTCTGCGCCGTAGCTGCCGTCGCGGCCGATCTGGCGCATCAGGTACATGCCGAAGGCGTAGCCGCCGAGAGCGAAGAACAGGCCGTGGCCCAAACTGAGGATGCCGGCGTAGCCCCAGATCAGGTCCATGGCGACGGCGACCACCATGTAGCACAGGATCTTGCCGAGCAGGCTGACGGTGTAGGCCGACAGGTGCAGCGGATGCGACTCCGGCAGCACGAGGTGGGCTAGCGGCACGCCGACCCAGCAGATCGCGGCGAACACCGCGAGCGCGATCCAGCCCGTCTTCGGCATGCTGTGGAACAGTCTTACGGTGAATGGGGTGCGCATCGGTGCGCCTCCTTTTTGCTTGATTTCCAACCTTCCCAGGCCGACCGCCGAACGGGCGGCCGCGGGCCTGAGCGCTCAGCTGTCGGCAAAGCGCCCCTTCAGGGCAAAGATCCCCTGCGGCCGTTTCTGGATGAAGGCGATGATGAACACCAGCACGAGGATCTTGGCGATCACCGCGCCCGCCCAGCCTTCGAGGAACTTCGACACGATGCCGAGGCCGAGCGCCGCCCACACCGCGCCGGCGAGCTGGCCGACGCCGCCGAGCACGACCACCATGAAGGCATCGACGATGTAGCCGGTGCCCATCGCCGGGCCGACGTTGGCGATCTGCGACAGCGCCAGCCCGCCCAGCCCGGCGACGCCGGAGCCGATCGCGAACGCCAGGGTGTCGACGCGCGCCGTGGGCACGCCGACGCAGCCCGCCATCGGCCGGTTCTGCGTCACCGCGCGCACGAACATGCCCA
This sequence comes from Pseudomonadota bacterium, assembly GCA_023459095.1. Lineage (GTDB taxonomy): Bacteria > Pseudomonadota > Gammaproteobacteria > Burkholderiales > Rhodocyclaceae > JAEWVQ01. The sequence goes on along the minus strand of JAEWVQ010000280.1, from coordinate 843 downwards.
GCCGCGTCTTCTGCATCATCAGCCAGATCAGCACCAGCACGAACACCGCGAAGCCGATGATGACGATGCGGTTCCACGGCAGCACCACGCCGGCGGCGAGCTCGATGCCGCCCGACATCCAGCCCGGATTGGCGAGTTCGAGGTTCTGCGGCCCGAACGACACGCGCGCGGCCTGGATCAGCACCAGCGACAGCCCCCAGGTGGCGAGCAGGCTCTCCAGCGGACGGCCGTACAGATGGCGCAGCACGAGGCGCTCCATCGCCACCCCGACCAGCGCCGCGGCGCAGAACGCCACCGGAATCGCCGCCACCACGTACCAGTCCAGATAGTCCGGCAGATGGTTGCGGAACAAGCCCTGGACGACGAAGGTGGCGTAGGCGCCGACCATCAGCAGTTCGCCGTGGGCCATGTTGATGACCCCCATCACGCCGTAGGTGATCGCCAACCCGAGCGCGGCGAGCAACAGAATGGAGCCGAGCGAGACGCCGGAGAACAGCGTGCCGGCGGCCTGCGCGGTGGCGATGCGGCGGTCGATCGCGGCGAGCGAGGCCTCGGCCGCGGCGCGGACTTCGGCATCCGGCTCGGCCCACTTGCCGTCGCGCTGTTCGAGCAGCGCGGCGAGCAGGCTGCGCACCGCCGGGTCAGGCGAAGCGCCGAGCGCCTGCACCGCGGCCAGACGCTTGGCGGTGTCGGCCGAGGCCAGATTGATGCGTGCCGCGGCGCGGCCGAGCACGCCGCGGATGGCCTCGTCCTGCTCGCTGGCCAGTGCCCGCTCGAACAGCGGCAGCAGCGCCGCGGTGGCGCCGTCGGCGAGCGTGGTCGCCGCGGCGAGCCGTTCGGCGC
>JAEWVQ010000279.1 GCA_023459095.1 Pseudomonadota bacterium | reverse complement strand
GCCATGGCCGGTCTAATGGAACCGCTGCTGGCGGCAATCGAGGCGGCGGACACCTACGAGGACGCACTGGCCGCGGCCGAGGCCGCGTATCCGTCCCTGGACAAGGCCAAGCTGCAGCACCTGCTGGCGCGGGCGATGTTCGGCGGCGAGGCATACGGGCGGCAGGTGGAGCAATGAGCAGCAAGCGCCGTATCCGTCGCCGATCCTGCGGCCGCAAGGTTCGTCACGCCGACGAAGTGACAGCCTGGCGCCACATCCGGGCGCTGATCCGTCACAAGGGCGAGCGCGGCCTGCAGGGCTACCGCTGCCCGTTCTGCAATGGCTGGCACGTTGGGCACGGGGTGCGGGAATGGCGGTGATTGGCGCGCGCCTCGACCTGGAGCCGGCCGACGCCGTGCGCTACTTCGAGAGCAAGGGCGAGTTGCTCGCGTGGGACTACACCGACGTGTGGCGCGAGGCCAACGTCCACGCCTTCACGGTCGCCAAGACGACCACCACCGACGTGCTGCGCACCATTCGCGCTGAGGTGGCGAAGGCGATCGGCAAGGGGCAGACCTTCGAGGAGTTCAAGCGCACGCTGCGCCCGCGGCTGCAGGATCTTGGCTGGTGGGGTACGCAGGAAGTACTCGACGGTGACACCGGCGAACTTACTCGCGCCCAGCTCGGCAGCAACCGGCGCTTGCGCACCATCTACCAGACCAACGTCCAGACTGCCTACATGGCCGGGCGCTACAAGCGCTACCTGGCCAACGTGGCCGACCGCCCGTACTGGCGCTACGTCGCCATCATCGACAGCCGCACCCGGCCCGAGCACGCCGCGCTCAACGGCCGGGTGTTCCGCTGGGATGACCCGATCTGGGAGGTCATCTGGCCGCCCAACGGCTGGGGCTGCCGCTGCCGCGTCGTGGCGCTGACGGAGGCCGAGTTCCGCGCCCTAGGCGTACCGCTCGAGACCGGCCGCGACGCCATCGTCGAGCGCACAGCTGTACTGAACAAGGCCGGCGATACCGCGACGGTGCGGGGTCTCCGCTATAAGGGCGCCGATGGCAAGGACGCGGTGTTCCTGCCCGACCCCGGCTGGGACTACAACCCCGGCGCAGAGTGGAGCCGCTTCGATCCCGCCGGCTTCAAGGGCGACGCCGTCGAGGCGACACCGATCACGGCCAAGCCGGCCGGCGTGGTCAAGGCGGTGGACGGACAGCCGACCTGGAAGGATCTCGGACGGCCGGATCTGCGCGCACCTGAGGTGCCGCGCCTGCCCGATCCCGGGGTGCTGCCGACGATGGAGGGCGCTGAGGCCGCCATCAACCAGATGAATCGCGTCCTCGTGCCTGACGGCGTGGTCAACATCGTCCAGACTCCGATCGAGGAAGTGGCGATCCGGCCGGATTTGCTACCGCACACGGTCGAGAAGCGCGCCGACGCACGCGAGCGCTACGCCAACTATGCGCTGGCCACGCTGCGCGAGCCGTTCGAGGTGTGGCTGACGGCCTACGACGACGGCAGTTACCGCAAGCGCTACATCGGCGTGTTCGCCGCCGACAAGGATCTGCTGGTGGTGCTACGGGAGAACCGTGACGGCGCGCTGATCTGGGATCTCTACAACCTGATGCAGCGCGACTCGAAGGGCCTGAACAAGCTGCGTGAGGGCCGGCTGCTGTACTGGATGGGTCAGGAAGAGGAAGAAGGGGAATGAGCGCGGCTTTTCAACACTCTGGCTTGATCGGCTGCCTCGGCGTAGCTACCGTCGGTCACAGGGGCACGTCCCTACCGGTTTCGCGCCGCGCTCAGGCGAAAGGATAGGCCATGATCAAAGCCGATATCAATGGCGGCGATGCTGGAGCACGGATCTCAGAAGCGATCGCGCGCCTCCAGGACGGCCGCCCTCTCTTTCAGCGTATCGCTGCCACGCTGGAACGCGAAACCGAGGCGAACTTCGAAGCCCAGGGCCGGCCGGCGTGGGCGCCCCTTTCGAAATCGACGATCGCGTCGCGGCTCAAGCGCAACAACGGCGGCAGCGTGCTTCGAATCCTGCAGGATCGTGGAATTCTGGCCAGCAGCATCAGCTCAGACTACGGGCCTGACTTCGCGCTTATCGGCGCCGGCGGTGCGGCCCGGGCGTATGCAGCCATCCACCAGTTCGGCGGCACGATCGACCGAGCCCCATATTCGACAAAGGTGCGCCTGCGCACCGACGCGAAGGGGAACCTGGTGCGTCAAGGCGCAGAAGGGAGCGCAAAGGGGCGTGCCATGTTTGCTAAAGACAGCCACAAGCGTGTTCGGGAAAGCTGGCACGCCGTCGACGCCTATCAGGTCACGATTCCTGCCCGCCCGTATCTGCCATTCACCGGCTCATCCGCAACGGCTACACTTCAACCGGAAGCCGCGCGCTCCGTTCTGGAGACACTGACGCGCTTCCTTGGCGAAACTCTGACCTGACTCCATTTGCGCCTCAGGAAAGCTATTTGCATTCCGACCGCCGATAAATCCCGGAATCGCCCCCTATATCCCGGATTTATCTCGCCTAGCCCCTACTGAATATCTCGTCTGTTCTTACAAAGTGCTCATCGGCACCAGCGGGTGCTTGTTGTTGAGCAGGATGAGGTGTTGCGGCATCCCCAGGAGGGTGGCGGCATACAGCCCTATGGTCTCGTCCAGTTGCAGCGAATTGGCCGCCCGCCAGAAATCACGGTCGGTCAGGAGCAACTGGAAGATCGGCGTATAGCATTCGATCGCGGTCTGCAGGTCGATGACATTGAGCCTGCCGCGCGGCATCGCCTCCAGACGCACGGTCGGCTCCGCGATCATGCTGAAGTCGGGCTCTGCCACCGCCGTCAGCACCGCACCGTGGTCGCGCAGCGCCTGATTGAGGCGGATCACCAGATTGAAGAGGTTGATATCGTGCTTGACGAAGAGATCATCTTTCAATTCGTCCAGGGAAACCGGCGTGAGCGGCGTGGTTTCCACCGGCACCGGCGCGTTGCGGGCGATGAAGGCAAGGATCTGCGCGCCGAGGTGGAAGTGTCGCATCACCAGCCAGTTGGCCTCCGGGGTGAGCAGGCGCTTCATGCCCTCGGCAAGGACCCAGTGCAGCGCGCGCGAAGCCGACCAGCGCCGGGGCATCACCATCTTGAGCAGCTGGATCAGCACGATCAAGGCGCGCGCCAGCGGCCGCACGACGGGCAGCAGGTATTGCCGCGACGCCGAGCTGGAATCCACCAGCCAGGCCTCCTTGACCGGGTCCGGCAGCGGCGTGCTGCAATCGAGATAGAGCGCCAGCCAGGGGCTGGGGTCCTGGGGATCGTGGCCGGCGTCCAGGAATGGCGGCGACCTGCGGCTCATCGCTCGTCCTCCAGAATGTGCTGAAACTGCATCAGATAAAGCTGCGCAGTACGGCGTGCGGTGTCGACGATGCGCGTCCCGGCCGCCGGTTCCGCTGCGAGCGCCAACTCCACCGCCACCAGCCAGCGTTCAAGGTGATGCTGGTCGTTGTGACCGTGGTATTCGAGGAAGCGGAACGCCGCCGGCGGCAGATCGAGCTGCCGCCGCAGCAGTGGCAGCAGCGCCGGCACAATGCGCTGGCCGGTGCCCTCAATGACGTAGATCGCGCCCAGCAACCCGAGCGGATTGGCGGTGGCGGCGAGCGCATGCAGGTAGGCGTTGAGCGCCTCGCCACCGGGGTTGCGGCGCAGCGCCTCCAGTGGGTCGCTGCCGCCGGCGGCGAGATAGTCCTGGTAGAGAACGCGAAAATCGTCCTGCTCTTCGCCGGCATGCAGCTCCACCAGTTCGCCCAGTGCGGCGAACGGTGCGCTGAGCGAGGCCACCGCCTCGCGCATCCACTTGCTGCCTTCGCGCACCTGCGGCACCCACTGAGCGGTCCAGCGGCGATAGTCGGCCACGGTGAAGCGGCCGGCAACGAGCTTGTGCACCACGGGTGAACGCCATACGTCGGACCGGTAAGCGTGCCAGATACCTGCCAGCGCGGTGAGCAGATCGCGCAGATGCTCGGGGGCGGACGCCGGATCGTGGGGCGCGGCAGGCAGGGTCTCGGTGGCCGGCGGCCGATCCTCGGCATGGCGCCGGGTCGGAGCCAGTGCCGTTGCCGCGTCCTCTACCTCGATCAGCATGTAAGCGGCACTGATCCGACCGGACTCCGGAATGAAGCACAGGATCTGCTGTCCCGGCCGCAGCGAACGGGTCTCCAGGAATTCGGCCAGCATCACGAAGATGGAGGCGGCGCCGGTGTTGCCACGGGTGTCGAGGTTGCTGAACCAGCGCTCGCGCGGGATCGCCAGCCCGGCCTTGTCGAGCAGTTCCTCCACCACGGGCACGAAGCGTTCGGAGGAGTAGTGACAAAGGAAGTGATCGACCTCGGCCGACGCCACCCAGCCCTCGCGCACCAGCTTGACGTACTCATGGATGGAGACGTCGAACAGATGCGGCAGCAGACGGATGTCCTGGCGGAGGGAGAGCGCGCCGTCGGCGTCGGCCGCGGAGGAGGACGGATAGTCGAGGAAGGAGGTGGAGCGATCCTGGGACAGGCCGAGCTGCATGCACACCGGATAGTCGCCGGCGAAGCTGCGCTGGTGTATCCACTTCAGCTTCAGGCGCATGCCGCCGCGGCCGCTGGGGCGGCGGGTGAGCAACAGCGCGCCCGCACCGTCGGACAGCATCCAGCGCAGGAAGTGGGCATCGAAGTCGGCGTCGTAGCCGCGTGGGGCGAAGCGGCTGCGTTTGAACATGCGCGACGGCATGTCGGCGGCGGCAACCAGCGCCATGCCGTGCTCACCCAGCTCCACCGCCTGCGCGGCATGCTTGAGCGCCTGTACGCCGGCAACGCAGATGCCCTGGCTCGACAGGGTCTCCATGGGCGGCGCCCCCAGTTCGCCGTGGATCATGCTGGCGAATCCAGGCATCAGCGCATCGCCGCCACTGGAACCGACAGCGAGCAGGCTGATGTCGGTGATCGTGTGCCTGCCGCGCGCCAGGCAGTCATCAATGGCGGCAGCGGCGAGCCGAGCGTGGGACAGGGTGGTGCGGCCCTCGGCGTCGATCGCATAGTGGCGGCTGCGGATGCCGTTGTCGGCCAGGATGCGGGCTTTCAGACGCGCCGACCGGCGGTTGAGCGGCGCGATGTAGGCATCCATCTGCGCGTTGTCCACGGGCGGTCCGGGCAAGTGATAGCCGGCGGCCTCGATATAGACGTGGTCGAAACGGGTGGGCATCGTCGGTTCTCCATGGCGTCTATCGGCCGCCGTCCGCGACAGGATGACCGACGGTTGCACAGCGGGCAGGCGGGGCAGGCGGGGCAGGCATCGTGAGATGTCTGCGCAGCGCGCAAATTATGCCAAAAAGATAATTTTGCGCCTACTCGAGGATCCTGCGCCGGTCTGCGCCGGTCTGCGGCTCGGCCGGGCCGCCATTGCTCGCCTGCTCTTCCTCAGCACGCCACGCCACCACCAGCAGATTGCGCGGCGTCAGTTCGCGCGCGCAGAACGCCCCCACCTCCACCGCGAACCCGCGCTCCTCCAGGCCGAGGGCGAGGTCGAGCACCAGCCACAGCTCGAGGGCGCGGCGG
>JAEWVQ010000278.1 GCA_023459095.1 Pseudomonadota bacterium | reverse complement strand
CTATTGACCAGCGCCGTGGTCTTGCCGGCCCCGGGCGCGCCGATCACCACATACCACGGCAGTTGGTACACGTATCTATGCCGCAGGCGCCCCCACCACCCTTCGTTGCCGGTGCTCATCCCGGCACGCTTGAGGCGCTCGAGAGCACGCCCGAAGTTCTCGGCCAGTTCTCCACCCGCACCGCCAGCGTCGCGCCCCTCGCGATCCCGGTTGCGCAGACTGAGCACGGCCTCGAGCAGGCGCCCGTTCAATTGCCGCCGACGCCAGAGGCCGAGCAGCAACCGCAGGACGAACAGCCCAAGCACCATCGCGATGCACCACAGCCTGGACTCGACCGTCTCCAGCGGTCGCCAGTGCGCGAATGCGAACAGCGGCCCGGCATACCAGATCGCGAGTAACAGCGCCGCCACGCCGATGATGATGAGGACATGACGGCTGAAAATCATCGAAAGCAGCTTGCGCATCATCGGACCACTTTTTGCAGTTCGGACGGAGAGGCGTACAAGGTGATCTCCACGCGCCGGTTGAGTGCCCGGTTGGCCGTACTGGTATTGGGCGCGACCGGCTCGGCGGCCGCCCTACCCTCGGCAATCACGCTGCGCGCGCCGCCGACACGGCGCTGGATAAGCGCCGACACCGCGCGCGCGCGCTCCTGCGACAATTCCCAGTTGGATGGAAAGCGGGCGGTGCGAATCGGAACGTCGTCGCTATGGCCAGTCACCAGCACTCGCCCTGGATACTCCCCGATCGCGATCGCAACACGTTCCAGGACGGGGAGGAAGGCGCCGCGGACAAGTGCGCTGCCCGAATCGAACAAGCCATCGCCGAGGATCGTCACCGTGCTGCGGTCGGCATACTCGGCGACGGCCACGAGACCTGCCTTGATCTCCGGTTCCAAAAACTTAGCCAGCCGCGCATGCGGGGCCGGCGCGGTCGGCGCGGTCACTTCAGGCATGTGCAGGCGGACGATGTCACCGAAAACACGGTCCGAGCGTTCAGCGAGAAAAAATGCAAACAGCAGATAGATCGCCACGCCAAGCAGCAAGCCCAGTGCCGCACTGACCCAGACCGGCAGACGGCGCCAGATTGCCGGCGCGGCTCTGCCGACCCCCTCCCAGTGGGGCGACAGCGCGCGCTCTGCGCCCCCCTTCAGGCCACGGATGATCTCCGCCAGACGCTGCTTGAGCGCCTCCAACTGGCTACGACCGTCGGAGAGAACCCGATAGCGTCCTTCGAAGCCGAGCACGATGCCGAAGTACATCAACTCGATCAGGCCGGCATGCTGCTGCGGCGATTGCACGAGCTTGGCCAGCAGCTGAAAGTACTTCTCGCCACCCCAGGTCTCGTTATGAAATTCGACCAGCAGGCTGCGCTTGGCCCATGCTCCAGAGCCGCCCCACGGAGTCTGCGCCGCGGTTTCGTCGAGCACGGTACACAGGCAGTAGCGCGCCGCCATCACGTGCTCCTGGGACACCCCCTGCGCCCGCGCACGACGCTCGAACTCCCTCACCTCGGCAGACAGGTAGTCGCGCAAGGCCGACGGATCGGCGTTATGCACCAGTATGCGGATCTGGTAGATCAGGTTGAGCAGGGGGTTCGCCGCCGCCACCAGCGGGTTGCTGCCCGCAAGCACGTCGGCGAACGCTCCCGCCGGAGCCTGCCCCCCACTGCGCGCGCCGTTCTCCCCGCGCCGCTTGCCACCGGGAGAAGGCATCACGAAGGTACGGTCGATTTCGATATCGTTCGGATCAAGATCAGCCATGGTCGAATCCTTACTCTTCGCTCGAAGCCGCTAGACGCGGATTGCCCAGCACTCGAGGGCCAGATCGGGGAACTCGCCGGCGACGTGAAGCGCCAGCGCCCCCGAGCCCTGCAACTGCTTCCACAGGTCGGACGCGGTATCGAGCTCGAAATAGTGGTAGCCCGCGTGATACGGCAGTTGCCGCGGCGCGACCGGCAAAGCGCGCAGACCGACGCCGGGCAGATGAAGGTTGACCAGATCGCGGATCCGGTCGATCGGGCCGATCTTGATCTGGGTCGGGAAGTGGTTGCGTATCGTCTCCGGTGGCACGCTGGCATGCACGGCAAGTACGAACTGCGCGCTGCGGAGCAGCTCACGGTCATGGACGCGGCCCAGGCGCACCCCGTACTTGCCGTCCTGCAGCTCGATCTGGATGGCATTACGCTCGAGCACTGCCGACAGCGCCACACGCAGCTTGAGCAGCAGCGGAAGAAACGACGCATTGAGATCGTCGTGGTCGTAGCGCACCGCAACCGCCGGGCGCCGCCCCTCCTCCGCGAAGGTTGCAAGCTCCCCGACGAGTCCGAGCAGCAGGCGGAACAAACGCTCCGGATGCACCGTGCGAACCTGCAGCATGTGTTCGAGTAAGGGCTGCGCATGGTTGAGCGTCTGCAACAGCAGAAACTCTCCAACCTCCGAGATGCCTCCCCGCCCCGGCCCGCTCATCCGTGCCGCCAGTACGTCGGCGCGCTGCCGCACCAAGCCGCAGATCTCCTGCAGCCAGGACATCAGGCGCTGGCCGGACTCCACCGCAACCACCGGCGCTATGAACTCCTGGTCGAGCACCAGACGCCCGTCGGCACGGCATTCGACGACATGCGCGACACCGACGCGGACCCAGCCGTCGGCACAGGCTCCGGCCCGGACGAGACGCAGGCGCGGGACCCCGAGCTGGAGTTCGACGCCCTCGGCATCGGCGGCACTTGCATCGCGCACCAGAGCGTCATGCACCACATAGCGGGCGGTCGACGTTGGACGTTCTTCGAAGATCAGTTCCTCGGCACCGGACCTGCGCAGGGGTAACGCGAGATAGACCGTTTCGCCCACCGCGCCCTCCGCAAACGCGATCGGCTCCGGCGGTAGACTTTGCAGCGGAAAGCAGAACGGAGTGCCGTCGGGCAGCACCCCATCGGCTTCGAGTATCGCCAGCTTACCGACGGCAAGCGCCGCGACATCCAGCTTGAGATCGCGAAACCCCCAGAAGAAGGGCTCGCCCGCAAGTGCCCGGCGATGAGCGACGAACTCCAATGAAGGAAGGGTAGAAAAATGGCTTGTGCGTGTAGGAGAAGATGGCGCGACAAGGGCAAAGCAAATTGGTCAAGATGGCAATGTTATCC
>JAEWVQ010000277.1 GCA_023459095.1 Pseudomonadota bacterium | reverse complement strand
GAAGCTGCGTGCGGCGCGCACTTTCTCGCGCGATTCGAAGCGGCTCGGGTTCCACGGCGCGTCGGCGCCGATCAGCTCTTCCTCGCGACAGCCGACGATGCGGTCGAGGTCGAGGAAGTGCACGGTGTAGATGATCTGGTCCTGCAGGAAGGTGCCGATCTCGATCACCGTGCCGATGCTGCCGCGGCGCACCAGCAGGTCGCCGATGTCCTTGCCGGGAAAGGTGCCGTCGTCGCGCACGTTGCGGGTGACGCGGACGCGGTCGCCATAGTCGAATTCGGGCTTCATCGGGTTCGCTCCGGGAGGGGCGCGTCAGCGCTTGATTGCGTCGAGCGACACGAATGCCTCGCCGGCGGCCTTCTTGAATACCGCGAACACCTTTTCCTGCACCGGGTTCGACACCACGAAGTCGTTGTAGGCGCGTTCGAGGAAGTTGCGGTAATGCGCGCGCACGCCGGTTTCGTCGGCATCGGCGGCGGGCGGGTTGTGGGCGATGTAGTCGTGGAAGCGCTGCAGGATGTGCAGGCGGTTTACGTGGACCACGGACTGTTCGTAGCGCACGTCGAAAAAGTCGAGAAAGTCTTCGGCGGCGGACAGTTCTTCCATCGCTTCGGCCAGGGTCGTTTCGTCCATCGCGGGTCTCCGGGGTGGGTCAAAGTAGGTCGGCGGCGGCGAACGCGTCTTCGTCGTCGTCGCTGCCGTGCTGGTGGGCGTGGGCGATGTCGAGCAGCACCTTGCCGCCGAGGCGATCGGCCTCGTCGATCGCGACCAGGGCCTGCAGCAGCGCGATCGCGGCCGGGATTTCGCCGAGGCGCATCTTCACGTAGGCCGCGGCCTTGATCGACGACAGGTAGAAGCGGGTCCGCGTCATCGACCGGCGCGCAGCGGCGGCGATGGCGGCGGGGCTGAGGTCGCGGCCGTCGGCGGGCAGTCCGAGTGGCGCGCCCGACACCGCGATCGCCTGCCAGACCACCGCCTGGGCCTCGGCGATGCGGTGCTGGTAGAAGTAGTAGCGGTAGCGCGCGACCAGCACCACGAGGTGGTCGGGTGCGAGCGCCGCGGCCTTGTCGAGCAGGGCTTCGGCTTCGGGCTGGCCGTAGTGGCGGCCGGCGTCCTCGATCAGATCGTGCACGCCCTCGGGCAGCGGATCGTCGAAGTACAGCGGTTGCGGGTCGAAGTGCAGCAGGTCCATCAGCGTGCCTCCGTGGTGCCGGGCTGACAGGCGCATTGCGGACAGGCGGCGTCGGTGTGGGCGTGGCAGTCGAGGGCGGGGGCGGGGTGCAGCACTACCGCGGCGCCGGGTTGCGGGGTGGGCGCGCTCGGCGCCAAGGCGAGCGCCGATTCCAGCGCCTTGATGCGATCGAGCAGGCAGTTCAGGGTGTGGCCGACCGGGTCGGGCAGCAGGTGGTGGTCGAGATTGAGCTCGTCGGTGGGGGTGAGGATGGGCGCGTCGCGTCGCACCACGCGCGCCGGAATGCCGACCACGGTGCGGTCGGCGGGCACGTTCTTGACCACCACCGAGTTGGCGCCCACGCGCACCCGGCTGCCGATGGTGATCGCGCCGAGGATCTTGGCGCCGGCGCCGACCACCACATGATCGCCGAGCGTGGGGTGACGCTTGCCGGGGTTCCAGGTGGTGCCGCCCAGGGTGACGCCGTGGTAGAGGGTGACGTCGTCGCCGATCTCGGCGGTTTCGCCCACCACCACGCCGGCGCCGTGGTCGATGAAGAAGCGGCGGCCGATGCGCGCCCCCGGGTGGATGTCCACATTGCTGAACACGCGCGCGATGAAGCTCACCAGCCGCGCCGGATAGCGCCAGCCGCGGCGCCACAGCGCGTGCGCCACGCGGTGGGCCATCACCGCATGCACGCCGGGGTAGGTGGTGAGCACTTCCCAGGCGGTGCGCGCGGCGGGGTCGCGGCCGAACACGCAGCGCACGTCCTCGCGCAGCAGGGCGAACAGGCCGGGTGGGGCAACGTGGTCGATCATGGTCATGTCGGTGTTCATGGTCAGGCTCCGGCAACGGGCAACGCGGCGCGGCTGGGGTCGGGGCGCGGGTGGGGCGTGCTCTCGAACTGCGCCGCACCGGCTTCGAGGGCGTCCCAGAACGCGAGCAGGTCCTCGCGTTGCGGGCTGCGCTTGGTGCGCGAGGTGAACTCGCGGATGCGCGCGAGCAGGCAGGCGGTGCGCGCGGCGTCGAGCTCGATGCCCAGCCCGGCGTAGGCGGCGGCCACGCCGCGGCCGCCGGAGTGCTTGCCGAGCAGCAGGCGGTGGCTGCGGCCGAGCAGCGCCGGGTCGATGCCCTGGTAGTTGGCGGGGTCCTTGAGCAGGCCATCCACATGGATGCCGGCCTCGTGGGTGAACACGCCTTCGCCGACCACGCTCTTGTGCCAGCCTACCGGGCGGCCGGAGGCGCGCGCGACCGCTTCGGAGGTGTCGAGCAGGCGGCGGAAGTCGATGATCTCGCCCATGCCGTGGAACTGGCGCAGGCCGAGCGCGACTTCTTCCAGCGCGGCATTGCCGGCGCGTTCGCCGAGACCATTCACCGTGGTGTTCACATGGCTGGCCCCGGCGCGCACCGCGGCCAGGGTGTTGGCGGTGGCCAGGCCGAGGTCGTCGTGCGCGTGCATCTCGATCTCCAGCGTCGAACAGGACCGCAGCGCGCGGATGGCGTCGAAGGTGGCGAAGGGGTCGAGGACGCCCAGCGTGTCGGCGAAGCGGAAGCGGCGTGCGCCGGCGGCTTCGGCGGCCTGGACGACTTCGGCGAGGAAGGCGGGGTCGGCGCGCGAGGCGTCTTCGCCGCCGACGCCGACGTCGAAGCCGGCCTCACGCGCCACCGGCACCCAGCGCGCGATCCGCGCCAGCACCTCGGCGCGGGTAGCGCCGAGCTTGTGGCGGATCTGCTG
>JAEWVQ010000276.1 GCA_023459095.1 Pseudomonadota bacterium | reverse complement strand
CACCGTCGGCGGCCGCGCGCGCGCGCAACGCCGCACTGGCGAAGTGCGGCGTGCCGATCGTCAGGCACAGCCAGGCAGCGTCCTGGTACACCGCGTCGGCATCGCGGTGGGCGAAAAAGCCGGAGCCGAATTCGGTCGGCGTGGCAGGGCTGCGGGGGCGGACGAGGTCCCCGAGGTTTCCGTGGCGCGAGAGCGCGCCGAACACGGTGGCAGGCAAGCCGATCTCCCTGAGAGCGTGGCGGGGTGGGCGGGTGCGGCCAATCATACTGCATCGGCCGGGCGCTTCGCCGTGACGGCTTGGGCAAGGGGCGGCGCTTGTCGTGGCGCCTGCGCGATAATGCAGCAGGTGCAGTGGAGCCGGGGGGAAGGCGAGATGGTGCAATCGAAACGGCAGCGGCGATACACAGGTGTGGTGCGCTGGTTGGGGGGCTGCGCCGTAGTCGCCGGCCTGGGCGGGGTGCCGGTCCATGCCGGCCTCCCTGGAGGGGTGACCGACGGGCCGGAGGGCATGACCTGCCAGTATTTCGCGACGGCGGCGCGCATGGCCTGGCAGCGCGAGGGCGGCGACTGGGTCGATGCCGATGGCCGTCCGTTCGGCGAGCGGCCTTTCGCGCGTGCCGACATCACCCCCGCGCGGGGCGACGAACGCGTGAGCTGGGACGTCACCGCGCTCGTGGACGACGGGATGAGCGCGCGCCGGCCGGCGGGCGCCTTCCTGCTGCGCGTGCTGTCGGCGCGCGAGCGCGCGTCGCTGGCGTTTCACAGCCGCGAGAGCGCGGATTCGGCGCAGCGGCCGATGCTGGTGCTTGAGTGGGCCGACGGGCGGCGCGAGCGCCTGCCCGCGCTCGCCGACAGCGCACTCAACTGTTCGACGCGCAAGAGCGTGGGAGCGGCTGACGCGCTCAAGCTCAGCGCCCAGGACCACGTTGTCATCGCCTTTGCGCCGCCGCGCTCCGGCGGGCGCCTGGTGCGTGCCGAACTCGTGCTCAGCGTGTCGCGCAGCGCTGCGCGGCCGCTGACCGTGGGGGTGTTCAGTCCCGCGCTGCCGATGGCCGGCGATGCGCCGGCGCGCGCGGGAATCGCCGCGGCCACCTCTGGCGACCGCGGGCTGGAACGCGATCCGGAGGTGTTGCTGGTCGAGCGCTTCGAGGACGAGGACTGGAACGACGGGTGGACGGACTACAGCGCCGGGAGCAAGGTCGATCTGGTTGCAGGCGGCGGCGATGATGGTTTCGTGCCGCTCGACGGCAAGGCGCTGAAGGTGACCGTGGCGCGTGGCAAGCTGCTCGGCCTGTCGGCGCATCGCCGGCTCGCGGCGCGGGGCGAGGCCGAGCCCGAGGAAATGCACTTCCGCTACGCGCTGCGTCTGGGCGAGAGCTGGGACCCCGTGCGCTCGGGTGGCAAGCTCCCGGGGTTTGCCGGCACCTACCGGCGCGCCGGCTGGGGCGGGCGGCGCGCCGACGGCAGCAACGGCTGGTCGGCGCGCGGCGCCTTCTTCCAGCTGCGCACGGCGGCGGGAGCGCATGCCCAGCGCCGCGGCATCGGCTCGTATGTGTACCACGTCGGCATGGAGGACTACGGCAGCAACTGGGGCTGGAACCAGGGGCCGACCGGGATGCTGGAGAAGAACCGCTGGTACAGCGTCGAGCAGCAGGTGCGGATGAACACCCCGGGGCGCGCCGACGGCATCCTGCGCGCGTGGATCGACGGCCAGCTCGTGTTCGAGAAGACCGACCTGCACCTGCGCGACCTCCCCGACCTGCGCATCGAGTCGTTGTGGCTCAACATCTACCACGGCGGCACCACGCCGGCGGCGCAGGACATGAGCCTGTACATCGACAATCTGGTGATCGCGCGCCGTTATATCGGGCCTTACCAGGCGCCGCGCTGAACGCGGCGCGCCCGGCTCAGACCAGCACTTCGGTCGCCGCCGGATGGCCGAGAAAAGCCTGCGGGCTGGCGCTCGCGCCGTAGGCGCCGGACTGATGGATGACCACCAGATCGCCGGGCTCGGCCTCGGGCAGCGCCATGCGGTCGGCGAGCAGGTCGAGCGGGGTGCACAGCGGGCCGACCACCGACACCGGTTCGCCGGCGGGGGCGTCCATGCGGGTGCCGATCGTCACCGGATAGTTCTTGCGGATCACCTGGCCGAAGTTGCCGCTCGCCGACAGATGGTGATGGAGGCCGCCGTCGGTGACGAGGTAGGTGTGGCCGCGCGACACTTTCTTGTCGATCACCCGGCACACGTAGACTCCGGCCTCGCCGACCAGGTAGCGCCCCAGTTCGATGACCAGGCGGGCCTGCGGCAGATCGCGCGCGGCGGCCGCAACCAGCGCCGCGAGGTTGGCGCCGATCGGTGCCAGATCGAGGGGCTGTTCGCCAGGAAAGTACGGAATGCCGAAGCCGCCGCCGAGATTGAGGAAACGCACCGGCGCGGGGGCGTGCTCGGCCAGGCGCAGCGCGAGCGCGTAGCTCTTCTGCTGGGCCTCGACGATGGCCTCCGCCTTCAGGTTCTGCGAACCGGCGAACAGGTGAAAGCCCTCGAACGCGAGTCCGGCGCGGCCGATCTCGGCGAGCAGCGCGGGCACGGCCTCGGCGTCGATGCCGAACTGCTTGGGGCCGCCGCCCATCTTCATGCCCGAGGCCTTCAGTTCGAAGTCCGGATTGACCCGCAGCGCGACCCGTGCCGGCAGGCCCAGTGCCTGCGAGGCGGCGGCGAGCGGCGCAAGTTCGCGCGCCGATTCGATGTTCACCAGGATGCCGGCGGCGACCGCCTGCATCAGCTCGGCGTCCTGCTTGCCGGGGCCGGCGAAGCTGATGTCGCGCGGATCGGCACCGGCATCGAGCGCGGTCTTGAGTTCGCCGGCGGAGGCGACATCGATGCCATCGACTTCGCCGATCATGTGCGCGACCAGCGCCGGCATCGGGTTGGCCTTCATCGCGTAGTGCAGGTCCACGGCGGCCGGCAGCGCGGCGCGTAGCGCGGCGACGCGGGCGCTGAGCAGGCTGCGGTCGTAGGCGTAGAACGGCGTGCGGCCGACGCGCGCGGCGAGCCGGGTGAGCGGCAGGCCGCCGACGACGAGTTCGCCGGCGGCGACGGCGAAGTGGCCGAGCGGCGCGTGGGCGGGCGGGGTGCGGGCAGGGGCTGTCATGAGGCGTGGGCCGGCGTGGCGGCGCTGAGGGTCTTGCGGTCGATCTTGCCGTTGGGGTTGCGCGGCAGCGGGCCGGTGCGCACCTCGATGCGGGCGGGCACCATGTAGGCCGGCATGCGGGCGCGGCATTCGGCGAGCAGAGCGGCGCTGTCGACGCTGCCGCCGGGGGGCGGGGTGACGATCACCGCGATGCTCTGCCCCAGCGTGGCGTGGGCTTCGCCGAAGGCGGCGCATTCGCCGACCAGGCGGGTGGCGTAGAGGATCTCCTCGACCTCGGTGGGGCTGACGCGGTAGCCCGAGGTCTTGATCATTTCGTCGCGGCGGCCGATGAAGTAGAGGAAGCCGTCCTCGTCGCGGCGCACGGTGTCGCCCGAGAACACCGCGATTTCGGGCAGCACCAGGCCGCTCTGGCGGCCGGGGGCACGTACCGGCAGCGGCTTGAAGCGCTCGGCGGTCTTCTCCGCATCGTTCCAGTAGCCCATCGCGACCAGCGCGCCGCGCTGCACCAGTTCGCCCGGCTCGTTGGGCTCGCACTCGCTGCCGTCCTCGCGCAGCACCATGACCTCGGCGTTGGGAATGGCCTTGCCGATCGAGTCCGGGCGGCGGTCGGCCTCCTCGGGCGGCAGGTAGGTGGCGCGGAAGGCCTCGGTGAGGCCGTACATCAGGAAGGGGCGCGCGCGCGGCAGCATCTCGCGCAGCCGGGTCAGGGTTTCGAGCGGCATGCGTCCGCCGGTGTTGGCGAAGTAGCGCAGGTGCTCGCCGACGCCTTGCGGCCATTGCAGCTGCGACAGCTGTATCCACAGCGGCGGCACCGCGGTGAGCCCGGTGACCCGCTCGCTGGCGACGGCCTTGAGCACGTCGCGCGGCATCAGGTAGTTCAGCAGCACGACCCGCGCGCCGGCGTGAAAGGCCGTGCTCAGTTGCGAGAAGCCGGCATCGAAGGAGAGCGGCAGTGCCGCGAGCAGCGTGTCGCCGGCGTGGTTGCCGAGATACTGGGCCACGCTCGCCGCGCCGGCGACCATGTTGCGATGGGAGAGCACCACGCCCTTGGGGCGTCCGGTGCTGCCCGAGGTGTAGAGGATCGCCGCCATGTCGGCATCGATGATGCGGTGGCCGGCGCGAGGTGGGGCGGCGAGCAGGTCGTCCCAGCGCTGCACCGAGACCCCGGGGAGGGGGGCGATGTCGGCGGTGTCGCCGGTCAGCACGATGTGCCGCAGATCGTGGCAGGTGGCGAGGGTGTCCTGGATCGCGGCCAGCCGCTCGGGGCTGGTGATCAGCACGCGCACGTTGCAGTCGCGCAGGATGTAGCCCACCTGTTCGCTCTTGAGCACCGGGTTCACCGGTACGAACACGCCGCCGGCGGCGGTGGCGGCGAAGAACGCGGTGACGGTTTCGATGCGCTTGTCGAGATAGACGCCGACGCGCTCGCAGCGGTCGAGGCCGAGCTGACGCAGGCCGGCAGCGGCAGCGGCGACGGCGGCGGCCAGTTCGCCGTAGCTGCGGGTCTCGTCGGCGAGACTGAGCGCGGGCGCGCCGGGGGTGCGCTCGGCGGCGGCGGAGATCAGCTGGTGCAGGAGGGCGGGGGCGTTCATGAGGCGCGGACGGGTGGGGTGGAAGCGATGACGGGAGTCTAACCGATGGTGCCGGCGGCTTTCGCGGTCGTGTGCCGCAGCCGTGCTCAGCTGCCGATCCCGGCGAGGCGGCGCACCGTGCGCGCAGCGCGCCCCGGCAGGGCGCTGGCGAAGCGGCCCGCCGCGGCGACAAAGGGGCCGGGGTCGCCAAGGTCGGCATAGACGCCGCGCACGCGGTGCCGCCACAACTCGGCAGGGGCGTGGCGCAGCAGCCAGGCGAGCGCGGCGGGGTCGCGTTCGCCGTTGATCCACAGGCTGGGCGCCGGGCGTGGCGCGGGGGCCGGCGGCAGGCCGGCCATCGCCCGGTACTCGATCAGGGTCAGGTCGACGCCGTTGGCCGCGCACAGCCCGGCCCAGAAGTCGGTGCGCCCGACCGTGGGTTCGATCACCCAGTCGTTGCCGTCGGGATCGCGCTTGAGTTCGAGCGATACCGGTCCTGACAGCTCCAGCCCGGCGAAGAAGCGCAGCGCGAGGGCGTGGATGCCGTCGTCGGCGTGAGGGATGGCGATGGTGGTGTGGCCCATCGGCCGCGAACGCAGTTTGCGGCCCTCGAAGCGCGCCAGCACGCGCCCGCGATCGAGGTAGAGGGCGCCGAAGCGGATATGGCTGTCGTCGCCGGCGATGAACTCCTGGACGATCAGCGGCAGGCTGCGCGCCATGCGTGCGCGGGCGGCGGCGAAGGCGGCCACCGAGCCGGCGACCTGGGTCTTGAACGCGGAGACCGGCCGTGTCGGTTTGGCAATCACCGGAAAGCGCAGCGCGGCGAGCGCTGCGGGGGCGGCGTCGAGGTCGTCGATGAGCAGCGATTTCGGGTAGCGCAGCCCGGTCTCGTGGCAGCGCGCTTCTATCCTGTCCTTGCCGAGCAGCGGCAGCAGGCGGTCGGCGGCGTCGGCCCAGCTCAGCCGGAAGTGCCGGGCGATCAGCGCGGCATGGCGGCCGACGGTCTCGACCATGCGATCGTTGGTGAGCATCAGCACCGGAAGGGGGGCGCCCGGCGCGGGTGCGGGCAGCGCGAGCAG
Source organism: Pseudomonadota bacterium (assembly GCA_023459095.1). GTDB lineage: Bacteria > Pseudomonadota > Gammaproteobacteria > Burkholderiales > Rhodocyclaceae > JAEWVQ01. The sequence continues at coordinate 40,359 of JAEWVQ010000276.1, read as the reverse complement.
CGCGTCGATGAGTCCGGCGCCGTTGATGTCGGGCACAATGCGCACCGCCGCGCAACGGGTGCGCACCCCGGGAAGCGCGGGGTTGGCCTCGAGCGCGATCACGCCGATGCCGGCGCGGTGCAGGCTGCGGGCGATGCCCAGGCCGTGGGCGCACAGCCCAACGACCACGGCACAGGGTCGGTCGGTTGCTCCGGACATGCTGGATTGAAGAGTGGGTTCGCAGTATTTTGTCACGAGAGCGCCTGCCGCACTTACCTATAATGATTCGCATGCCGGCGCAATGTCGTTGCCGCCGGTTCAGGGAGCAGATGTTGAATATTCAAGCAGAAATCTTGGCCATTCTGGACGACATCCTCAGTCTGCAGGGGCGCAGTGCGGGCATGGACGCCGCCACCCCCTTGCTCGGCGCGGTGCCCGAGCTCGACTCGATGGCCGTGGTCGGCGTCATCGGTGCCATCGAGGAGCGTTTCGAGATCATCTTCGACGACGACGAGATCGATGGCCAGACTTTCGCCAGCGTCGGTTCGCTGGTCGAGGCCGTCGCCGCAAAGCTCGGCTGAGGCGCGTTTGTCGGCAGCGATCGAGGCTTTTTATCTGGCAAGCCCCCGTGGCGCCCGCTTCTGCGTGGTGCGGCGGCCGCCGGCGGGCACCGCCCGTGGTGTCATCGTGCACGTGCCGGCTTTTGCCGAGGAAATGAACAAGTCCCGCAACATGGTGGCGCGGCAGGCCGAGACCTGGGCGCAGGCCGGCTGGGTGGTGCTGCAGTTCGATCCCCGCGGTTGCGGCGATAGCGAGGGCGAACTCGCCGAGGTGGTCTGGAACGACTGGCTCGACGACGTCCGCGATGCCCACGCCTGGGCCTGCGCCCAGGGTTGCGGGCCGGTCTGGCTGTGGGGGCTGCGCCTGGGTGGGCTCGTTGCCGCCACCGCAGTCGCGCGCGACCACCTCGCGTGCGGGTTGTTGCTGTGGCAACCGGTGACCAGCGGCAGGCAGCATCTGCAGCAGTTTCTGCGGGCGTGGAAGATGGCGCAGGTGGTGGGGAAGGGCGTGCGCGACGGCGAGTCGCCGCAGCAGCGCCTGGCTGCCGGCGAGGTGGTGGAGGTCGCGGGCTACGAGATCTCGCCGGCGCTTGCCGCCGCCCTGGACGAGGCCGTCCTCCCGGCGGCGCCGGCGCTGGCCGTGGGCTGGTGTCAGGTTGCTGCCGGTGGCGAGCCCGCGGCGCCGCTGCCGGCTTTCGAGCGTCTGCGCGCGCAGTGGGCAGACGCGGAGGTGAAGGTGGCGTACCGCGCGGTGAGCGGCCCGTCGTTCTGGCAGACCCAGGAAATCGAGGTCGCACCGGCGCTGATCGAGGCCTCGTGCGACCTGCTCGAGACTCTGAATACGGTGGAGCGGGTCGTGTGAGCCGCGTCGAGCCCTTGGTGTTCCGTTGTGGCGCCGAGTCGTTGGTCGGCGTCCTTCACCGGCCGGTGGTGGCGACCGTGCGTGTCGGCGTGGTGGTGATCGTCGGCGGGCCGCAGTACCGCGTCGGCAGCCATCGCCAGTTCGTTTCGCTCGGCCATGCGCTCGCCGCGGGCGGGGTTGCCTGCCTGCGCTTCGATTACCGGGGCATGGGCGATAGCGCGGCCGCGGCGCGTGGCTTCGAACAGGTGGACGAGGATATCTGCGCCGCGATCGACGCCTTGTCGGCGGCGTGTCCCGAACTCGACGGCGTGGTGTTGTGGGGGCTGTGCGACGGTGCGTCGGCGGCGTTCATGTATGCGCCGCACGACCCGCGCGTGCGCGGCATCGTCGCGCTCAATCCGTGGGTGCGCAGCGCGGCCTCGCTGGCGGCGGCGCGCATCGATCACTACTACAAGGGCAAGATGCTGTCGGCACGTTTCTGGCTGCGCGTGCTGCGGGGCGACGTCCGCATCGCTCAGGCGGTTTCCGGTTTTGTCGCCGCGCTCGACAAGCGCCGGCGTGCGCGCCCGGCGCAGGCCGATGCCAGGCCGGCGGCGGCGCGCGGTTTCGTCGAACGCATGGGCGAGGGCTGGCGGCGGATGCAGGGGCAGGTGCTGGTGGTGTTGAGCGGCAAGGATCTGACCGCGCGCGAGTTCGCCGATTTCTGCCGGGCACGGCCGCAGTGGCAGGCGGCGGTGGTGCCGGGACCCGATCTGGTCGAGATCGCCGAGGCCGATCACACTTTTTCGTCGCGGGCCTGGAAGGCGAGCGTGGAGGCCGCCACCCTGAGGTGGCTGCGCGAGCGCTTCGGGCGTGTCGCCGATGGCGCGGAGGGCGCTGCATGAACGCCCCCGCACGGCCCTCCGAAGGGAGGCGCTCACCTCCCCCGGGGAAGATGTCGCGCAGCGACAGGAGGGTAGTCCAGTGAGCCCGATCGAGAACCTGGTCAGCGTCGTCGTTCCCGCCTACAACGTCGGTGCCCACATCGGTGAGGCGCTCGACAGCGTGCTCGCGCAGGACTATCCGCACATCGAACTGGTCGTCGTCGATGACGGTTCGCAGGACGATACCGCCGCGGTGGTGGCGGCGCGCTATCCGCAGGCGACCCTGATCCGCAAGGCCAACGGCGGTGCAGCCACCGCGCGCAATGCCGGCATGCGCGCGGCGCGCGGCGAGTTCGTTGCCTTTCTTGATGCCGACGACATCTGGTTGCCGGGCAAACTGTCCGCCCAGGTCGCGCATTTCCGCGCGCATCCGGGGGTGGGCATGAACTGCACCGGATTCGCGCAATGGGTGTCGGACGAGGCCGGGCGCTTTCCGGACCCGCTGACGGTCGCCGCCGAGCAGGCGGACATCGCCGCCGATGCGCTCGATGCGGCGCTATCGGGATGGGTCTATCACAAGCTGCTGCTGCGCAATTTCGTGTGGACCACGACGGTGATGATGCGGCGCACGCTGATCGACGCGGTCGGCCTCTACGACGAGAGCTTCCGCCTCGGCCAGGATTACGAGTATTTCCTGCGTGCCTCGCGTGCCACCGAAATCCATCGTCTGGCGCGCGCCTATGCGCTGTACCGCCAGCACCCGGGCAGCGCCACCGCGCGCGGGATCGATTACAACTACGCCGCGCGCATCATCCTGAAGGCGCGTGCCGACTGGGGGCTGGCGAGCCCTGACGGCGCGGCGATCACGGCGCGGGAGTTCCAGGCCCGCCTGCACAAGATCCATTTCATGTGCGGTTACCGCTTCTACCAGCGCGGCAACGCCGTCACCGCCTTCCGCGAGTTTCGCCAGGCGGTGCGGCAGCATCCGCTGCATCTGAAGTCGTGGGCGTATGCGGCAATGGCCGGACTGGCCTGCCTCAAGCCGAGCGCGCGGGGCTGAGGTGGCACATCGCGCTGGTCGTGTCCGCGTCGAACGGTCGCTCGCTCGCCTGGTTGCGGCGGCGCCTGGAGCGGGGCGCTGAATGAAGGCGCTCGGGGCGGCGGTCGCGGCGGGGGCCGCGTGGATGGTCGTGCTGCGCTTGCTGCAGCGCAGCCTGGGGCTGATCAGCACCGTGGTCCTGGCGCGCTTGCTGCTGCCCGCCGACTTCGGCCTGATCGCGATGGCCTTGTCGATCTCCGCGCTGGTCGAACTGGTGACCACGCTGGGCTTCGATCTCGCGCTCATCCGCAAGCAGGGCGCGGACCGCGATCATTTCGACAGCGCGTGGACGCTCGGCCTGCTGTTCAAGAGCGCCGCGGCGCTGGCGATCGTGCTGTTCGCCCATCCGGTCGCCGATTTCTATGGCGATCCGCGGCTTGCCGCGGTGATGTACGGCTATGCGCTGATCGCGCTGGCGAGCGGTTTCGAGAACATCGGCATCGTCGCCTTCCGCAAGGAGCTCGAGTTCAACCGCGAGTTCCGCTTTCAGCTTGCCAAGAAGCTGCTGTCGGTGATCGTCACCGTGGCCCTCGCGCTGTATTTCCGCAGCTACTGGGCGCTCGTGCTGGGGACGCTGTTTTCCCAACTCGCCGGGGTCGCGCTGAGTTATGCCATGCATCCCTACCGGCCGCGCTTTTGCCTGAAGAAGTGGCGCGATCTGCTCGGTTTCTCGTCGTGGGTGCTGTTCAACAACTTCGCCATCTACGCGCGCGAGCGTGGTGTCGATTTCGTCACCGGACGCCTGCTCGGGGCGCCCGCGCTCGGCAGTTACCGCGTCGCCAGCGAGATCGCGGCGCTGCCGACCACCGAGCTGTACATGCCGATCATGCGCGTGGTGTTCCCCGGGTTCTCCAAGATCGTGTCCGAGCCTGAACGGCTGCGCCGCGCTTACCTGGCCGCGCAGGGCGCGGTGATGACCGCGACCCTGCCGGCGAGCGTCGGCGTGGTCCTGCTCGCCGAGCCGCTGGTGCTGCTGCTGCTCGGCCCCAACTGGTCGGCGGCGGTGCCGCTGGTGCAGATCCTCGGCGCCTACGGCGGCATCAAGACCCTGCACGGCAACCGCCATTCGCTGTTCATGGCGCTCGGCCGTCCGTACTGGGTCGGGCTGATGGTCACCCTCGAGCTGGCGGTGATGTATCCGCTGCTCATCTACTGGCTGTCGACCGGGCATGGGATCGAGATGGCGGCGTGGGCGAAGGTGGTGGCGGCGCTCGTCACCCTGCCGGTGGGGGTACGGCTGGTGTCGCGGGTGCTGGTCATGAGCCTGGGCGATTTTCTCGCTTCGGTGTGGCGTCCGGTACTGGCGACCGCAGTCATGGCGGTGGCCGTGGTCGCCGGCACCACCATGCTGCCCGCGGCGCACGGCGCGTGGGAGGCGCTGGCGGTCCTGCTCGGCCTCGGCGCCTGGGGCGGTGGCGTCTATCTGGGCGTGCTGCTGCTGGCCTGGATCGCCGCCGGACGGCCCGACGGGGTGGAGGCGCGGGTACTCGAGTCGGCGCTCGGGCGGCGGTTGATCCCGGGCTGGATGTTGCGACGGCTCAATCCATGACGATGACGATCAAAGCGGTGTTCTGGCGCCTGCGCAAGCTTGCCGCCAGCCTCGACCGGGTCGGCGCCCTCGCCGACATGGCCGGACGGCCGGGCTTGGGGGCGCGCAAGAGCCGGCGGCGGCGTTTTGCCGAACTGCTCTACCTCGCCCTGCGCTGGGACGAATATTCGACCGCATATCACGCCCAGGGCATGGATGCGCGGAGCGCTTCGTTGCGCCGCGACTTTTTGCCGGTCGGGCGTTTCAATGCCCTGCGGGGACGCTGGAATCGCAACCGCGCCTACCCGGACGAGAACTACGAAATCGTGTTCGAGGACAAGCTCGTCTTCGAGCGCTACTTTGGCGCCTGCGGTCTGCCGGTGGTGCGCTCGTTCGGCGTCGCACTGCCGCCGCTGTCCTTTGTCGACCGCGCCGGCGCGCGCTGCGCGGATCTGCGCCAGGAATGGCCCGCCGGCCTGCCCGCCGAGGTGTTCTGCAAACCGCTGGCCGGGCGTTACGGCAAGGGCGCGGTGGCGATGCGCTGGCTGGGGGGCGAGTTGGCGATTGCTGGCGCCGACGGCGCGGCGATCGCCGGGCGCGGCCTCGGCGTGGCCGCCATCGTCCAGGAACGCTTGGAGCAGCACCCGGTGCTGGCGGGCTTTCATCCGTCCTCGCTGAACACCCTGCGCATCGTCACCGTGTTCGACGACGCCCACGGCGTGAGCGTGGCCGGTGGCTTCTTCCGCATGGGGGTCGGAGGCGCCGTGGTCGACAATGCCAGCGCGTGCGGCGTGATCTGCGGTTTCGATCTGGCGCGCGGCACGCTCGCCGCGTCGGCGTTCCAGGTCGGCAAGGCGTCGGTGCGGGCGATCGACGCTCACCCCTCCACCGGCTGCCGCTTTGCCGGCGTGACGATCCCGTTCTTCGACGAAGCGCTGGCCCTGGTCAGGGCGGCGCACCGCGCCGCGCCGTGGATACGCAGCATCGGCTGGGACGTCGCGATCCGCGCCGACGGACCGGTGCTGATCGAGGGCAACAACCGCTGGGGGCCGCTGTCCTTGATGTGGGTGGATCCTTCCTTCCTGCCGCGAATGGTCGGGGTGATGAAATGACGGCCGGGAAAAGCGACCCGGCGTTTGCGGGGAGACAACGATGATCGTGCTCAGGGGAGTGGTCGGCCGCGGTGCCGGCCCCAGTCCGTGGGGCGCTGCGCAGGGCGAGGTGTTCGCCGGCGAGGGCTGGCGTTTCGAGCTGGCGGGGGACGCCTCGACGCGCCTGATCCGCCTCGACGGCGGTGTGCTGATCCACGACGGGCGGGTGGACGAGCCGGTGCCCGCGGCGGCGGCGCGCAACGGCGCGTGGCTGGAGGTCCGCTGGGATGCGCCGGAGGCGTTGGGCTTTTGCGCCGACCGCCTGGGCACGGTGCCGGTGTATTGGGGCGTGCGCGACGGCCAGGCGTGGTTTTCCACCCGCCTGGTCGATCTGGTGGGCTGCGGTTTCGGCGACCCCGATCCGCTCGGCATCATGCAGATGGTGATGCTCAACCAGGCCACCGGCACGCGCACCGTGGTCGCCGGCGTGTCGCTGATGCCGTGCGCGACCAGCCTGACGCTGCGTGCCGCTGGCGCGCAGGTGCATGACCGCTACTGGGCGCCGTCGATCAGCGACGAGCCGGTCGACGATGCACGGCGCTGGATCGACGAGGGCGTGTCGGTGATCCGCGCCGCCAACCGGCGGGCGATCGAGACCGCGCTGCCGGGCAAGGTTGCCTGGCCGCTCACCGGCGGGCTGGATTCGCGCTGCAATTCGGGGTGCTGCGCCGATCTGATCGGCGCCGAGGATCTCTTCTTCCATGTTGACGACATGGGCGATTTCGAGCTGCCGATCGCGCGCAAGCTGGCCAGGGTGTATGGCCGCGAGGTGCGCGAGTTCAAGTCGGAGCCGTCGATGCGCAATGCCCCGGAGACCGACCTCGCGCTCGATTCGGGCGATTTCAACGTCGGCCACTGGCGCCTGGCGGGCACCGCGCGCACGCTGGCGCAAGACCACGGCTGTCGCGTCACCGTCGACGGCTTCCTGCAGGGCATCCTGATGAATCCGGCGATGTTCTTCCATGAGGGCAGCGTCGACCACGCGCGTGCGCGCTGCTTCAGCATGGCGAGCTTTCGCGCCGAGCGTTTCATGCTGCCACGGGAACATCCGGTGTTCGCGCGTTTCCGCGAGGACTACGAGGACAGCTTTCCGACCCAGGGCGGCGGGCTGGGGGCGAGCCAGCAGTTCATCATGGAGAACCGCAGCCGGCGCATGGTCTACGGCATCGTGCGGCTGAACGCGAACTACCTCGATGTGCGCACGCCGGGGCTCGACACCGCGTTCATCGATTATGCGATGCGGCTGCCGTGGTACTTGCGCAAGGGCGCACGCGCCTACAAGGAGATCATCGGCGTGATCGACCCGAGGCTGGCGGCGATCGAGCACGACAAGACCGGTCTGCCGCTGAGTGCCGGCCCCGGGCTGTCGCGGCGGCGCAAGGCAAGCAAGTTCTTCACCTACTACGTGAACCGGATCTGGCCGGGCGAGCCGCTGATCAAGGGCAAGGAAACCGCCTTCGAGCGTTTGCTGCGCACCGACAAGGCGTTCAGGGAGCGCGTGTACCAAGTGATCGCGGCCTCGCGCTGGGTCGGCGAGGTCTTCGGCAAGGGCATCGTCGAGGTGTTCGAGCGCCAGCGCACCAGCCGCGGGCTGTCGTTCGACGGCATCGGCGCGCTGCTCACCGTCGCCTTGCTGGAGCGCGCGCCGCGCAGCTAGCGCGGCATGCGATCTGACGAGCGGGCCAGGCCGATGATGGATGACGCATGCCGTACCCCCCCGGCGGCGCTCGCCGAGCTGGTGGCAACACTGGTCGCCGCGCTCGGGCGCCAGCTCGGCGCCGACGGCGTGCTGTTCGATCCGGTCGATGCGGCGCCGACGCCAAGCGATCATTACGGCCAGCTCGCCGCCGCACTGGCCTTTGCCTGCCATCCCGCGGGCAGCGCCCACCAGGCCCGCGAGGCGCTGCGGGCCTGGCTGGCGATCGACGAGCGGGCGATCGGCCACCTGCCGTTCAACCGCCTGCTGCTGTTGCTGCTGCGCACGGTCGTCCACGACCGCGGCCTGTTCGACGAGCGTGACCGCGCCCTGATCGAGAGCGGCCTGCGGCGCTGCGTCCTGCGCCGGCGCTATCCATCGAACAACTGGACGCTGCTGGCCCAGGCCTGCCGTCTGCTCGAGAGCGAGGGGGCGGCCCGCGTCGCCGCGCGCCGGCGCTTCTGCCGCCTGATCGCGCGCTGGACCACCGCCAAGGGCGGTTTCATCGATTTCCCCGCGCAGCCCGCGGCACGTGCATCGACCCCGCTCGCTTACCACCACAAGGCGCTGTTCCTTGCCGTCCTCGCCACCTGGTTCGACGACAGCCCCGAAATCGCCCACCACGCCGCTCGCCTGCTCGGCTGGCTGGTGCATTGCTGGACCCCCGCGGGCTACGCCGGTGGCCTGGGGCGCAGCACGCATGCCTTGTTCGGCGATGCCTGCCTGATTGCCGCGCTCGTCCTCAGCGGCGGGGCGGGGCGCGGCTGCGACGCGCCCCTCGCGACCCTCGCCGGACGCCTGCGCGCGCAGACCCGCGCCGACGGCCTGCTCTGGCTCAATCCCGCGGGCGCGTGCTCCGGCGCTGCGAGCTGGGACGGCTACATGCACCTTTCCGTGTACAACGCGTGGGCGGCGGCGATCATCGGCGTCGCCCTCCATTTCGCCGCCCACCGCGCGCGGCCGGTCGCGTACACGGCGCACTGGGAAGGCGCGCGCGCCGGTGTGTTCCATGACGAGGAGGCCGGACTGCTCTGCATGCGCGCGCCGCCGGGGACCGTGCTGCTCGCCACACGCGGCCAGCCGGCGCAGTCCTTCAGCCGCACGGAGGCGGATTTCCGCTACGCCGGCGGAGTGGTGCTGCATCTCGAAACGGCAGACGGTGCGGCGCGGGTGCCGCCGCCGCTGCGGGTCCGGCGTGCGGCGCTCGAGCGCGCGCCGGTGCTCGCCGGGTGGACGCCGCTGTTGCGCGCGAGCGGGGAATACTATGCGGTCGATCAGTTCGATGCCGTGACGGTGGGCGAGGGCGCGGAGGGGCTGCGGGTCGTCCTGGAGGGCGTGCCGCGCCGCGTGTTCCGCGCCGCGCCGTCAGGCTTCTGGCAGCGCATCGTCGCCACCGTGGACTGGCGTCTCCTGAGCGGCCGGCTCGGTCGCCGCCAGGCGCTGAGGCGTGCGCCCCTGCATGGATTGAACGTGCGTCTGGCGATCACGATCGCGTCCGATGCGGTCTTGCCCGCTGCGGTGCTGACCCTCGAGTGTACGACCCCGGCTGCGGTCGAATACCTCAATCCGCAGGGGCACCTGCTGGTCTTGCCCCGGCGTACCGCCGATCACGAGGGCGGAGCGGTCGCAGCTGCCGGGGCGGACGGGTGGGTGGTATCGTCTGCGCCATCGGCGCTGCCCGGTGCGTTTGCCCGTTGCCGGGCGGCGACGGTGCTGCCGCAGGGGACGTCGACGTGGCGTCTGGCCGTGTCCGGCGCCGACTGGGGGGCGGACGAGGGTCGAGGATCAGAGGATCAGGAAGGAGCGTTGCGATGAAGAAATGGCCCTTGCTCGCATTGACCGCCGCCGCACTGCTGCTCGGCGGCCCGGTTTCCGCCGCGAACGACGGCAAGGTTGAGTCCGGACTCGAACGCACCGCGATCGGCATGCTCGCCGGCAAGCTCGAGCCGGGGCAGTTCGCGGTGCTTAAATCGACGCTGCCGGCGGGCTACGAGCGCTTCTACGATTTCCTCCGGGTGCAGGTCGAGGACGGCCGCCGGCTCGAGATCGACGGCTGGAGCGATGCCGCGGACTGGGACCCGAAGCGCGGGAAGCTGTTCTTCCTCGGCAAGCGCAAGCACAAGAAGTTCATCAGCTACGATGCCCGCACCAACGCCTGGGAGGAGCTTGGCTGGGCCGGCGATCCGCCGCCGCAGTACGAGAAGTTCGGCCGCCCGTACGGGCGCAGCGCGCTCGACTGGGAGCACGGACATTACTATCACCTGTCGCTGGTCGATGGACGCGCCAAAGGGCTGTACCGTTACCTGATCGACGAACGCCGCTGGGAGCGCATGCCCGATCTGCCCAGCGGCGGCAGCACCTCGGTCGCATCGATGTCGATGGCGTGGCACCGTGGGCTGGGCAAGCTCGTCCTGCTCGACCGCACCGGGCGTGGTCATCAGTTGTGGGCGTTCGACGGCAAGGCGTGGAGCAAGCTCGGCCTCTCCAATGCGGAAGGCCACCATTCGCAGATGCAGTACAACGAGAAGCGCGGCGACCTGCTCATTGCCGGGGGCTCGAAGAGCAAGCGCAAGATGGACCTGCTCACCGCCGACGGTACGCTCAAGCCTCTGCCCGATGCGCCCTTCGACATGACGATCAGGAACAGCGATCTGACCTACGACCCGCAATCCGGCAACTACCTGTACATGCGGCAGGAGAAGAAGGAACTGTGGGAACTCGACCCCAAGACCTGGCTGTGGGAGAAGGTCGCGACCTGGACCGACGAGAGCTGGCCGTTCGGTCAGTTCGGGTATCTGGTGCCGGCGCAGATCGATCAGCTCGGGGTGGTGTTCTGGCTGCATCAGCGCTCGCCGCAGCTCTACCGGCACCGCCCGCGCCAGCCGTAGCGGCGCGGGCGGCGTTCAATGGCTGTAGCCGGTGTCGGCGAGGCCGTGCATCCTCATGAACTCGTGCAGGGTGAGCGCCTCGGGCGACAGTTCCCCGGGATGCCAGATCGGCGTGGCGCCGTCGAGCGACCAACTGCCCGGGCAGGCGCGCACCGCCCATGAGGCATAGGCGAAATTGATTTCGCAGATTTCCGGCGCGCCGTTGCGTTCGAGCAGATCGAGGGCGATGAAGGGCAGATCGAGTTCGTGCGCGACCTTGAAGGCGAGCGCAATCGCCGCCGCCGGGATCTTGTCGGGGGCCCAGTCGATCAGGCCGCTGCCGCTCGCCCGGAAATCGCCGGCCCGGTTCAGCCTGCGGAAGGCGAACGCACGCTCGCCGATGAGGGTCACCCGGGTGTCGTGGGCGTTGCCTGGAACGAACTCCTGAAAGTACGCGTAACCGCCTTCGCGGCGCAGGGCGTCGTCGCTGCCGCGTGCCAGTTCGATCGAGCGGCGCAGGCGGCGCATCGCCAGCCGGGCCTCCGAGCCCATCCCTTCCCACAGCCCGCCGAGCCCGGCCCCGAACAGGCAGTGCGCGAGCCGGATCGCTTCGTCCTTGTCATGCAACAGCGCGACGTCGCTCGAGCCGCGGCCGTTGGCGAGCTTGATCACGAGCGGGAAGTCGGCGTCGTCGAGAAATTCGAGCGCCTTGTCCAGGGTGAAGAAGATCCACGTTTTCGGCGTGGGCAGTGCCGCCGCGGTGAGCAGCAGGGATTGCGCGACCTTGTCGCGGGTGAGCCACGCCGTGCGCGCGGAGGGAAAGGTGGGGATGCGCAGGCCTTGCTCGATTGCGGGGATGATCCGGCGCGCGGTGGCAGTGTGCGGGTCACCCGTGCCGCGCCAGAGAAAGGCGTCGGCGCCATGAACCGATTCCAGGCCGCGAGCCTGGTAGATATCCACCTCGCGCACGCTGACGCCATCGACGCCGCTCAACTGGCGCATCCAGACTTCGGAGAACGATTGGCTGCCGTGCTTGGTCTGGAAGCGGTCGGGCTGAATGGCGATGACTTTGGGCATGGCGTGTTTCCTGAGGGGCTGGCCTTGATCAGCATAGTCGCCGCCGCGGCAAATGCCACCGCCCGCCCAGGGTGTCGCGTCAGCCGCCGGCGCTATGCGGGAATACCAGGCTGCGCCACAGGCGCAACCCGAAGCGTAGCGGCTGTGAGTCCCAAGGCGTGAAGCGGGGCAGTTCGAAGAGGCTGTCGCGACGCGTGGCCGCGGCGGGACGGGTCGAGACTGCGGCGGCGAAGCCATGCGCCGCGACCATTTCGGCGTGCTCGGGGCCGTAGTCCTTCACCGGTCGGCCATTGGGATAGGCGAACAGCCGCGGCGGTGCGCCCAGCAGGGCGGCGAGCTTGCGTTGCCCGTGCGCGATGTCGTGTTCGGCGTCGGTGGGGCGCTGGCGCGCGAGAATGGGATGGGTGTCGGTGTGGGCGCCGATCTCCATGCCGGCGGCGTGGAGGGCGCGCAGTTGGGCACTGTCCATCATCAGGTCGGTGGGCAGCACGATGCCGAAGGCGGCGGCGAGCCGCTCGGCGGCGTCGGCGCGATGCTCAGGGGCCTGATACTTGAAGTGGCCGATCAGGGCCGACATCAGCGCGCGCCGGTCGGCCGGGGTGGCGATGTCGAACTCGCCCAGACCCACGTCGGCCAACGTGTGCCGTCCTGCGGGCAGCGTCTTGGCCAGTTCGATCAGGGTGTCGTTGAACATCCGGCCGCCGTCGAGGTAGGCCGTTGCGATGAAGAACGTGGCGTGCAGGCCGAATTCGCGCAGCACGGGCAGGGCGTGGGTGTAGTTGTCGGCGTAGCCGTCGTCGAAGGTGATGCTGGCGGCGCGCGGCGGCAGGGTGCCGGCCTGCAGGCGCAGCGCGGCCTCGTGCAGCGGGAGCACGTTGAAGTGCTCGGCGAGCAGGCGCATCTGCCAGCGGAAGCGGGCGACGTCGGGGTCGCCGGTGCGCAGCGGATCGGGCGCCGGCAGCACGCGGTGATAGATCAGGATCGACAGTTTGCCGCGCGCGCCGCCGGGCGAAGCCAGGGTCAGCGCGCTCTTGAGTCCGGGGATCATCGCGCGGCCTCCATGCTTGCGGCGGGCATGCCGGGTTGTGCCACGCGGCAGACGACGTGGCGGAACTTGCCGTTCGCTTCGGCGGGAATCGCATCGACCTGGGCGATGCCGACCCGGACTTCGGCGCCGAGCAGCCGGCGCACATGGCGTTCCAGACGGTGGGCGCTGTCCGCGGCGAGCGGGCGTTCGAGCACCAGGGCGATGTCGACCGCATCGCGCGATTCCTGGACCACGCGATAGGCGAGCAGGCCGTCGAGTTCGCGCACCACATGGTTGATCGCACTGCCGTGGATCCAGCGCCCTTGCTGGTCGATCAGGCCGTCGTTGGCGCGGCCGCTGATCGCGGCGAGCAGCGGCAGGCTGCGGCCGCACGGACAGTCGTGGCCGGCGAGCACGCCGCGGTCGCCGGTGCGGTAGCGGATGAAGGGGAATTCGGGGCCGGCGAGATTGGTCACCAGAATGTCGCCCTCGACGCCGTCGGCGACCGGCTCGCCGGCTTCGTCCACCACCTCGACGATAAGCTCCTCGGCGGTGATGTGCAGGCCGCCCAGCGGGCATTCGCGGGCGATGAAGCCGGCGTCGCGGGCGCCGTATTCGTTGGCCACGCCGCAGCCGAAGGTGGCGGCGATCAGGGTGCGCCATTCCGGCTGGAGCACTTCGGAGGTGCAGAAGGCGACGCGGATGCCGAGATCGTCCATCGCCAGGCCGCGCTCGCGGGCATGGCGGGCGATGCGCGCCAGCGCCGACGGGTAGCCGAACAGCATGCGCGGGCGGAAGGCACGCATCTCCGCCAGGATGGCGTCGAGGCGCGGCGCGTCGAGTTCGCGCGCGGGCACCAGGCGGGAGCGGAGCAGGCGGTCGCGGAGGCGGCGGACGCGGTCCTGGGCGGCGGTCTCCAGCGGCGAACCCCACAGCACCATTTCGCGGTCGCCGATGTCCACGTCCCACCACCGCGTCGCGCGCCACTTCGCCGCGATGTCGAAACTGATCCGGTGCTTGCCGAGCAGAAAGATCAACGGTTCGCCCGAGGAGCCGCTGGTGCTGTGGCGGCTCAGCGCGTGCGCGCCCTCGGCCTGCCATTCGGCGAGATGGCGGCGGATGCAGGCCTTGTCGATGATGGGCAGCGCGGCGAGGGTGTCGATCTGCCCGGCGTCGACGCCGTTCGCCGCGAAGTGCTGGCGATAGAAGGGTACGTGGCTGCCCACCGTGGCGAGCAGGGCGCGCAGCCGTGCGTGCTGCAGGGCGAGCAGGTCGGCGCGCGGCAACCACTGGCTGCGCTCGAGGGCGCGTGCGATGGCCACCGTGTCGTGCCCCTTCAGGCGCTCGTGGAGGGGAAACAGCACGCGGCTGCCGAACGAAGTGTAAAGGCGCATGGCGTGGGGGCCGGCAGGGCGGAGAGGGACGGAAGGGGCGAGGTGGCGGCCGCGGGGCGGCGCGAACGGCAGCTATTGTATGATGCGGGCAGGCCTCCGTGCGGGTGCGGGCGCCATGCTTTCGACGTATCCGGAACGGGAAGGACGGGGATGAAACTCTCGAACGTGGTCTACGGTGTGGCGTTGGCTTCAGCGGTGTTGCTGAGCGGCACTGCACGCGCACAGGCTCCGCTGTGCGGCAACCCCTTCGAGGCGAGCACCGGTCCGTGGGACTATCGGACGGCGACCCCGGCGCAGCGCGCGGTGGTCGAGAACCGCCACTTCACCCCCGAGGTGCGGATGATGCGCAAGGGGGCGGGCACTTCCCGCAATCTCGCCGCCGACATCGCCTACACCCTGCGCGTCTTCCCCAATCATCACCAGGCGTTGATGACGATGTCGGAGTGGGCGCTCAAGATCAGGCAGGACCCGCCGCCGGACGCCGTCTATACGGTGGCGTGCTGGTTCGAGCGCGCGCTGCGCTTCGCGCCCGACGATGCGCTGGTGAAGGTGGTGTATGGCACCGCGCTGATCAAGCGCGGCCGCACCCAGGACGCGATCGGCTACCTGGAGGGCGCGCTCGCCGTCGCCGGCGACGATGCCAACGTCTACTACAACCTCGGCCTGGCGTATTTCGATCTCAAGGATTACACCAAGTCTCTGGCGAACGCCCATGCCGCGTACCGCCTCGGCTTTCCGCTGCCGGGTCTGAAGAACAAGCTCGAACGGGCCGGGGCCTGGCAACCGATCCCGGTCTCGGCCCCGGCGGCGGCCTCTGCCGCGCCGGGCGGCGAAACCGTGCCGCCGGCGGAGACGGAAGCCGCGCAGTAGCGGCGGCCGGGTCCGGCCGTGTCAACCCGTAGCGCGGGTATGGCGCAGGGCCAGGGCGAGGAGTCCGAGGCCGATCAGCGCCAGCGCGGCAGGTTCGGGCACCGTCGCGAGGTCGAGGGCTGCGGGGGCGAATGGACTGGTGCTGGCGCCAAACCCGGCGAGCAGGGCGCTGCCGGGATCGCCCATGCCATCGACACCGAAGTCCGACAGCAGGGGTTTGTAGATCCAGACGTCGCCGGTCAGGTCATGGACTACGCCCATGAAGGCGCCGAGCCCCGCCATGTAGTTCCACTTGCCATAGACCCCGGTGAATTTCGCGCCTGCCAGCGTGGGGCCGAGGCCTGCGGGCAGCAGGCGCTCGACGGTCCACCCGGTGGGGCCGAACTCCACGGGCGGGCGCAGCGCCCACAGTTCGTTGGTGCCCGACCACAGGTAGTAGGCGTCGGTGACCGGATCGTAATCCAGGCCGAAATTCGAGGTCAGCGGCAGCGGATCGCCGAGCAGCGAATCGGGGTGGATGTAGATCAGGGGATTGGTCGCGCTGGCGTTGTCGATGTCCCAGTACATCAGTGAGGTCAGCGCCTTCTTGACGTAGGAGTTGGTGACCGGGTCGTACACCGTGTGCGAGGTCTTGCCGGTGCGCAGGAACACATTGCGGGTGTTGTCGTAAGCGCCCGCGCCGTTGCCGGAGAAGGTCTTCTTGCCCATGATGCCGACGAGTTCCCAGTGGTCCTCGGCCGCATCGAGGCTGTTGACCGTGTACCTGAACAGCCGGCCGTAGCCGCCCTTGCCCTGTTCGGCGACGAAGACCACATCCTTGCCGTCGATCATGGTCGCGGCGCTGGCGCCGCCCTGCAGGTAGCGCGGCCCGACGATGCCCGCGGCGGTGTGGATGCTCTGGCGGTTTTCCCACATCTGGCCGCCGCCGACATCGGGAAAACTGGCCGGCTTGACCTGCGAGCCGGCCGCGCCGCCGACCTTGTTCGGGTCGCCCTTCGCCGGGTCGAAGAAGTAGGGGCCGGCACGCGTGACCCCATCCTCCCTGAAGTATTGCAGCCCCCCGCCGGGGTAGGCGTTGCCGCCGATCACGGCGAGGCGTTTGACGCCGGCCAGATAGACGACGTTGTCGAAAGTCTCCCCGGAAATCGGCGCGCTATCGACCCCGTCCACCGTGGTCCAGAATTTCTTGCCACTGGCGGTGTAGGTGTAGGTGATCGCACTCGGGAGGGACAGACGCTCCCAGTTGAGCGAGGCCGCCGTCCAGCGATAGACCTCGTTGCCGGAATAGGTGCCGTTGTCGCCGCCCCAGACATAGAAATCGCCGGTGTTGTTGTCGTACCCACCGCCGCTCCAGGCGCTGATCACGTAGCGCGGGCTGCCCGCGCCCGGGCTGGAGCGCTGCGCGGTCGGCGTCCACACATCCTGGAAGCGGTTCTGGTTCACCCGCAGCCACGAGCCCGGCTCCTGGGTCAGGATCATGTCGGCGAGTGCGCCTTCTAGGGGATAGGCGAGCGCCGCCTGCGGGAGCGGGGTGGCGCCGACGATCAGGAGCAGTGCAGCGAGAACGCTGCGTCCGCCGGATTGTTGTTGGGCGAGCATGGCGGCCTCCTCGGCTGAGGTGAGGCGCAGGGCAACGGCCTGCTCGTTTCGTCTTAGCCGTGGACGACGGTTTAGTCCACGGGCTTCTCCGGGCCGAAAGGTGGGGGGCGGATGCCGTGGTGCGTGCGGGCCGGGCGGGGTAGTGCCCGCCCGGCCCGCACGCGCTGTTCAGCGGCTCTTGATCATCGTCCCGACGCCGTGGTCGGTGAGGATCTCGAGCAGCAGGCAGTGCTCGACGCGGCCGTCGATGATGTGCACCGATTTCACGCCGTTGCGCGCCGCGTCCAGCGCCGAGCCGATCTTGGGCAGCATGCCGCCCGACAGGGTGCCGTCGGCGACCAGTTCGTCGATCTGCGCCGGGGTCAGCCCGGTGAGCAGCTTGCCGGCCTTGTCGAGCACGCCCGGGGTGTTGGTGAGCAGCACGAGCTTTTCGGCGTGGAGGATTTCGGCGAGCTTGCCGGCGACCACGTCGGCGTTGATGTTGTAGGTCTCGCCGTCGGCACCGACGCCGATCGGCGCAATCACCGGGATGAAGTCGCCCTTGTCGAGGAAGGCGATCAGGCTGGGATCGATCTGGGTGATCTCGCCGACCTGGCCGACATCGACGACGTCGCCTTCGGGCGCGTCCAGCTTCTGCATCAGCAGCTTCTTGGCGCGGATGAAGCCGGCGTCCTTGCCGGTGAGGCCCACCGCCTTGCCGCCGTGCTTGTTGATCAGATTGACGATTTCCTTGTTCACCTGGCCGCCGAGCACCATTTCCACCACTTCCATGGTCTCTGCGTCGGTGACCCGCATGCCCTGGACGAATTCGCCCTTCTTGCCGACGCGCGCGAGCAGGTTCTCGATCTGCGGGCCGCCGCCGTGGACCACCACCGGGTTCAGGCCGACCAGCTTGAGGAGCACGACGTCGCTGGCGAAGCACTCCTTGAGCTTCGGGTCGGTCATCGCGTTGCCGCCGTACTTGATGACGATGGTCTTGTCGAAGAAGCGTTTGATGTACGGCAGGGCCTCGGCGAGGATCTCGGCCTTGCGTGCGGGGGAGACGTCTTGCGGGGAAAGCGGGGCGGTCATCGGGGTTCCTTCATTCGGTCGGAGGAGGGCGGTGCCAGTCGGCGCCGGGCGCTGAAGGCCCGAATTCTAATGCGGGCGCCGCGCGCGGTGCATGGCCGCTGCGCTGGAACGCGCCGGGCGCCCAAGACGCGGGCGTGGCCGGCAGCGGGCGGGTGCCGATCGGCAGGGTGAACTCGGCCTGCGGCGCGAGGCTGTGCCCGCGCGCCGTGCCCGGGGTGGCGCCGAAGCGGCGCAGGAGCGAGCCGGCGGGCAGGGTGAAGTCGAACGCATCCGGATCGCCGAGTGCGGCGGCCAGGGCCGGCACGTTGCCGGTGAAGCGGCCGGGGGCGCTCAGGGCGAAGCTGCCGATGCCGACCGTGAGGTTGTTGGTGGCGACGATCTCGGCGCCGTCGGGCAGGCGCGCCTGCCACACACGCAGGAACCAGGCCCCGATCCGCGCACTGAGCAGGGTGTTGTGCGCCAGGTACAGCGCGTTCTCCGGCCACGCCTTGCCTTCGGCGCCATAGGCGACCACCACCGGGTTCTGCGTGGTCGCGCTCTGCGCGATGACGTTGCCGATCACCCAGGCGAGGCCGCCGTTGGGCAGGTCGATTTCATACGAGGCTTCGCCGCCGGGGCCGTCGTCGATCAGGTTGTAGCGGATCTCGTTGTGGCGGGCACGGGACTTGATCAGGTGGCCGCGGTAGCCGCGGTGAAAGCGGCTGCCGCTGAGCTCGAAGCGGGCGATGCGGCCGACGTAGAGCAGGTGGGGCAGCGAATGCGTCTGGCGGGGCGCATCGGCGAACACGCTGTCGTCGATGCGCAGCTCGGCGTCGGCGAAATTCGCGGTGAGGATGCCGGTCTGGTTGTCGATGAAGGCGCTGTTGCGCACGTGCAGCCGGCCGCGCTCGAAGCGGATGCCGGCACCGTTGCCGTCGGCCACGCGCGCGCCGCGGAATTCGATGTTGTCGATGGTGATGTCGCCGTTGCGGATCACCCAGATCGCCTTGCCCTCGGCGCTGCGGCCGTCGGCGACGAGCACCGGGCGCGGGTCGAGGCCGCGGAGGGTCAGGCGCCGCTGCGTCCACACCGCGACGTCGCCGCGGTAGGTGCCGGGCAGGATCTCGACCACGTCGCCGTCGCGGGCGAGGCGCGCGGCCTCGGCGATGCTGCCGAGGGCCTCGCCGGGCCCGACCCGCAGCGTGGCGGCGTTGAGCTGCGCGGCGCACAGGCCGAGGGCGGCGGCGATCAGGGCGGGGAGCCGGGGCACGGGGGGAAGGTCGAGTCGTCCGTCATGGCGCCGATGATAGCCCCGCGGGCGGAGAGGGGGTGCAGCGGTGAGTGAGGAAAATATCACCAAAGTAATAAAAACGCCTTGAGATGCGCGCGGCGCTGTCCAAGAATGATCTGGCGTGCCCCCGAGCGGAGTGCGCCGACCGGTAGCCGTGCGTCGCGGCTGCGTGGTTGCCCCGGCCCGCTTCGTCAACCCGCCCAGGGAGTCACGATGAGCTTGACCGCGACCGCCAGCCTGCCCGGCCACCCCGCCGGCGAGAAGTCCGCACCGGGGCGCATCAGCCTCATCAACTATGTCGTCGTCCTCGTTCAGCTCGGCTTGCTGCTGTTGCTGCTGCGCCAGTTCCAGATCGAGTCGGCGGCGTTCCTGCGTCTGGCCACGCTGGCGTTCGCCGGGTTCGCCGTTCATGCCTGGCTGCCCTTGCGTTGGCGCCTGCCGTTCTTCGCCGCGCTGAGCCTGCTCGGCATCGGCGTGGTGATGGGGGCCGAAAATGCGCTGTGGATGGTGGCGATCGGGCTCACGTTGATCGGCATCTGCCACCTGCCGATCGCCTTTTTCTGGCGCGGCGCGCTGCTGCTTGCGATGGCGGCGGTGCTCGCGCTGCAGCGCGCCGGCCACCTGCCGTTTCCGTGGTCCGATGCGATCTGGCCGATCCTCGGCGCGATGTTCATGTTCCGCCTGATCGTCTATTTCTACGACCTGCGGCACGACCGCAGCCCGGCGACGCCGGCGCAGTCGCTGGCCTATTTCTTCATGCTGCCGAACGCGTGCTTTCCGCTGTTTCCGGTGATCGATTACAAGACCTTCCGGCGCAACTACTTCGACGACGACGCCTACCGGATCTATCAGGTCGGCATCGACTGGATGGTGCGCGGGGTGATCCACCTGATCCTGTACCGCATCGTCTACTACTACCTGACGCTGGCGCCGCACGAGGTCGCCGAGCCGGCGCAGCTCGCGCAGTACCTGGTGGCGAACTTCCTGCTGTACCTGCGCGTGTCCGGCCTGTTCCACCTCATCATCGGCATGCTGTGCCTGTTCGGTTTCCGCCTGCCGGAGACGCACAACCGCTATCTGCTCGCATCGAGCTTCACCGACTTCTGGCGGCGCATCAACATCTACTGGAAGGACTTCATGCAGAAGATCTTCTACTACCCGGTGGTGTTCGCGTTGCGCAAGCTGGGCACCGAGAAGGCGCTGGTGATCGCCACCCTGTTCGTGTTCCTGATGACATGGTTCCTGCACGCCTACCAGTGGTTCTGGCTGCGCGGCTCGATGCTGCTGGTGCCGCAGGACATGCTGTTCTGGGCCATTCTCGGCGTGCTGGTGGTGTTCAACTCGCTGCGCGAGATGCGCCGCGGACGGGTGCGCACGCTGGGCATGCCGGCGCGCAGCGGACGGGCGACCGCGGCCCTGGTGCTGCGGACCTATGCCACCTTCTGGTTCATCTGCGTGCTGTGGTCGTTCTGGACCGCGGAGTCGGTCGGCGCCTGGCTGTCGTTGTGGGCCGCGCTCGGCGGGCGCTGGAGCGTCGAGGTGCTGGTCTTCCCGCTCATCATCCTGGCGGTGATCGCGGTGGGCAGCATCCCCGGCGATGCGCTGCGCAATCAGCGGGCGTCGGCGCAGGACGAGCGTGGCTGGATGCGCACCCGGCTGGTGACGGTGGCGGCGCTGTGCGCCCTCATCGCGGTCAGCGTCGAGGATGTGCATCGTCAGGTCGGCGATCGTTTCGGCACCTTCGTGCATTCGCTGCGCTCCGGTCAGCTGAGCCGGCTTGACACCGCGCAACTCGAACGCGGCTATTACGAGAACCTGCTCTCGGTCGACCGCTTCAACTCCCAGCTCTGGGAGGTGTACATGAACAAGCCGAAGAGCTGGCTCGACGTAGACAGCACCAACCTCAAGCACTTCGTCGGTGGTTTCGACCAGACCGCGCTGATTCCGTCCTTCGTGCGCTCGACGCGTTTCGGCACGATCAGCATCAACCGCCACGGCATGCGCGATCAGGACTACGAGGCGCTGCCCGCGGCCGGCACCTTCCGCGTGGCGGTGCTGGGCGCGTCCTCGGTGATGGGCTGGGGGGTGGGCGATGGCGAAACCTTCGAGGCGCTGCTCGAAGCGCGTTTGAACGGCGAATGGGCCGGCGGCGGGATCGACCGCTACGAGCTCCTGAACATGGGCATTCCCGGCCACCAGCCGCCGCAGCAACTGGTCGTCCATGAGCGTGCGCTGGCGATGCGGCCCGCGGCGGTGATGTTCATCGCCACCGGGCGGGAGATCTCGCGCTCGGCGGCCTATCTGGCCGAAGCGGCGCACAAGGGGCTGGAGATTCCCTACGACGGCCTGCGCGACATCCTCGCGCGCGCGGGCGTCAGCGCCGGCATGGACGAGGCCGAAGCGCGCCGGCGCCTGACGCCCCATCAGGCCGAGATTCTCGCCTATGTCTATGGACGGCTCGCCGAGCGCAGCCGCGCGCATGGCGCGCGCCCGGTGTGGGTGTTCCTGCCGCAGGTGCGCAGCGGCGCCTGGCAGGAGGAAACCGCCGAAACCCTGGCGATCGCGCAGGCCGCGGGCTTCGTCACCATCGGCCTGGACGACATCTATGACGGGCGGGACATCGGCGCGCTGCGTCTTGCCGAGTGGGACGACCACCCCAATGCGGCCGGGCATCGCCTGATCGCCGAGCGCCTGTTCGCCGAACTGGCCAGCCGGCGCGCGCAGATTTTCCAGCCTGTGGCGCAGTGAGGCCGGGCACGATCACGAGGAGGGCGCAATGGAAACGACGATGGACTTCAAGCAGGCGGTCAAGGACTACATCCTCAGCGAGTTCCTGCCCGGCGAGAACCCCGACGAACTGACCGACGATCTGCCGCTGATCACCGGCGGCATTCTCGATTCGATCGCCACGCTGAAGATGGTGCTCCACTTCGAGGAGCAGTACGGCATCGTGCTCGAAGCCCACGAGGCGGACAAGGAGCACCTCGATACCATCGGCGACATCGCCGCCTTGCTCGCGTCCAAGCGGAGGTAGGCCGCCATGGGCACGCGCGCACCCTTGCACCGGGCCTTCGTCGAGGCCGCCGGCCGTCATCCCGGGCGTAGCGCGGTGGTCGCGCCGGGGCTCGGCGAGATCAGCTATCGCGGACTCGATGCGCTGTCCGCCCGCCTGCGCGACCGCCTCGTCGCCCTGGGCGTGGGGCCGGGCGAGCGCGTCGGCATCTACCTGCGCAAGTCGATCGACGCGGTTGCCGCGATCTACGGCGTGCTCCGCGCCGGTGCGGCCTACGTCCCGGTCGACCCCGAGGCGCCGCCCGCGCGCTGCGCCTACATCCTGCACAACTGCGCGGTGAAGGTGGTGGTGATGGAGGCGCACTTCGCCGATCGCCTCGCCACCGAACTGTTCGCGCTCGGCGGCGCCCCCGACTTGTTGCTGCTCGACGGTGCCGGCGACGGTGGGCCGCTGGCGCGCGCGCTCGACATCGCCGATGCGCGGGGGCCGGCGCCGACCGCCGCCGACGCCGATTCGGCGCCCGACGATCTTGCCTACATCCTCTATACCTCGGGCTCGACCGGCAAGCCCAAGGGCGTGATGCTGTCGCACGACAACGCGGTGAGCTTCGTCGATTGGTGTGCGGCGGTGTTCGAACCCACGCCGCAGGACCGCTTCTCCTCGCATGCGCCGCTGCATTTCGACCTCTCCATTCTCGACCTGCACGTCGCCCTCAAGCACGGCGCGGCCCTCGTGCTGGTGGCCGAGGAGCGCGGCAAGGACCCCTTGCACCTGGCGCGCCTGATCGCCGAGGAGCGGATCACGGTGTGGTATTCGGCTCCGTCCATCCTCAGCCTGATGGCGCAGTACGGCGATCTGCCCGCCCACGACTGCAGCGCCCTGCGCCTGGTGCTGTTCGCCGGTGAAGTGTTTCCGGTGCGGCATCTGCGCACGCTGTGCGCGCAGTGGCCGCGGCCGCGCTATTTCAACCTTTATGGGCCCACCGAAACCAACGTCTGCACTTACTACGAAGTGCGGCCGCCGGTGCCGCAGGCGCGTACCGCGCCATATCCGGTGGGGCGTGTGTGCGCGCACCTGCGCGGCCGCGTGGTCGATGATCGCGGACACGATGTGCCCGTGGGCGAGGAGGGCGAGCTGTGCATCGCCGGCCGCGGCGTCATGCAGGGCTACTGGGCGCTGCCCGAGCAGAGCGCGCGTGCGTTTCTGAGCGTCGATGGCGATGGCGAGCGCTGGTACCGCACCGGCGACGTCGTCGTCGAGTCGCCCGACGAAGGCTACATTTATCGCGGCCGGCGCGACCGCATGGTCAAGCGCCGGGGGTATCGGGTGGAACTGGGCGAGATCGAGGCCGGCCTGTACCAGCACGCGCAGATCCGCGAGGCCGCGGTGGTGGCGGTGGCCGATGCCGAGGCCGGCGTGCGCATCACCGCCTTCCTCAGCGGGCACGACCGCGGGCGGGTGTCGCTGATCGAGTTGAAGCGCTTCTGCGCCGAGCGGCTGCCGCTGTACATGATTCCCGACCGCTTCGCCTGGCTCGACGATCTGCCCAAGACCTCGACCGCGAAGACCGATTATCAGCGCCTCAAGGAGCTCGGCTGATGGACTTCGCCTTCAGCGATGAACAGAAGGCCCTGCGCGAGAGCACGATCCGCTTCGCGCGCGGCGCGCTCAACGCCCATGTCGTGGAGCGCGATCGCGAGCAGGTGTTTTCGCGCGAGCTGTGGCGCGAGTGCGCGCGCATCGGCATCCAGGGCCTGCCGGTGCCCGAATCGTATGGCGGCTCGGGGCTCGATGCCCTGTCCAGCGCGGTGGTGCTGGAGGCGCTGGGCTACGGTTGCCGCGACGGCGGTCTGGTGTTCTCGCTGTGCGCCCATCTGCTCGCCTGCGTGGTACCGCTGTGGCGGCACGGCGACGAAGCACAGAAACGGCGTTATCTGCCCGGGCTGTGCGACGGTTCGCTGGTGGGGGCGCATGCGATCACCGAGGCGGGGTCGGGGTCGGACACCTTCGCGATGCGCACGCGCGCCGTGTTTGATGGCGAGGGCTGGCGCATCAGCGGCAGCAAGACCTTCATTTCCAACGGACCGGTCGCCGATCTCGCCGTGGTGTTCGCGATGACCGACGCCGACAAGGGCTTTCACGGCGGACTGACCGCCTTCGTGGTCGAGCGCGGCACGCCGGGCTTTGCCACCGGGCAGAAGTTCGACAAGCTGGGGCTGCGGACTTCGCCGGTTGGCGAACTGGTGTTCGACGACATGTACCTGCCGGCGGCTGCGGTGCTGGGTACGGTCGGTGGGGGTTCGGCGGTGTTCGCCACGGCCATGGACTGGGAGCGCTGCCTGCTCGTCGCCAGCCATCTGGGGGTGATCGAACGCTTGTTGGAGACTTCGGTGAGCCATGCGCGCACGCGCACCCAGTTCGGACTGGCGATCGGCAAGTTCCAGGCGGTGGCCCACCGCATCGCCGACATGAAGGTGCAGCTCGAAGCCGCCCGCCTGCTCGCCTACCGTGCCGCCTGGCGGCTCGATCATCTGCGCAACGCCTCGCTCGACGCCTCGATGGCCAAGCTCATGGTCAGCGAGACATTGCTCAAGAGCGCGCTCGACGCCGTCCAGCTGCACGGCGGCTACGGTTACATGGTCGAGTACGAGGTGGAGCGCGCATTGCGCGACGCGGTCGGCAGCACGATCTATTCGGGCACTTCGGAGATGCAGCGCAACATCATCGCGCGCTGGCTGGGCTTGTAGAGCGCTTGCGGCGGTGGCAGCGGGCGGCGGCAGAACGCCGCCCGCTGCGTGCCGGATCAGGCGGTGATCAGGCGATGGTGAGGCGCTTGGCCTGGGCCTCGGCCTTTTTCGGCAGGCTCAGTTCGAGGACGCCGTCGTTGAATCTGGCGGTGGCCTGAGCCTCGTCGATGTCCTGGCCGAGCTGGAAACTGCGCGACACCTTGCCGTAGTAGCGCTCGCTGCGCAGCACGCGCTCGCCGTCCTTCACTTCCTTCTCCTGCTTGCGTTCGGCGCTGATCGAGACCACGGGGCCGTCGATATGGACGTGAATGTCCTCCTTCTTCATGCCCGGCAATTCGGCATGAACCTCGTAGGCGTCGGCGTTCTCCTTGACGTCGACGCGCATCTGCGGGGCTTCCGCACCAGCCCCGGAGCCATATTCGACGGGGCGGACGAAGAAGCCGCGGAAGAAATCGTCCAGCGGGTCACGACGGATCAGATTGCTCATGTTCGCTCTCCTTGTTTCGGTTGGGTCGACGGGATCGAGGTCGCCGGTCTGCCGGCTACATCACAGATATAGGTGTGATTGCGGCCATTTCAAGGCGATTGATCAGGGGCCCGGCATTAATAAGGGAGCGTGGGGCGGGCGCTGCGCAGCGTGCCGAGCGCCAGGCGGCGAATGGCGTCGCGGTTGGTCGACGAACTCGCCGCCGCGATCGCCGCCGGCCAGGGCAGCCAGCGGCAGCGCCGGTGCTCGTGAGGGGCGAGGCGGATGGCCTGGGGGTGTGGAAGGCAAAGGCTGAACACGTGCTCGGTGTTGTCGGTGACGTCGGGCGCGTAGCGTGCCCGCCATGCGGGCAGGATCGGGAAGCGGTTGACGTGGTGCCAGTCGAGCAGTTGCCCGGAGGGCGCGACGAGCCCGGTTTCCTCGCGCAGTTCGCGCACGGCCGCTGCCGCCGGCGTTTCGCCCGCTTCCAGGCTCCCGGTCACCGACTGCCAGAAACCGGCCGGCGATACCCGCTCCAGCAACAGGATCTGCAGGTCGGCGGTGTGGACGACGACGAGGACCGAAACCGGCTGCTTGTAGGGCCCGGTTGCGGCCGACGTGGGCATTGTGGAAGGTCGTCCCGAGAGCGGTCGGCCGGGCTCAGGCCGTGCCCGGTGCGGGGTCGCCGGCGAGGTCGACGAAGACCCAGAACGGCACGCCTTGATCGCGCCAGCCGGTGGCGGCGCTACGCAGCACGTCGAGTGCGGTGTCAAAGTCGGCGCGGTGGCCGGTGTGCAGGCCGGCGGCATGTTCGAGCACGAGGACATAACCTGCGGCCGGCAACCACGACAGGTCGCCGAGGCAGTCGTCGAGAGCATCCCAGTTGTGGCCGAACCAGTCCGGGAAGTCGAGCGCAGTGGCGACGCGGCACAGCAGGTCGGCCTTCCCCGCGCAGTCGGCGAGGTCGAGACGGCGGCACACGAAGCCGTTGTCCGCGGCGGCTGCGCACAGCGCCGCCGCGCTGCCGGGCGGCAACGGACGTACGCCAGCGCGCGCGGTGTTGGCGAGCAGGGTGACGAGGTGGCTGGGGGCCGGTGTTGCGGTCATGGGGTGGGCTCGATGCGGCGGAAACTGCGGTAGTGGTCGGCGGTGTAGTAGAAGACTTCGGGTGGGTCGCCGCCGCTGACGATGCGCCGCGCGCCGCGGTCGCGCGCCCCCGGGGTCGGCACCGTGTATTCGCGGTAGTAGCCGCGCGGTTTGTCGGCGAGCAGACGTTCGCGGTTGTGGAACACGGTGCCGTCCTTGCGGTATGGGAAGGGGCCGCCGCGCCGGATCAGTTCGAGCGTGGCGATGGCTTCGGGTGGCAGGTCGGCGTTGGTCGTGGCGTTCGTGCCCGCCGGTGCGCAGCCGCCGAGGAGGGCGAGGGCGGCGAGCGTGGCGAGCAGCAGCGGCAGCACGCGGTCGGCGAGGCGGAGCAGGGGCTGGCAGATCATCGGTCGGGGGGCGAGGGCACGGCAGACGGACTGTTGCGGCGTTCGCTCAGGCTGCGCATGAACTCGGCGAGCGCAGGCAGGCGCGGGTAGGTGGGGGCGAGGGCGCGGACGCGCCCGATCAGGGTGCGCGCCTGGCCGGCGAGGGTCGCGTTCCAGCCGCGATGCTCGATGTGGCGCAGCAGCGCGAGCGCGGCGTTGAACAGCACATGGGGATTGCCGGGCATCTTGCGCGCGGCGGCCATCATCTCGCTCACCGCGCCGTCGTAGTCGCCGCTGCGGGCCTTGTCGGCGCCGACCGCGATCAGGTTGCGCACTTCGGTCTGCAGGCGTTGCTCGATCTCCTGCGACAAGGCTTCCAAGCCTCGCGAGCGCAGCACCGAGCGCGTCGATTCGACGGTGCGCTCGTCGGCGGCGTGGCGCAGGATGTCCATCACCAGCTCGCTGCCGGCGTCGCCGAGCTGATGGTCGAAACAGGCCTTGACCAGTTCCTGCTTGAGCCCCAGCGACAGGTCGCGGGCTTCGGTGCTGGCCCCCGCGGCGGCCAGCAGTGCGGCCTGGGCGCGCTCGGCGTCGCCGGTGTGGGTGTGCAGCAGCGCTTCGGAGAGCGCTTTGCACAGTGCGGCCTTGGGCTGGCGGCCCATGCTGCGTTCGAGGTCGCCGATGGTGGCGGCGGCGCTGTCGGCCTTGCCCTGGGCGAGCTGGGCCTGCACCAGGCGGACGTGGTCTTCCG
This sequence comes from Pseudomonadota bacterium, assembly GCA_023459095.1. Taxonomy (GTDB): domain Bacteria; phylum Pseudomonadota; class Gammaproteobacteria; order Burkholderiales; family Rhodocyclaceae; genus JAEWVQ01. The sequence goes on along the minus strand of JAEWVQ010000276.1, from coordinate 12,997 downwards.
GATCGCGGAATTCGGAATGCTTGCCCTTGCGCACCACTTCGTCGAGCACGGCCTCGGCCTCGGCGGCGTCGCCGGCGTCGAGCGCGAGCTCGCCGAGGTGGCGCAGGCGGGCGAGACGATGAGGCGAGCGCTCGATCGCGCGGCGCACGGTGTCGCGGGCTTCCTCGGCGCGTCCGTCTTCCTCGCGGATGCGGGCGAGGAGGTCGTAGGCGGCGATGAAGCGCTCGTGTTCGGCGATCAGGTCGGTGAGCCGTTTCTCGGCCTCGGCGCGCCGCTTTTGCAGAAGCAGGACGCGGGCGAGGCCGAGCTGGGCCCAGGGAATCGACTTGGCATCGAGGATCTGGCGGTACAGCGCCTCGGCTTCGTCGGCCTGGCCGAGTCCGGCGTGCAGCTCGGCCTGCAGACGCATGAAATCGATCAGGTACTGCGGAAAGCGGTCCTGTGCCGTGCGGCACCAGGCGATCGCGCCCGGCGCGTCGCCCTGCGCGATCAGGCGGTAGGCGGGTTGCAGCGCCTCGCGCTTGTCGAGGGCGCGCTGCAGGCGCATGCGCAGGGTCTCGGCGGTGAGCGGCTTGAGGATGTAGTCGTTGGGCACGAGCTCGGCGGCGCTGACCACGCGCTCGTAGTTGCGCTCGCCGGTGATCATCACGAACAGGGTGTCGCGCGCAATGATGTCGCGGCCGCGCAGGTCTTCGAGCAGGTGCTGGCCGTCCTGGCCCTCACCGAGGTTGTACTCGCACAGGATCAGGTCGTAGCGCGCCTCGCGCAGACGGCGGATGCCCATGCTCGCCGACACCGCGAACTGCACGTTGTCGAGGCCGATCGAGGCCAGCATGGTGCGCAGCTGGGCGCGCATGGCGGGCTGGCTTTCGATGACCAGGATCTTGAGACGGTCGAGAGTGGCCATGGGGTCGAAGGGTTCGCGGATGACGCACAGTCCGGTGCGCCAAGCTTACGGCAAAGCGGCGCGCTTGCCGCGCCCGGGCGTGGGCGGCGGGCACAAAAAAGGCGGATGAACGCTCATCCGCCTTTTCTCGGCCGGCGGCGGAGCGCCGGCGGGAGCCGACCAGGCTCAGCCCTTGGCGACTTCCACCTGGGTTTCGACCTTCTGGCGCAGGCGGATGTGCAGTTCGCGCAGTTGCTTGTCGTCGACCTCGCCCGGGGCGTCGGTGAGCAGACACTGGGCGCGCTGGGTCTTGGGGAAGGCGATGACGTCGCGGATCGATTCGGCGCCGGCCATCATGGTGACCACGCGGTCGAGGCCGAAGGCGAGACCGCCGTGCGGCGGCGCGCCGTACTTGAGCGCGTCGAGCAGGAAGCCGAACTTCTGCTGCTGTTCCTCGGCGCCGATGTTGAGCGCCTCGAACACCGTGGCCTGAACGTCGGCGCGGTGGATACGCACCGAGCCGCCACCGATTTCCCAGCCGTTCAACGCAAGGTCGTAGGCCTTGGCGAGGCACTCGCCCGGATTGGTCTTGAGCAGTTCGACGTGCTCGTCCTTCGGGCTGGTGAAGGGGTGGTGGCAAGCCGTCCAGCGCTTGTCGTCCTCGTCGTACTCGAACATCGGGAAGTCGACCACCCACAGCGGCCGCCAGGCTTCACCGGTGACGTAGCCTTTCTCGTGGCCGAGCTTGGTACGCAGCGCGCCCATGGCGTCGTTGACCACCTTGAGCTTGTCGGCGCCGAAGAGCACCAGGTCGCCGGATTGCGCGCCGGTGCGCTCGAGCACGCCGCGCAGCGCGGCCTCGGACAGGTTCTTGACGATCGGCGACTGCAGGCCGGCCTCGTTGGGTTGGCTGGCGTCGTTGACCTTGATGTAGGCCAGGCCCTTGGCGCCGTAGATGCCGACGAACTTGGTGTACTCGTCGATCTCGCCGCGGGTCAGGGCGGCGCCGCCCGGCACGCGCATCGCCGCGACCCGGCCACCGGAGTTGGCCGGGCCGGAGAACACCTTGAAGGCCACGTCCTTCATCAGGTCGGTCACTTCGGTGAGCTCCAGGGTGACGCGCAGGTCGGGCTTGTCGGAGCCGTAGCGGCGCATCGCCTCGGCATAGGTCATGCGCGGGAAGGGCGCAGGCAGCTCGACACCGAGCGACTCCTTGAACACGTAGCGGATCATCTCTTCCATCAACGCGGTGATCTCGGTTTCGCTGAGGAAGGAGGTCTCGATATCGACCTGGGTGAATTCCGGCTGGCGGTCGGCGCGCAGGTCTTCGTCGCGGAAGCACTTGGTGATCTGGTAGTAGCGGTCGAAGCCGGCCACCATCAGCAGCTGCTTGAAGAGCTGCGGCGACTGCGGCAGCGCGAAGAACTGGCCCGGATGCACGCGCGACGGCACCAGGTAGTCGCGCGCGCCTTCCGGCGTGCTCTTGGTGAGCATCGGGGTTTCGACGTCGATGAAGCCGGCGCCGTCGAGGAAGCGGCGGAAGGCCATCGCCACCTTGTAGCGCAGCATCATGTTCTTCTGCATCTGCGGACGGCGCAGGTCGATGACGCGGTTGGTCAGGCGCACGTTCTCCGACAGATGGTCGTCATCGAGCTGGAAGGGCGGCGTCACCGAGGCGTTGAGCACCTCGATGTCGTGGCACAGCACCTCGATCTCGCCGGAGGTCAGGTTGGCGTTCTCGGTGCCGGCGGGGCGGCGGCGCACCTTGCCGGTCATCTTCAGCACGAACTCGTTGCGCACCGACTCGGCGACCTTGAACATCTCGGCGCGGTCCGGATCGCACACCACCTGGACCAAGCCTTCGCGGTCACGCAGGTCGATGAAGATGACGCCCCCATGGTCGCGGCGGCGGTGGACCCAGCCGCACAGGGTCACGGTCTGGTCGAGGGCAGCGGCGGTGACTTGGCCGCAGTAGTGAGTTCGCATGATGTGTGTTCCGGCAATTCGGCCGCGACCCGGGGCGGGTGCGGAGATCGGGTTGTCGCGTGTTGGATTATTCGTTGAGCAGCGCGGGGCGTTCGCTGGGGCGACGCGTCGGCGGCGCGACCACTCCCATCGAGATGATGTACTTGAGCGCTTCGTCCACGCTCATGTCGAGTTCGATCACGTCGTCCTTGGGCATCATCAGGAAGAAGCCCGAGGTCGGGTTGGGCGTGGTCGGCACATAGACGCTGACGTAGTCGCCACTGAGGTGCGTGGCCGCATCGCCACCCGGCTTGCCGGTCAAAAAGGCGATGGTCCACGCACCTTCGCGCGGGTACTGCACCAGCAGCGCCTTGCGAAAGGCCTGGCCGCTGCTGGAGAACAGCGTGTCGGAAACCTGCTTGACGCTGTAATAGATCGACTTCACCACCGGGATGCGGGCGAGGATCGCCTCCCACAACTGCACCAGCTTCTGGCCAAGCACGTTGGCGGCGACCAGCCCGGTGCACAGCACGATCAGCACGCTGGCGAGCAGGCCGATACCGGGCACGTCGAGGCCGAGGAGTGCGCGCGGCTGAACGCCGTTGGGCAGCCACAACAGGATCTGATCGAGAGTGTTGACGATCCAGGCGAGCACCATGAAGGTGATCGCCAGCGGGATCCAGATCAGCAAACCGGTGATGAAGTACTTTTTCACGTGCGGGGGCGACCGTGCGCTCAGGACGGATGGCAGGCGCAGCCGCCGCCGCAGCCTGTGGGGGCGGCAGCTGTGGTTGCAGCGCTGGTCGCCGGCGCCGGCTGGCTACCGCCCTTGAAGTCGGTCGCGTACCAGCCGCTGCCCTTCAACTGAAAACCAGCGGCCGACAGCAGCTTGGTGTAAGTCGCCTGGCCGCAGGACGGGCAGGTGTCGAGCGGGGCGTCGCTCATTTTTTGCAGGTGATCTTTCTGGAAACCACAGCTTTCGCAGCGATATTCGTAGATGGGCATGACAAACTCCCCAAAGGCAGAGGCGGGCAAGGGCGCAAGTCTAACGCAATGCACCATAAGGAAAAAGCAGCGGCCCGTGGAGGCGGGCCGAACTTCAGGTGGCGGCGTTCCGGCGCAATTTCAAGGGCGCAATCACAGCCCGCCGAGGTAGGCAGCGGTGATCGACTTCCCCCAGAACAGCGCGATGATGCCCGCCGCGGCGAGATAGGGGCCGAACGGAATCGGCACGTTGCGGCCATGGCGCGCGAACAGGATCAGGGACACGCCGACCACTGCGCCGACCAGCGACGACAGCAGGATGGTCAAGGGCAGGATCTGCCAGCCCAACCAGGCGCCGATCGCGCCGAGCAGTTTGAAGTCGCCATAGCCCATGCCTTCCTTGCCGGTGACAAGCTTGAACAGCCAATACACCGACCACAGCGCGAGATAGCCCGCCATCGCGCCGACCACCGCGCTGCCCAGATCGGTATACGTGTGGCCGAGGTTGAACAGCAGCCCGGCCCACAGTAGCGGCAGGGTGAGGCTGTCCGGCAGCAACTGGGTATCGAGGTCGATGAAGGTCAGCGCCACCATCGCCCACACGAACAGCAGCGCGCCGGCCGCGGCGAGGCCGAAGCCGAAGTGCCATGCCGCATAGCCGGAGAGCGCCGCAGTCAGCAGTTCGACCACCGGATAGCGGCCGCTGATCGGCGCGCTGCAGTGACGGCAACGCCCGCGCAGGACCAGATAGCTGATCACCGGAATGTTCTCGAGCGCGCCGATCAGGTGCCCGCAGTGCGGGCAGCGCGAACGCGGCGTAGCGAGGTTGAAACGCTCCGCCGCAGCAGGCGCCTCGCCGCGCAACTCGGCGGCCTGCGCATGCCATTCGCGCTCCATCATGCGCGGCAGGCGGTGGATCACGACGTTGAGAAAACTACCGACGAAAAGGCCGATCAGGGTGACGAGGGGGATGAAGGCGAGAGGCGCTTGCAGCAGGTCGGTCATGAGAAAGCAGGCAAGGCACCACCGGCGATGCCGGTGGCGGCGGGGACAGTTGGACTCAGACGACAGCGCCGAGCTTGAAAATTGGCAGGTACATGGCGACGACGAGGCCGCCAATGACGACACCGAGGAAAACCATGATCAGTGGCTCGAGCAATTGCGACAGGCCTGCAACCGCGTCATCGACTTCCTGTTCGAAGAAATCGGCGACCTTGGAGAGCATGGAATCGAGTTGGCCGGACTCTTCGCCGATCGAGGTCATCTGCACCACCATGGTGGGAAACACGTCGGCGTTCTGCATGGCGATGGTGAGGCTGGTGCCGGTGCTGACTTCGTTTTGGATCTGCTTCGTTGCAGTCAGATATACGTAGTTCCCTGCTGCGCCGGCAACTGAATCGAGCGCCTCGACCAGTGGAACGCCGGCCGCGAACATTGTAGATAGCGTTCGGGCCCATCGAGCGACGGTGGCTTTGCGAATGATGTCGCCGAAAACTGGGAATTTGAGGGCGGCCTTGTCCACCGCAATCTGCATTTTCGTCGAACGCTTGTATAGATAGGAAATGCCAAGAATCGCACCGATGATTGAGCCGAATACGATGTACCAATAAGCGACAAAAAAATCCGACATCGCCATTACCATCAATGTTGGTGCGGGCAGGTCGGCGCCGAAGCTGGTGAATACATTTTTGAATTCAGGAATAACAAACAGCATGATCACGGTGACGACCAATGCTGCAACCACGATTACGGCTGCGGGGTAAAACAGAGCAGATTTGATCTTGCTCTTGATGGCGAGGATTTTTTCTTTGTAGGTCGCGATCCGGTCGAGGAGACCGTCAAGGATGCCTGCCTGCTCGCCTGCATTGACCAAATTGCAGAACAGCTTGTCGAAATGAACCGGGTGTTTGCTGAAGGCCTGAGACAGGCTGGAGCCCGATTCCACGTCGCCACGCACCTCGTTCAGCAGACGTCCGAAGCTGGGGTTGCCCGCGCCTTTGATGCCGATGTCGAAAGCCTGGAGTAGCGGTACCCCGGATTTCATCATCGTTGCCAACTGGCGGGTGAAGAGCGCGATGTCCTTGTCGGTGATTTTGTGTCCGCGCGACAGCTTCTGCTTCTTGACCTTGGTCACCAGCACGCCCTGGCGGCGCAAAGTAGCCTGCACCACGGCCTCGCCGGTGGAGCGCATTTCGCCGCGGATGAGCTTGCCGGTCTTGTCCTTGCCTTCCCAGCTGTAGAGGTCTTCCTTAGGGCCGGCGCTGGCGCGACCGGCGGCGCGGGTTGCTGTCACCATGGGTGGGGTTCCTGTTCGCTTATTCGTTGGTGGTGGCAAGCACTTCTTCGAGCGAGGTCATGCCTTGCTTGACCTTCAGCAGGCCGGACTGGCGCAGATCCTTCACGCCTTCACGCTGGGCCTGCTCGGCGATGTCCATCGAGTTGCCGTTGGTCATGATGATGTGGGCGATGTCTTCGGTGATCGGCATCACCTGATAGATGCCCACCCGTCCCTTGTAGCCACTGCCTTTGCAGCGCTCGCAGCCGACCGGGCCCATGGGTTGCCAACTGCCGTCGAGATCGTCCTCGGTGAAGCCGGCCTGCAGCAGCACCTCGAGCGGGATGTCCATCGGCTTCTTGCACGTGCACAGGCGGCGTGCGAGGCGCTGGGCGGTGATCAGGATCACCGAAGAGGCGATGTTGAAGGGCGCTACCCCCATGTTCTTCAGACGCTCCAGGGTGGTCGGCGCGTCGTTGGTGTGCAGCGTGGACAGCACCAGGTGGCCGGTCTGGGCCGCTTTCACCGAGATTTCGGCGGTTTCCAGGTCGCGGATTTCGCCGACCATGATCACGTCCGGATCCTGGCGCAGAAAGGCGCGCAGCGCGGTGGAGAAGGTGAGGCCGGCCTTTTCGTTGACGTTGACCTGGTTGATGCCGGGCAGGTTGATTTCCGCCGGATCTTCGGCGGTGGAGATGTTGACGCCGGCCTTGTTGAGGATGTTGAGGCAGGTGTAGAGCGACACGGTCTTGCCCGAGCCGGTCGGTCCGGTGACCAGGACCATGCCGTACGGGCGGTTCACCGCGTCGAGCAAGGCCGCTTTCTGCTCGGGCTCGTAGCCGAGCACGTCCACCCCCAGCATTGCCGAACTGGGGTCCAGGATACGCATCACGATCTTCTCGCCGTGCAGCGTCGGCAGCGTGGATACGCGAAAGTCGATGGCCTTGGTCTTGGACAACACCAGCTTCATCCGCCCGTCCTGCGGCACCCGCTTCTCGGAGATGTCGAGGCGGGAGATGACCTTGATCCGGGCGGCGATCTTTTCCCTCAGGACCAGCGGCGGCTGGGCGATTTCACGCAGCAGGCCGTCGGTGCGCACACGGATGCGGTAATACTTTTCGTAGGGCTCGAAATGGATGTCGGAAGCGCCTTCGTTGATCGCGTCGATCAGCACCTTCTGAATGAATTTGACGACCGGGGCGTCCTCGACCTCGGAGGCGCCGTCGTCGATCTCCGCCGCAGGCTGGCTGCCGGTCTCCTCCAGCGAGCCCATGTCGAAGTCGTCACCGGTGAGATCCTTCAGGGTCTGATCGGCCGATTCGGAGAGGGTGTCGGCGAGCTTGCCGAGCTTGTCCGCTTCGACGATCACCAAGTCGATCTGCAGACCGGTCTGGAAGCGGATCTCGTCGAGCACGCGCATGTTCGACGGGTCGGCGACGGCGAGCAGCAGGCGGTTCTGGCGCTTGCCGATCGGCACCACCTGATGCTTCTGCATCAGCTTGCGGTCGATCGCGTCACGCGGAATCGACCCCTTGTCCATCGCGGCGAGGTCGAGCAGCGGATAACCGAAGGTTTCCGCGGCGAAGGTGGCGATGTCCTTCGTGCTCAGCAGGCCGCGGTTGGCGATTTCGAGCAGAAAGGCGTGGGTGGAGGCGTTGGCCGTGGGCGAACAGGCGGCCGCGTCGCTTTCGGACAATCGGCCGTTCTGGATCAATGCCCGGGCGAGGCCGCTCAGGGCGGTCTGGGGGTTTGCTGCCATTTCCCGCTCTCGAGGCGCAGCCGTGCCGCGTTGGACCGGCTTGGGCTGACGCCGTTAATTGACTGACATGAAATGTTGCACGCCGCGCCGGGGCTTGTAAAGGACCGGCAGGCAGGGCTTGGACCGTGGAGTCACGTGCGGTGCAGCAGGACTTCGATGACGAAGCGGCTGCCGACGTAGGCGAGCATGAGGGCGAGAAAGCCGGCCAGAGTCCAGCGCAGCGCAATGCGTCCGCGCCAGCCCCAGACCCGGCGCCCGACCAGCAGTGCGCCGAACAGCAGCCAGGAAATGACCGCGAACACGGTCTTGTGATCGACCCGGAAGGCCTGGCCGAAGAGCGCCTCGGAAAACACGATGCCCGAAGCGAGGGTCAGGGTGAGCAGAATGAAGGCGATGCCGATCAGGCGGAACAGCAGTGCCTCCATGGTCAGTAGCGGCGGCAGGCTGGTCAGTGCGCGCGAGAAGCGGGCGTTGTGCAATTGGCGTGCCGCGACCGCCATCAGCATGGCGTGCAGCGCCGCCAGGGTGAACAGGCTGTAGGCCAGCATGGCGATGATGAAGTGGGCGCGAAATGCCGGCGAGCCCGCATTGGCAAGCACGTGCTGGCCAGGGAAGAACACCGGCAGCAGGCTGGCCAGTGCGCCTGCCGGCATGGCCAGGGCGTGGAGGCCGTCGAGCCGCGCGTAGAGCGTTTCCACCCAGTAGAAGCAGATCGCCAGCCACACCATCAGCGACACCGCGACGCCGAAGCCGAAGCGCATCTGCGCGTCGGGGAACAGGGCGCCCTGCAGCGCGACGCCGTGCGCGACGAGCGCGACCAGCAGCACCATGCGTTCGGCGCGCGACATGCCCGGGCCCGCAGGCACCCGGGCCATCGGCTGCCCCGCACGGCCGCCGTCGCGCAGTGCGGCGTGCCAGAACCAGGCGCCCAGACCGGCGTAAAGCGAGGCAGGAAGGAGATGAAGTAGAATCGGCGGCATAGCTCCGCGTAGTTTACTCCAAGTCACCCCGGCCGAAGGGCTCCCCGCATATGCTCGACAATCTCACCCAGCGTCTGTCCAAAGTCGTCAAAACCCTGCGCGGCCAGGCGCGCCTGACCGAAGACAACATCCAGGAGGCGATGCGCGAAGTGCGCATGGCGCTGCTGGAGGCCGACGTCGCCCTGCCGGTGGTCAAGGATTTCATCACCCGGGTGAAGAACAAGGCGGTCGGCCAGGAAGTGGTCGGGTCGCTGACCCCGGGGCAGGCCCTGGTCGGCGTGGTCCATGACGAACTCAAGGCGCTGATGGGTGGCGCCCACGAAGGCCTCAATCTTGCCACTCAGCCGCCGGCTGTGGTGCTGATGGCCGGCCTGCAAGGTGCAGGCAAGACCACCACCACCGGCAAGCTCGCGCGCCTGCTGCGCGAAGAGCAGAAGAAGAAGGTACTGGTGGTGTCCGCCGACGTCTATCGTCCGGCGGCGATCGAGCAGTTGAAGACCGTGGCGGCGCAGGCCGGGGTCGAGTTCTTCCCCTCAAGTGCCGATCAGAAACCGGTGGATATCGCGCTTGCCGCGCTCGACTACGCGCGCAAGCACCATGCCGACGTGCTTCTTGTCGACACCGCCGGCCGGCTCGCCATCGACGCGGCGATGATGGCCGAGATCCAGGCCCTGCACGCCGCGGTGAAGCCGATCGAGACCCTGTTCGTGGTCGACGCCATGCTCGGCCAGGATGCGGTCAATACCGCACGTGCGTTCAACGATGCGCTGCCTCTCACTGGTGTCGTGCTGACCAAGCTCGACGGCGATTCGCGCGGCGGCGCGGCGTTGTCGGTGCGTCACGTCACCGGCAAGCCGCTGAAGTTCGCCGGCGTCGGCGAGAAGCTTTCCGGGCTCGAGCCTTTCCACCCCGACCGCATGGCCAGCCGCATCCTCGGCATGGGCGACATTCTCGGTCTGGTGGAAGAGGCGCGGCGCGGCGTCGACGAGGAAAAGGCCAAGGCCTTCGCGCAGAAGCTCAAGAGCGGCAAGGGTTTCGACCTCAGCGACTTCAAGGAGCAGATCGCGCAGATGCGCAAGATGGGTGGCATTGCCTCGATGCTCGACAAGCTCCCGGCGCAGTTCGCGCAGGCCGCAGGGCAGCTGCAGGGCGGGGCAGAGGAAAAGGCGATCGGCCGCATCGAAGGCATCATCAATTCGATGACGCCGCTCGAGCGCGCCAAGCCCGAGCTCCTCAAGGCCAGCCGCAAGCGCCGCATCGCCGCCGGCGCGGGGGTCACCGTGCAGGAGGTCAACCGCCTGCTCAACCAGTTCGAGCAGACGCAGAAGGTGATGAAGCAGTTCTCGAAAGGCGGCCTGCAGAAGATGATGCGCGGCATGAAGGGCATGTTGCCGGGCATGCCGCGCTGAGTCAGGGCGGCAACGACCATGGGTGACATCGTCCGCGCGCTCGGCCGCGCCCTGCGCAGCATCATGCGTCGCGACATTTTCTGGCATCTGCTGTGGCCCGGCGTGGCCGCGACCGTGGTGTGGATCGGGATCGCGGTGGCTGCATGGTCTCCGCTGATCGACGCCCTCATGGGCTGGATCGAGGGGCTCACCTGGGTCGGTGGCTGGATTTCGGCCTCGGAACTCACCGCTGCCGTGGTGCTGGTCCTGCTCAAAATCGCAGTCGCGCTCGCCTTTGTGCCGCTGATCTACGTCAGCGCGGCGATCATCGTCGCCGTGGTTGCGTTGCCGATGATGCTGGAGCGGGTGGCGGTGCGCGATTACGCCGACCTCGAACGCCGGCACGGCGGCTCCAATCTCGGCAGCGTGTGGAACGCGCTCGGCGCCACTGCGCTGTTCATGCTCGCCTTGCTGTTGTCGCTGCCGTTCTGGCTGATTCCGGGGGTCGGTCTGGTGGTGTCGGTGCTGCTCACCGGTTGGCTCAACCAGCGCGCCTTCGGTTACGACGCGCTCATGCTGCACGCCGATCGCGCCGAACTGGCAGATCTGCCGCGCCGCGAGCGCATGGGGATGCTCGCGCTCGGCGGCAGCACCGCGATGCTGGCCTATGTGCCGGTGGTCAACTTCATCGCGCCGGCGTTCGCCGGGCTTGCCTTCGTGCATTACATGCTGGAAGCCCTGCGCCGCGAACGCGTCGCTCGCGGCGTGACCCTGCTCGACCCGGCGCCTGCCGCCGCCAACCTGCCACGAGTGCTGTAATGAATGCTGTCATGAACTTCGGTGCGCTCATCATCGGCGACGAGATTCTCTCCGGTCGCCGCAGCGACAAACATCTCGCCCACCTCATCGAACTGCTTGCCGCGCGCGGGCTCAAGCTCGCCTGGGCGCGCTACTGCGGCGACGACGAGGCCCGTCTCACCGCCACCTTGCGCGACACCTTTGCCAGCGGCGACGTGGTGTTCAGCTTCGGCGGCATCGGCGCGACCCCGGACGATCGCACACGGCAAAGCGCCGCTGCCGCGCTTGATGTCGGTCTCGCCCTGCACCCGGAAGCCGAGGCCGAAATCCGCGCCCGCTTCGGCGCTGAAATCACGCCGGAGCGTCTGCAGATGGGGGTGTTTCCGGTCGGCAGCGAGATCATTCCCAATCCGTACAACCGCATTCCCGGGTTCTCGATCCGCCAGCATTACTTCACCCCCGGCTTTCCGACCATGGCGTGGCCGATGGTCGAGTGGGTGCTCGACACGCGCTACGCCCATCTGCAGCACCAGGAGGACTACGTGGAGCAGGCGATCACGGTGTGGGACGCCTACGAAGGGCAGCTCATCGGGCTGATGCACGACATCACCACGGCCTTTCCCGATGCCACCCTGTTCAGTCTGCCGACGCTGGCCGAGGGTGGGCAGCGGCGCTCGATCGAGCTCGGCATGAAGGGTACGAAGGCGCGCGTCGCACAGGCGATGACGCTGATCAAGGCCGAGGTGGCTGCGCGCGGCTTCGCCTGGGAAGACAAGGCCTGAGAGGGCGGAGCTTGTCCTTGCGTTCTTCGCTGCGCTCGCGTTCCGTTCCGCCTGCCGTCGCGCGCCCTGCTGCGGTGGAGGCCGCGCACGAAGTGGTGATCGACGGCGAGCGCATTGCGCTCACCCTGCGTCAATCCGCGCGGCGCTCGTTCGCGCTCCAGGTCGATCATCGCGGGGCGCGGGTTGCCGTGCCGCACGGCACAGCGTGGCCGGCAGTCGAGCGTTTCGTGCGCATGCACGGGATCTGGCTGCGCACGCGTTTGGCGGCATTGGCCACCCGCCCTGCGGCACCCGTGCTCGCCATTGCCGACGGCGCCGTTTTGCCGCTGTTCGGGTGCGGTGCGCGCCTGCGTCTCGGCGCTATTGCGCGTGGCGCCGCCTGGCGGCTGGGCGCGGACGGTGCCGAAGAGTTGTGGTTGTCGGCGCGCGCCGATGCCACCGCGGTGGTGCGCGCGCTGCGCGCGCGGGGATTGGCCTGGTACCGCGGCCGGGTCGAGGAGTACTGCCACCGCCTCGGTCTGCCGGCGCCCGCGGTGGGGCTGTCGTCGGCGCGCACGCGCTGGGGCAGTTGCAGCCGCGCGAGCGGCATTCGCCTGCACTGGCGGCTGATCCATCTCGAACCCGCGCTGATCGATTACGTGGTCGCGCACGAGGTCGCCCACCTCGTCGAAATGAACCACTCGCCCCGCTTCTGGGCGGTGGTCGAAGGGCTTTACCCCGACTGGCGGGCGGCCCGCCAACGTCTGCGTGCCGCCGCTGCCTCCCTGCCGGACATCGCCGCCGAGCGGGCCGGCAATCTCCAACAAGAGGACTGAAACATGCGACTCCTGCACACCATGTTGCGCGTCGGCGATCTCGACCGTTCGCTGGCCTTTTACACCGAAGTGCTGGGCATGCGCCTGCTGCGCCGCCAGGACTACCCGGAAGGCAAGTTCACGCTCGCCTTCGTCGGCTACCAGGACGAGGCCGACGGCGCGGTGCTCGAACTCACCCACAACTGGGGCGTCGAGCATTATGAACTGGGCACCGCCTATGGCCACATCGCGCTCGAAGTGCCGGACGGGAAGGCGGCCTGTGACGCCATCCGCGCGCGCGGTGGCAAGGTGGTGCGCGAAGCAGGGCCGATGAAACACGGCACCACGGTGATCGCCTTCGTGGAAGATCCGGACGGGTACAAGGT